>NZ_JBQWLT010000003.1:0-418110 GCF_052545375.1 Halobellus sp. GM3 | reverse complement strand
CGGGATGTGTTCGAGCGCCGGCGTCCGATTGGTGGTCGTTCCCTGCAGGACGATCGTCTCCCTGTCGACGAACTCGCTGATCGCATCCGAGAGGACGGCCGCGTCGAGGTGACCGGCGTCGCGCTCGGCGGCGACGTGCTCGGCCGCCGCGGCGCGCCGCTCCCGGTGCAGCCGTCGCCAGACATCGCCGTCGCCGCCGGCGTCGCTCCCGACGCGTTCGGTGAGCCGGCGGAGGGACGCGGCCGGGTCGGCCATCACCGAGTGGTCGATCTCGAACGACCAGTTCGGGTAGGACGGCTTCGAGGGGTTCGTGTCGATCTGGACGACCTCAAGGTCGTCGGGGACCGACGTCTTCGACGGGACCCACGGGACGTCGGATTCGAGCACGACGAGCAGGTCCGCCTCCCGAACGGCGTCTGTCGGCTCCCACCCGACGTGGAGGTCGTGGTCACGCGGGAAGCACAGGACCTGTGGCATGTGCTCGACGACGCCCGCGCCGACGGTCTCGGCGAAGTCGACGAGCGCGTCGAAGGACGGGTCACCGAGCGCACTGATCCCCCCGCTCGTGACCACCAGCGGCCGATCCGCCCGGTCGAGGAGCTCGATGATCGGCGCGAGCGAGTCGTCGTCGGGGCCGGCCGGTCGGGCCGGCCGGACGGGACGGACCGCTCCCGGCTCCGCCGGCGACGGCGCTTCGAGCGCCTCCCGGGCCGCCGTAAGATACACGGGTCCCGGCGACGACGATGCGGCGCGTTCGAGCCCGCGCCTGACGATCTCGTTCGGGTCGGCGGGAAGCCGGTACTCTTGGGTCCACCGACAGTACTCCTCGACGATCGAGGACTGGTCGAAGACGTCCTGTGCGTAGTGGATCGGATTGTCCCGCGATCCGGGGTAACCCTCGTCGGTCACCGGGGAGAGCCCGGCGATCACGAACACGGGCGCGTTCGCGCGGTGGGCGTTGTGCATCGCCGCCCCGAGGTTCTGCGTGCCCACGTCGACGTGGACGAGCACGGCCTGCGGATCGCCCGACGCGACCGCGTAGCCGTGGGCGGCCGAGAGCGCGACGAACTCGTGCGGACAGACCAAGAACTCCGGGATCGCGTCGCCCGCCCCGTCCTCGCGGAGCCCCGCGGCCGCCTCGATGAACGGCGTGTGGTCGGTCCCGAAGTTCGAGAAGACGTACTCGACGCCGTGATCGGCCAGCGATCGGAGCATCGATTCGGCGACTGTTCGGTCGTCGGTGCCGTCCGCGTAGGTGGGTGCTGTCATGATCGGAAATGCGTGGTGAACTGATTCATACGGGACTGGAAATACCATCTGATAACTGTCGCGGAGTATATAATATTTACCGGACCCCCGTCCGCGAGTGAGCGCGCTACCCGCCCCGCCGTCGAGCGTTTGCCCCAACCCCTCGTTATTACTATTGCGGCACAAATGGTCAGAGCAGATGCGCCACAGAAACCCACTCCCCGATCCAACGCGGAGCGAGCGACAGCAGGGGCGCTAGCGCGATATGACGTTGCGATCCGTGTCCCGGTCTCTGTCCCCGTCGAACCTCTCGGTGCCGCTGAGCGTCGCCGCCGCGGCCGCCGTGAGGTTCGCCGCCCCGTTCGAGCCGGCCGGGGCGACGATGCTCTCGATCACCGCGTTCTGTATCGTCCTCTGGGTGGGGAACCTGTTTTCGCCAGCCTACACCGGCGTCCTCTGTATCGGGCTCATCGGGCTCGCATTCTCGCTCGACCTCGCGCTCTCGGGCTTTCGATCGCCGGCGACGTGGCTGATCGCGTTCGGCCTCGTGATGGGCGAGGCGACCCGCCGGAGCGGGCTCGCGGGCTGGGCCGGCCGCTGGGTCATCCACCGCGTCTCCGGCGACGCGCCGTCGACCGACGCCGCGCGGACGTACCGTCGCCTGCTCGTCAGCCTGTCCGCCGCGGGCCTGCTTCTCGTCTTGGTGATCCCCGTCGGCATCGTCCGGGTGCTCGTGCTCGCTCCCGTGGTGCTCGAGGTCGGCCGACGGTTCGATTCACGGCGAGTGCGCCTCGGGCTGTTCTTCGGCCCGATCTTGATCACGTATCTCGGTACCGCCGGCGTCCTCACCGGCGGGTCGCCGAACATCGTCGTGCTCGGCATCTTCGAGTCGATCACCGGGGCCTCGATCGCTTGGACCGAGTGGTTCGTCCTCATGTTCCCCGTGATGGGGGTCGGGCGCCTCCTCGTCATCGTGGGCGTCGTGTACGCGCTGTATCGACCGACGTCGGAACTACAGCTCGAGCCCGACCGCGCGGAGACGCACGCGATTGGAGGGTCCGAACGCCGGATGCTCGCGATCCTGCTCGCGGGTGTCGGCGTGTGGGTGACGGACGTCTTCCACGGACTGCACCCGGTATACGGGGCGATGCTCGTGGTCGTGCTGGCGTTTCTGCCGGTGGTCGGCGTCGCCGACTTCGAGGAGACCCTCGGCGACGTCGACTTCTCGATCCTCTTTTTCGTCGCCGCCGTGCTGGCGATCGGGCAGGGGCTGACCCAGACGAACGTCGCCACGGCGCTCGCCGAGCGACTGCTGGCGGTCGTTCCCGCCGACGCCTCGCTGTTCGTCGTCCTCGCGATCGTCTTCGCGTTCACCGTCCTTTTGATGTTCGTCATCAGCGGACTGGCGGCCGCGAGCGTCGTGACCCCGGTCGTCAGCGCGTTCGCCGCCGACGCGGGGCTCCCGGTGCTCCCGATCACGCTGACCGAGGTCACCGCGCTGATGATGCCCGTATTCCCGTATCAGTCCGCCGTGCTCGTCGTGATCCTCGCGTACGAGATCGTCGATGCCCGAGAGCTGATCCGGGTCGTCGCCGCGGTCACGCTCGCGACGATCGTCCTCCTCGTTCCGATCCAACTCGCCATCCTCTCGATCGCCGCGTAGGCGCCGCACGGGCGCGAGCGCCGAACGGAGACGACAGCCCGCGCGCGGGCGACGGGTTTTTGTATTCGCTTGCGTATTTCAGTACGATGCTCCACGCCAACGGATCGCTGCTGACGGTCGACGTGGGAGACCGGACGGCAGAGACGACAGCTATCGACGACGAACTCGAAGCGTTCATCGGTGGCCGCGGCGTCTCGACGAAGCTCGCTCACGACCGGATCCCGTTCGACGCCGACCCGCTCGGCCCGGAGAACCGCCTCTATCTCGCCTCCGGCCCGCTCCAACAGTCTTCGATGAGCTTCACCGGACGGATGAACATGACCGGCGTCTCGCCGCTCACCGGCTCGCTCCTCTCTTCGAACGCCGGCGGCTACCTCTCGCGGAACTTCGTCGGCACGGGCCACTCGGTCGTCGAGATCGCCGGCGAGAGCGACGAGCTCATCGCCGTCCACGTCAGCGATGAGGGCGTCGAGTTCGAGGCCGTCCCCGAACTCGAAGGCGCGACGGTCCCCGAGGTCACGGAGGAGATGAACGACCGGTACGGTTTCGAGAGCGAGAACCTCGTGACGATCGGCCCCGCCGGCGAAAACGAGGTCCGGTTCGCCGCGCCGATGACGTACGACGAGCGCGCCTTCGGCCGCGGCGGTCTCGGCGCGGTCCTCGGCTCGAAGAACGTCAAGTGTCTCACGTTCGAGGGCGACTCCGCACCCGACGTGGAATTCCCCAACGAGGAC
Source organism: Halobellus sp. GM3 (assembly GCF_052545375.1). Classification (NCBI taxonomy): domain Archaea; kingdom Methanobacteriati; phylum Methanobacteriota; class Halobacteria; order Halobacteriales; family Haloferacaceae; genus Halobellus; species Halobellus sp. GM3. Next base: position 414,465 of record NZ_JBQWLT010000003.1, on the reverse strand, counting down.
ATTCAGATGGACGTCCACCGGCAGGCGGCGACCAGCGACGACATCTTCCGCCGGCAGGGGACCACCCACCTCGTGCAGGTCCTCAACGACAACTTCTCGCTGCCGACGCGGTACTTCTCGGAGCTGTCCTTCGAGCACGCCGAGAAGATCAACGGCGACCGCGTCGAGGAGAAGAAGTATAAGAAGGCGGCCTGTTCGGTCTGTGCGTTCGCCTGCAAGCTGCCGACCCGCGACGAGGAGAGCGGTCTGGAGACGGAGGGGCCCGAGTTCGAGACGGTGATGGCCTTCGGCAGCAACTCGGCGGTCGACGACATCGTCGAGATCATGAAGTCCAACGAGCTGTGTGACGATCTCGGGATGGACACCATCTCCTGCGGCAACACCATCGCCGCGTACCTCGCGAGCGAGGACGAGTTCGGGAACGTCGAACTGATCCACGAACTCATCGAGAAGATCGCCCACCGCGAGGGCGTCGGCGACAAGCTCGCCGAGGGCATCGACCGCATCCACGAGGACCTCGGCGTCGAGAACTGGACGGTGAAGGGGATGGACTTCGCCGCCCACGACGGCCGCGTCGTCCACGGGCAGGGGCTCTCCTACGCCGTCGGGACCCGCGGCGCCGATCACATGTTCTCGACGCTGATGATTCCGGAGTACAACGACGTCATTCCCGCGGAGGGCACCGCCGGCAAGTCCGAGTTCCTCATCGACCACGAGAACCGCAACGCGGTCCGCGACAGCGCCGTCCTCTGTCAGTTCGGCCTCGGCCGCGTCATCGAAGAGGAGGTCTTCGAGGCGCTGTTCGACGAGGACTACGAGGACATCCTCGCCGTCGGCAACCGCATCGTGAACCTCGAGCGCCACTTCGCCAATCAGCGGGGCGTCGACAGCGAGGACGACCGCCTCCCCTACGACCTCCCGGACCTCGAATCCTCGATCCAGGAGTACTACGCCGCCCGCGGCTGGACCGACGACGGCGTCGTCCCCGGCGACCTCGCCGCCGACGCCGCGCAGGCGGACTGACCGCGTCGCCTCGCGGACGCGTTCTGTTCCCGTCGGACGTTTCGTTCTCGTGTACGGCTTAGAAAAATGTATATAAGATAAATACCAATCCGTTGAGTATGGCAGAACTAGCCAAACTCGGGCACATAGCGTTCGAGACGCCCGATATCGAGGAATCATTGTGGTTCTTCCGCGACCTGATGGGGATGAAAGTCGTCGAGCGCGACGACGACACGGCGTACCTCTGTGCGCTCCGCGACTACGAGCACCACACGATGAGCCTCACCGAGGGCGAGGCGGGGGCCGTCGACCACATCGCGTTCCGCGCGCAGGACCCCGAGTCCGTCGCGGAGTTCGCCGAGCGGTTCGAAGACCTCGGCCGCGAGGTGTGGTGGACCGAGGACGGCCACGAGGCCGGTATCGGCGACTCGATCATGTTCGAGTCGGAGGCGGGCCACCGCTTCGAGATCTACTACGAGATGGACAAGCCGGACATCGACGGCGAGCAGCGCTCGAACATCCCGATGCGCCGGTACAGCCCCGAGTACGCGAACCGGGTCTACCCCCAGCGGATCGATCACACGCACGTGCAGGACGGCAACCCCGAGGCGACCGCCCGACTCTTCGAAGAGGAGTTCGACATGGGGCTGAACGAGGTCTTCAAATCCGAGGATGGCACCACGTGGGGCTGGTGGTACGCGAAGACCCCGCTCCCACACGACATCGCGGTCCACCGCCTCGAAGAGGAGAAACGCGAGTTCCACCACATCGCCTACCACCTCGATCACCTCCAGGACCTCTGGGACGCCGCGGACATCCTCTCTGAGAACAACGTCGAGATCGACGGCGGGCCCGGAAAGCACGCCATCACGAACGCGAACTACCTCTACGTCAAAGACCCCGCCAGCGACATCCGACTCGAACTGTTCGCCGGCCCGGGCTATCTCAACTTCGAGCCCGATTGGGACACGGTCGTCTGGCAGGAGAGCATCGGCTCCGAGGAGGACCACCAGTGGTTCGGCACGCAGTACAGCCTCGGCGGCATCCCGTATACCGAGTAGGCGTCGACGACTCGACGGCGCGCTCTGCGGCCGCGTCGCGTTCGGTTTCTGCGTCTCCTTGCTGCGGTTTCTTCTCGACGACGCTTCGCTATCGCGAGTCGCCTCGCTATCGATTACTCCTCGGCGAGGCGGGCGTTAACGGTCCCGATCGAGGTGAACTCGACTGCGACCACGTCGCCCGGCGCGAGATCGACCGCCGGCGTCAGCGACCCGCTCAGCACGACGTGGCCCGCCTCGATCCGCTCGTCGAGGTCCGAAAGCGTGTTCGCGAGCCACGCGACCGAGCGCGCGGGATGATCGAGGACGGCGGCGCCGACGCCGGCGGATTCGAGCGTGCCGTTCTTGTGGAGTTTGACGCCCTCAAGCGAGAGGTCGCCCCCGTCCGGGAGCGTCGTCTGCTCGCCCGCGAGATACAGCGCCGACGAGGCGTTGTCGGCGATCGTGTCCTGAATCCGGATATCCCAGTCGCGGACGCGGCTGTCGATGACCTCGAGGACGGGAAGCACGGCGCCAGTCGCCTCGAGGACGTCGAGATACGTCACCGGCGGCTCGAGCGGTTCGTCCATGATGAACCCGATTTCGGGTTCGACCCGCGGCTGGAGTAGGTCCCCGTTCGGAATCTCCCGTCCCTCGACGAACATCGTATCAAGCAGTCGACCGAAATCGGGTTCGTCGACGCCGAGTTGCTCTTGGATACCGTCGCTCGTCAGGCCGATCTTGTGGCCGACGATCTCCGCCCCGTCCTCGAGTCGGCGCTCGATGAGCCGCGTCTGGACGTCGTAGGCGTCCGCCATCGTGAGGTCGTGTTCGGCCGTGAGGCGGTCGATCGGCTCCTGCGTTCGCAGCGCCGTGTAGAGTGCCGCAGCCAGCTCCTCTCGCGTGTCTGCTGATACCATACACCCGCTTCCGGCGGAGGCGTAAAATAGGTTAGTGATCCGCCCGACGCGCGGCGCTGAGCGGGCTACGGGGACGGCCGCAACGGTCCCGAGCCGGCCGCGCGTGCCGATCCCCGACATTTATGCGACCGCCCGACCCACGGTCGGTATGGACGTCATCCACAGCGCCATTTGGGTATCGGACGTCGATCGGACGCTCGAGTTCTACGTCGGAGCGCTCGGGTTAGAGAAGACCAACGACTTCGTCGGCGGCGACGACGCCCGAAACGTCTACGTCCGCGGCGAGAGCGAGACGGAGATCCAGTTCAAGCACAACCCCGACCACGACGTCGGCGAGCCATCGACCCGTCGCTTCGACCACCTCGCACTCGAGGTCGACGACACCGACGCCCTCGTCGAGCGGCTGACCGAGGAGACCGACAGCGAACTCCTCCGCGGGCCGCTCGATTCGACGGGCGTGAGCGCGCGGATCGCCTTCGTCACCGACCCAGACGGACACGTCCTCGAGCTCATCGAGCCGCGCGACGATCTGTAAGCGCGACCGGGTCCGTACGCGCGGGGAGACGACTCCGCCGTCGACGAACGCTCGCAGCAGCCGTTTTGAAAACCGAGCCGCGAAAAACCGCAGAGCGTCCGGTGCCGATCAGTCGTCCGAGGCGGCCTCGGCGGCCGCGCCGTCTCGCTCCGCCGCGAGTCGGGAGGCGACGTCGGTGATCAGGTCCTCTTGGCCGCCGACGACCTCCATCTCCCCGAGTTCGACCAGAATCTCGCGGGGGTCGATGCCGTAGCGCTCGCCGGCGCGGCGGGTGTGCCGGAGGAACGACGAGTAGACGCCGGCGTAGCCGAGCATCAGCGAGTCGTTGTCGAGTTCCGGCATCTCGTCGTCGTCGATCATCGGGACGAGGACGTCCTCTGCGGCGTCCATCACGCCGAAGAAGTCCGGGTTGATGTCGTAGCCCGCCTTTTCGAGGACGCCGACGAGGACCTCCATCTGCGCGTTGCCCGAGCCCGCGCCCAGCCCGCGGAGACAGCCGTCCGTCGTCACCGCGCCCTCTTCGAGCGCGGCGAGCGTGTTCCCGATACCGAGCCCGAGGTTGTTGTGGGCGTGGAAGCCGACGTCGATCGAGAGCTCGTCGACGAGCGGGCGAATGCGGTCGCGGACGTCGTTCGGGAGCAGCGCGCCCGCCGAGTCCATCAGGTAGACGGCGTCGGCGCCGTACTCCTCCATCAGCTTCGCCTCTTCGAGGATCCGCTCGGGCCCGGCCATGTGCGAGAGCATCAGCAGGCCGTTGGCCTCGAGGCCGCGGTCTTTGACGTAGCCGAAGTGGTCCTCCGAGATGTCGGCCTCGGTGACGTGCGTCGCGATCCGACAGATGTCGGCCCCGCGGTCGACGGCCATATCGAGTTCCTCGACGGTCCCGATACCGGGGAGTAACAGCACCGAGAGCTGCGTGTCGGTGAGTTCGGGGACGACCGCGTCGAGGTACTCCTCGGTCGTGGCCGCCGAGAACCCGTAGTTGATCGAGGAGCCGCCCATCCCGTCGCCGTGGGAGACCTCGACGACGTCCATCTCGGCGGCGTCGAGCGCCGCGGCGACCTCGGCCATCTCCTCGGGGGTGAACTGGTGGTCGACGGCGTGCATCCCGTCGCGGAGCGTCATGTCGACCAGCCGCACGTCAGCGTCAGTCATCGCTCACACCTCCGATAGCGTCGGCGTCGGCCGGTTGCTGTGCGACCCGTTCGGCGGCTCCGAGTGCTGCGCTTGTCATGATGTCGAGGTTGCCCGCGTAGGGGGGCAGGTGCTGTCCCTCGCCCTCGACTTCGATCATCGTGGTGAGGATGATCGAGTCTTTGAGGTCGAAGGCGACGTCGTCTTGGTCTTTGACCGTCGGTTCGAGCGTGACGTCGTAGCCGGGGACGTACGTCTGGACCTCCGATTCGATATCCGCGACCGACTCGCGGACCTCGTCGATGTCCGCGCTCTCGTGGACCATCGTGTAGACGGTGTTCCGCATCATAATCGGCGGTTCCGCCGGGTTCAGCGTGATGATCGCCTTCCCCTCGTCGGCCCCGCCGACCTCCTCGAGGCCCGCGGCGGTCGTCTGCGTGAACTTGTCGATGTTCCCTCTGGTCCCCGGTCCGGCGCTCTTCGAGGAGATGTGCGAGAGCATCTCCGCGTACTTGACGTCGGCGACGCGGTCGACGGCGTGCACCAGCGGGATGGTCGCCTGTCCGCCGCAGGTGACCATGTTGATGTTGTCGTTCCCGCTCGCCAGTACCTCCTCGACGTTGACCACGGGGACGGTGTAGGGGCCGATCGCGGCCGGCGTGAGGTCGACAGCGAACAGGCCGAGATCCTTGTAGACGGGGGCGTGCTGCTCGTGAATCCCCGCGCTCGTGGCCTCGAAGACGACATCGAACTCGTCTGCGTGCTCTTTGACGCTGTCGATACCGTCGGTCCCGACGTCGACGCCCTCATCGACGGCCGCCTGTAGCCCTTCCGACTCCTCGACCGGGAGGATACCGATCATCCGCTGGAGATCGATCTCCTCTCCCCGATCGAGTATCTTGTACATCAGGTCGGTACCGATGTTACCCGGTCCGACGATCGCCGCATCTAACGACATATCCACCTATATGAATCTGACGTACAAATAACTTCGCTTGGCAATCAGGAGGACAGCCCGCGACTCGACCAGCGGCGGCGGGAGGGGCCGCCGAAAGCCTAGAACGGGTACTGGCGAGGCTCGCGCTGGACAGACGTCCACTTCGTCTGCGTGAACTCGTCGATGATCCACTGGCCGTTGTACCGGCCGAGACCGGAGTCTTTCACCCCGCCGAAGGGCACGTGGGGCTCGACGTTGACCGTCTGGTCGTTGACGTGGACCATCCCGGCCTCGATCTGGTCCGCGACGTCTCGGGCGCGGCCGCGGTCGGCCGAGTGCACCGAGGCGGCGAGCCCGTACTCGGTGGCGTTCGCTAACTCGACGGCCTCCGCGTCGTCACCGAACGGGATGATCGGTGCGACGGGGCCGAAGTGCTCGTTACACGCCGCCGCCATATCGTTCGTGACGTCCGCGATGACGGTCGGCTCGACGAACAGCCCGTCGGCCTCGCCGCCCGTCAGGAGCGTGCCGCCCTCCTCGACCGTCCGCTCGATGTACGCCATCATCTCGTCGCGCTGGTCCTCGTTGATGATCGGTCCGATCACGACGTCGTCGTCGAGCGGATCGCCCACCTTCAGAGCCGCGGCGCGCTCGGCGAGTCGCTCGGCGTACTCGTCGTACAGCGACTCGTGGACGAGGTGGCGGTTGATCGAGATGCACACCTGTCCCTGGTTCCAGAACGTCCCGAAGACCCCGGCGTCGACGGCCTGATCGAGGTCGGCGTCTTCGAGCACGACGTGGGGGTTGTTGCCGCCGAGCTCCAGCGCCGGGAAGGCGAAGTGGTCGATGGCGTTCTGGCCGACGAAGCGGCCGGCCTCCGTCGACCCTGTGAAGGCGACGACGTCGCAGTCGGGGTGAGCGGCCGTCCGGTCGCCGGCGACGGACCCCTCGCCGGGGACGACGTTCAGCACGCCGTCGGGGAGTCCGGCCTCCTCGAACAGCCGAGCGAGCAGCAGCCCCCCGGAGATCGACGACTCCTGTGCGGGCTTGAGGACGACGCTGTTGCCGAGGGCGATCGCGGGCGCGACCGCGCGGATCGAGAGCTTCAGCGGAACGTTCCACGGCGAGATCACGCCGACGACGCCGACCGGTTCGCGCTGGATGATGTTCTCCTTGCCGGGGATCTTCGACTGGTTGTGGCCGCCGGAGGCGCGGAACGCGAACGAGGCGGCGTCGTGGACGAACGTGACGGTTCCGCCGTGTTCGATGTCGTGTCTGGACTTCGTGGCACCGGTCTCGACCGCCAGTATCTCGCGGATCTCCGACTCGTACTCGTCGATGAGGTCGGCCGTCCGCCTGACGACCGCCGCGCGCTCGTCGGGCGTCGTCGTCGCCCAGTCCGCCTGTGCCCGCGTCGCCGCCTCGAACGCGCGGTCGACGTCCTCGACGCTCGCGGCGGGGACGGCTGTGATCGACTCGCCGGTGGTGGGATTCCGCACGTCGATCTGGTCTCGCCCCTCGGGGGTGATCCACTCGCCGTCGATATAGAGGGCGTTCCACGGGGCGTCGATCGAGACTGTCGGGGCTGGTTCGGCTTCGGACATACACGTCGTACGACGGCACGCACGAGTAAAATAATGTCGGCATCGGTACCGGGGGATCATTATATACCGAACGTGTTCGAGTAACTGTTTTCACTTACCTTCCGGTACCTCCTCACCCACCGGACGGAGCGCCGTCTGTCGAAAGTATAATGAGTCCACCAGTGGACGTGAGTGATGTATGCCACTCAGCCAAGACGAGATCGACAGCCTCGCGACGACGCTCTATGAGGCCTACGACCGGAAGGAGCCGATCGCCCCGCTGTCCGACGAGACGGAGTTCTCCACCGAGGACGCCTACCGCATTCAGTTCGAGGTGTTCGACCGCCTCAGCGCCGGCGGGCGCGAAGACATCGTCGGGCACAAACTCGGACTCGTCAGCGAGGCGAAACAGGAGCAACTCGGCATCCCGGAGCCGATCTTTGGCTACGTCGCCCACGAGACAGTACTGGAGAACGAGCCGGTCCCGACCGACGAGATGATCGCGCCGCGAATTGAGGCCGAGATCGGCTTCATTCTGGACGAGGACCTCGAACCGCCCGTCTCGACGATGGACGTTCTCACGTCCACGCGGGCCGTCGTCCCCGTCGTGGAGATCCTCGAGAGCCGGTTCCAAGGCTGGTCGATCCCCTCCGCCCAAGACGTGATCGCCGATCTCACCTCCGCCGGCAAGGTCATCGTCGGCGAGCAGTACCGCGACGTCACCGACGTCGACCTGAAGATGGAGAGCGTGGCCGTCTCCGTGAACGGCGAGGTCGAGGCGACGGGCCTCGGAGCGGACATCATGGGCAATCCCGCCCGTCCGGTCGCGTGGCTCGCCGAGCGACTCGACGACGTCGACGACGGTCTCCGCGCGGGCGAACTGGTGATGAGCGGGGGCATCTCCGCCGCGATCGACATCGAACCCGGCGACGTCTACACCATCGAGTTCGCGAACCTCGGTTCGATCGAAGTCCGCGCCGAATAACGCGCACGAGCCGACCGTTTTCTCACCGAGAATAATCCCCCATATCGTTTTCTATACGAAAATCCAGTGAGACGTGCGAAAACGTCTGTCTTAGGGCGTCGCACTCGGAACAACGACCGGGTGTCGCTCGCGATAACATACGTACGCCTGTTTCGTTCCGGTGAATAGGGATGCGTCCGCGGGACGATCACAGCTCCGAGTTATCGGACTGAAAACGGACTCGTCACTCGATCAGCTCATAGAGGTTGCCGGCGAACACGTCGGCCTTCGTCGCCTCGTCGACGTCCATCGCCTCGACGGCGTCGATCGTGACGTCGACGGTTTGGCGCCCTCGCTCGGGGCTGAAGGGGTAGTCCGTGCCGAATATGACCCGTCCGTCGTCGAAGAACGACTCCGCGCATTCGAGCGCCGGCGTCGACCCCGAGACGGCCGTGTCGGCGTAGAACTTCTTGAAGTACTCCTCCGCGGGTTCGGACAGGTCGGCGGCGTTCTCGTGAAAGCCCGGGTAGTTCTCCGGGTAGGCCTGCCGCTGCTGGTAGAACATCTCGATGCGTCGGCCGTAGTAGGGGACCATCCCGCCGCCGTGGTGAGAGACGATCTTGAGGTCTGGGTACGCCTCCATCACGCCCCCGAAGACGAGCCGCGACAGCGCGAGCGTCGTGTCGAACGGCCAGCCGAAGAGCCGGTGTTCCATGTACTCCGAGGCCCACTCGTACCACTCCCAGAGCTGCGGGTGGATCCACAGCGGGGTGTCGGTCGCCTCCGCGCGCTCGAACAGCGGCCAGAAGCGGTCGTCGTCGAGGGGGCGCCCGTCGATGTTCGAGAAGATCTGCACGCCCGCCATCTCTAGGTCATCGACGCAGCGGTCGAACTCGGCCATGAACTCCTCGCTGACCATCGGGATCGTTCCGACGGGGATGAACGAGTCGGGGTTCTCGTCGGCGAGGCGGCGGACCTCGTCGTTCGCGAGGCGGGTGATCTCGAGGGCGAGGTCGTGATCCATCCCCTGAAACAGCGTCGGGAGCGCGAGCGTGATGACCTGTTTGTCGACGCCGTAATCCGCCATGTCTTTCTTCCGTCCCTCGACGTCCCAGAGGAACTCCGGTCGCCCCGAGAGCCCCTGAAACCCGAACTCGGCGGTCAGGTCCTCGAAGAACCGTTCGGTGAGGATGTGCGTGTATCCGTCGACTATCTCCGGCATACCCGCTACTACACTCGACCGAGATGATAATAGTTCTCATACGGTCGGTCGGGTCCGGCTACGAGGCGTCCCGCGAGACGCCGACCACGGGACGTCGGCGCGACTACTGTCGGGCGTACTTGATGTCCAGTGCGAGTTCGTGGGCGGTGCTCTCGACTTCGGCGGTGATGTCGTCGTCGAAGCCCGCGTTCCCCAGCCGCTTCGTCGGAGCGGAGATGCTGATCGCGCCGAGCACGTCGCCGCCGAGCTGGACGGGAGCGCCGATACACGTCAGCCCCTCGGTCCGCTCTTCGTCGTCCGTCGCGTACCCGCGTTCGCGGATCCGTTCGAGGTCCTCGAACAGCTCCTCGCGGTCGGTGATGGTGTTCTCCGTGGCCCGTGGCAGTCCCCACCGATCCAGAATCTCCTCGACGCGCTCGCGGGGGAGGTGTGCGAGAATCGACTTGCCGATGCCGATATTGTGCATTCGGAGCCGATAGCCGACGTGCGTGTCGAGGTTGACGGCGTAGTTTCCCCGGGACTGATACAGATACACGGCGCGGCCGTTCTCCTCGGTCGCCAAGTTCGCGAGCATCCCCGTGTCGCCCGCGAGCTGATCAATCTTCGACCGTCCGTACCGGTACAGCGGCGACCGGCTCCGGACGTGCCCGCCGAGAGAGAGGAACTTCAAACTGAGCGCGTACTCGTCGCCGTTCTTCTCGACGTACCCGTGCTCTCTGAGCGTACTGAGGTGGTTGTGAATCCCGCTTTTGCTCATCTCGAGTTCGGATTCCAGCTCAGTGAGTCGAAAGCCGTCGTCGGCGTCGAGCGTCTCGATCAGTTGCAGCGTCTTTTCGGTCGTCCGAACGGGATGGTTCGCCTTCTTCTTCATAGGCGACTGGACGTGATACTGCTACATACGTTTTCGGTATGAAAACTACGCGCCGCCGAGAAAATAATATAAACATAAATAAATTTAATAATTCTCACGGAAGTTTAGGATGTTAGTGGCAGATATAAGATTCAACCGGGTTATTCGTCCAATCTATAAGGACAGCGACCGTCTTCTCGGCTATAAACTACTCAATTAGAAAATTCATAATATTACTCATAATACTGTAAAACAAATATGTGTTTATATATTTCCGATTACAGATTCTGCGTTTGCAAAATTTATAACACCCTCGTTAGAACGTCTCACTATGTCCGATGTAAATCCCTTCGAGAGTTTACAGGAGCAAGTGGACGACGCGGCGGCGCATCTCGACGTCGGCGACGACGTAATCGACCGGTTGAAACACCCCGAGCGGGTGCTCGAACTCAACCTCTCCGTCGAGTTGGACGACGGAACGGTCGAGCGGTTCAAAGCGTTCCGCTCGCAGTTCAACGGCGACCGGGGTCCGTACAAGGGGGGCATTCGCTATCACCCGGGCGTCACACGCGACGAGGTCAAAGCGCTCTCCGGGTGGATGGCGTACAAATGCGCCATCGTCGACATCCCGTACGGCGGCGGCAAGGGCGGCATCGTCGTCGACCCCGACGAGTATTCGACGGACGAACTGGAGCGGGTCACGCGCTCGTTCGCGACCGAGCTCCGCCCGCTGATCGGCCCCGACCGCGATATCCCCGCACCGGACGTGAACACGGGCCAGCGGGAGATGAACTGGATCAAAGACACCTACGAGACGCTCGAACACACGACCGCACCGGGGGTCATCACCGGGAAGGCGATCAGCTCCGGCGGGAGCGCGGGGCGCGTCGAAGCCACCGGACGGTCGACGATGATCGCCGCGCGCGAGGCGTTCGAGTACCTCGGCGGAGACATCTCCGAGGCGACCGTCGCGGTGCAGGGCTACGGGAACGCCGGGTCGATCGCGGCGTATCTACTCGAGGACCTCGGGGCGACCGTCGTGGCCGTCTCCGACTCCTCTGGCGGCGTCTACGACCCCGACGGACTGGACGCCCGCGCGGTGAAAGCGCACAAGAACGAGACCGGCTCGGTGACCGGCTACGGGGACACCGAAGCGTGCACGAACGAGGAGCTGCTGACGCTCGACGTCGATCTCCTCGTCCCCGCGGCTCTCGAGAACGCGATCGACGGCGATCTGGCCGAGGAAGTCGAAGCCGACGTGATCGCCGAGGCGGCCAACGGGCCGCTCACGCCCGCCGCCGACGACGTCCTCACCGACCGCGACGTCCTCGTGATCCCGGACATCCTCGCGAACGCCGGCGGCGTCACGGTCTCGTACTTCGAGTGGGTGCAGAACCGACAGCGCTTCGCGTGGACCGAATCGCGCGTGAACGAAGAGCTCGAATCGGTCATCACGAGCGCGTTCGGCGACTTGGTCGACGCCTACGAGTCCCACGACCTGCCGAACTTCCGCACCGCGGCGTACGTCGTCGCGATCCAGCGCATCGTCGACGCCTACTCCGAGAGCGGCAACTGGCCGTAGGCCCGAGGCACTCGGCCGGATCCGATCACTCGTCCGTCCTTTCGCTCGTCGTGACGCGGTCGACGCGTCGCTGCCGACGCCGACACACCGGGTTTCGACGCCCCGGATCCAACGCGCCGACACCGACCCGAGCGATTCAAGTTTCTGCCCCGCGGGTACGTAGACGATGCGTCAGGACCACCTCATCTCCGCGACACAGCTCTCGCGGGCCGACATCGAGGCGGTGCTCGACCGCGCGGCGGAGATCGACGCCGATCCGGCCGCTTGGCAGGGTCGCCGCGCCGGCACCGTACTCGGTCTCTGCTTTTTCGAGCCGAGCACCCGCACGCGGATGAGTTTCGATGCGGCGATGAAGCGACTGGGGGGACAGACGATCGATATGGGGCCGGTCGAATCCTCCTCGGTCAAGAAGGGCGAAACGCTGGCCGATACGATGCGCGTCGTCGAGGGGTACGCCGACGCGATCGTCCTCAGACACCCCTCCGAGGGCGCGGCGAAGATGGCGACCGATTTCGTCGACGTGCCGCTCGTCAACGCCGGCGACGGGGCCGGACAACACCCCACGCAGACGCTTCTCGATCTCTACACGATGCGTGAAAACGCCGGGCTGGACGGGATCACCGTCGGGATCATGGGCGATCTGAAGTACGGGCGGACGGTCCACTCGCTGGCCTCGGCGCTGACGAACTTCGACGTCCGCCAGCACTTCATCAGCCCCGAGAGCCTCAGTCTCCCCCGGAGCGTCCGCTACGACCTCCACGCGTCGGGCGCGCAGGTCCGCGAGCACACCGCCCTCGACGACGTGCTCACGGACCTCGACGTCCTCTACGTCACCCGCATCCAGCGCGAGCGCTTCCCCGACGAGAACGAGTACCTGAAGGTCGCCGGCGAGTACCAGATCGACGTCGCGGCCCTCGAGGCAGCCAAGGACTCGCTGACCGTGATGCACCCGCTCCCCCGCGTCGACGAGATCGCGCCGGACGTCGACGGGACCGACTACGCCACGTACTTCGAGCAGGCGCACAACGGCGTCCCCGTGCGGATGGCGCTTTTGGATATGCTCTTGGCGAACGCCGAACCGGAGGGAGACAGATGACAGACACCGACGCAGACCGGGAACTCCGCGTCTCGAAGATCCGAAACGGAACCGTCATCGACCACCTCGCGGCCGGGCAGGCGCTGAACGTCCTCGCACTGCTCGGCATCGACGGATCGGGCGGCGAGAGCGTCTCGATCGGGATGAACGTCCCCTCCGACAAGCTCGCGACGAAGGACATCGTGAAAGTCGAGGACCGGGAGTTGAGCCAATCGGAGGTCGACGTCCTCGCGGTCATCTCCCCGGAGGCGACGATCAACATCGTCCGGGAGTACGAGGTGATCGAAAAGAAGCGAATCGACCGCCCCGAGGCGGTCTCCGGCGTGCTCGCGTGTCCGAACCGCAACTGCATCACAAACGCCGACGAACCGGTCGAGACACGGTTTGCCGTCCTCGACGACGGGCTCCGCTGTGAGTACTGCGGTGAGATCGTCCGCGAGGACGAGATCGCGACCCACCTCGACGTCGCCTGACCGATCTCCCGCCCGACGGGGGCGGCCGAGCGACCGAGGGGAAACCACTTTGTACCGAGGGCAAGTACTCACGGGTATGTCCGGAAAATCGAAGTTCATCCTGGTACTGGCTCTCATCGCGCTCGTGTACTTCGTCGTCTCGGGCGGCGACGAACCCGTCGAAGTCGATATCGACGAGGAGTAACCACGGGACGCGGCCCGCCGATCGAACGCCAAACGAACGTGAATGGACGCCGAACGAACGCCGAGCCTATTTTTCGAAGACGTCCTCGATGAGCCGCTGTTCGGCCCGCTGGAGTCGGTACTGTAGCGTCGACCGCGGCACGTCGAGGTCGTCGGCGAGCTCTTCGATCGTCGTCTCCCGGGGAACCGCGTAGTATCCGCGGTCGACAGCGGCCTCGAGGACGGCCCGCTGCTCGGCCGGAAGACGCGCGGTGACCGGCGCGCGCGGGGCCCAGTCGCTCACCTCCGTGAGTTGTTTCATCTCCAGGGACAGGCCGTCTCTGAGCCTCGATTCGATCGTATCGAAGAGCGTGCCGAGTCGGCGACCCGAGGGAAGCAGGGCCCGCCACTGGTACTCGTCACGCTGGCGTTCGGTCCGGAGCAACACGCCGTCACCGACGTACTCGGCGGCGAGGTAGGGAATCGAGTGACACAGGTCGACCTCCTCGCGGTGCGTGTAGATCACCCGGTGGGCCGACCGCCGGCCGAGCAGTTCATACCGGCGTCGCGACTCGCAGTTCTCCGCGTGGAGGCACTCGTTACACCACTCCTCGTCGAGATAGACCCGCTGAATTCGGTCGAGTGCGTCCTCGCTCCCGAGGAGGTGGTCGACTCGCCACATGCTCTGAGTCGTCGAAAAGCACGCCGTCGAGACCGCTCGAACGTCCGGGCTGTCGATGAATCGGTCCATCAGACGGTCGACCCCCGATTCGTATTGGACCGTGAAGACGAGCTCGCGCATAGCTTTGACTTGGTATATGCCAATATAATTGTACCGATAGCTTGAAAATACTCAAACGAGATTAGTCGGATAAATCTGGATATCTGGTGCCTATCATACCGTTATATTGAATTTAATTGTCTGTGGGTTCACGATTCTCGTTCGATAATTGGCTATATCCAGCACAAGATTCAATCACCATCCGGCCGTTCGTTCACACGGAGGCTCGAACGATGGCCGACGAAAAACAGCACGCGAGTGGCAGTGTCGCCCCGGGAGATACGAGTAAGCGCGTCGGTGCCGAGGTGATCCGCGAACGCGGTGTCGACCCCGAAGAGCTCCGCGAGAAGCTGATCGACGCGATCGGCGCGGAGTTTACCACCTACTACTACTATACGAACCTTCGAATGCACCTCGCAGGCGAGGAGGACTACAAGGAGATCACGGAGGACGCTCGATTGGAGGACCGAGCCCACTTCGAGTTGGTTCTGCCGCGGGTGTACGAACTGGGCGGAGCCCTGCCGAACGACATCCGCGACTTCGCCGACCGGGCTTCCTGCCCGGACGCGGAGGTCCCCACGCCGATGGACGACGCGGGCGGCTTCGACGTCTCGGAGCTCGACGTCGCGGACATCCTCGAAGTGCTGCTCGAGGCCGAGCGGTGCGCGATCCGGACGTGGAGTGAGATCTGTGATATGACTCACGGTGCGGACCCGCGCACCTACGATATGGCGGCGCGCATCCTCAACGAGGAGATCGACCACGAGGCGTGGTTCATCGAACTGCTGAGCAAAGAGCGAGACGACGAGATCAATCCGGCCGGGCACTTCATCCGCGGTGAGCCCGGTGACGCGCCCTACTCCACGAACAACCGCTTCAACGACTCGGCGTAGCCTTCTCTCCTAATTTTTCAATGAGCGGCGACGAGACGGCGGCGACGGCGACGACGTATTCGGTCGAGCTACGCGTTCCGCCGGACGCGCCGCTCGAACAGGCGGGCCAGACCGTCGAGATCGCCGTCGATAGCGACGAGTACGTCCTCTCTCGCGCTCGCGAGGAGGGCATCTGGCTCTCCGCCGACTGCCAGCAGGGGTGGTGCACCACGTGCGGCGGCCGGCTGCTCGACGGCGAGATCGATCAGTCGGACGCGCGTCGGTACTACGAGGTGGACCGAGACGCGGGGTTCGTCCTGCTCTGCGTCGCCAAGCCACGATCGGACCTCGTCGTCGAGGTCGAACAGCGCGGGGCGCTCCTCCGCCACCGCGCGGCCCACGATCTTCCGCCCGGCTCCTCGAAGCTGTGACTACCGCCCGATAGCGGTGACCGACTCGACACCGGCGTCTCGCGCCGGGCACCCACTCGGCGACGACACGGAACGCTTCCTCGGCGGACTCGCGGCCAACGCACCGAAGACGCCCTTCACTACCAGTCGCCCTCGGGGGCGTAGGGGTAGCTCCACAGCGTCACCTGCAGGACGACGGACTTGAACCACGCGTGGTACATCTTATCTATCTCCGCCGCCGAGCGGTCGCTGTTTTCGAGGAACTCGCGGACGGTCGCCGTGATCGGGTAGATGAACGCGATTAGGTACCGGAGATCGATGTGCGGGACCGCGTCCACGTCGTCGGTCCGGTTCTTCCCCTCGCGGTGGTGACGACGGCCGATCTCGAACTGATACGCCAGCCACGACTCGTCGTAGGGCGGATCGCACGTGTCGCGGATCCACTGGCCGAAACGGTCCCGAACTCGATCGAGGTACTCGTCGATCGGCTCGCCGGTCTCGGCGTCGCCGAAGTACCGGACGAGGAAGTCGTGGTCGCCGACGAAGCCGTACCAGACGTCGAGGACGTCCTCGATCTGGGGTTCGAGTATCTCGCCGGCCGCTCGGAGGGACTCCTCGTCCTCCGCGGACCACAGGACCGACTGCTTGAGACGATCGAACTCCTCGGTCGTGATCGGCGGCTCGGGGACGCTCTCCGCGCCGAGTTTGTATCCCGGGATCTGTCGGTCGGTCATCGTTCCGAGTCAACAGTACACACGTAACGAGAATAAATCAGGTAGTAACGCTGATAGAAGCTCCGACACGATTTCGAACCACCTTCAGCAATGGAAACCCACGAGTCGAACGCGAGCGGGATCTGGAACCTCTTGGGCTGTAAGTGGACGTTCCACATCGTTCGGCTGCTCGACCGGCGCGACGCGCGGTTCAACCAGATCAAAACTGAGATCGAAGGGCTTCCGGCGAGCACGCTCTCAGCGCGACTCGAAAGCCTCCGAGAGGAGGGTCTCGTCGAGCGCGACGTCGACGAGACCGCGACGCCGCCGACGGTCACGTACGCGCTGACCGAGAAGGGGACCGAGCTCGCGGGAATCCTCGGGGACGTCGAGGACCTCCAGCGCCGGTACGACTGACCGGCGTTCGGCGGACGGCGGTTCGGTCCGCCCCGACGGACTGATACCGCTCGGGGCGAAACGGCGAGTATGTACGGTGTCGTCACGCGGAACGCCGAGGAGGTCGACTGGAGCGAGTTCGACGTCGGCTTCTACGAAGTCAAGGACGTGACCGGCCGGGCCGAAGCGCCGATTTCGGGCGCGGTGAACATGCTCTCGTGTTTCGGCGACAACGCGGCTGTCGATTCGAACCCCGGCCTCGCGGCTGTCGACGAGGACGGGGCTCCGGCGACGCGCGACCGACCGTATTTCGACTGGTCCTCGGTCTGTCCGACCAACGAGGAGTACCGCGCGGGCCTCCTCGAAATGGTCGAAGACTGCGCCGCCGAACACGGCGACGTCCGGCTCGACGACGTCGGATTCCCGCGCGAGGAGTACTGTCGGTGCGACCGCTGCGAGCGCCGGTTCGAGGCGAGCGACCGCGAGGACCGATTCGACTGGCGCGCCGAGGAGATCACCGGTTTCGTGAGGTCGGCGGCCGAGCGCATCCCCGGGCGGACCTACCTCACGCTGTATCCGGATCCGTACCCCGGCCACCTCTACCGCCGCGCCGGCATCGACGTCGAGGCGCTCGCACCCTCCGTCGACGAGTTCGTCGTCCCGCTGTACGACACGCAGTACGCGACGACGTACTGGCTGGAGACGATCGCCAAGGGATTCGAGAGCCTGTGCGATCCGCTCGACGCCTCGTTCTCGATCGAGCTGTACGCCGTCGACGTCGACGTGGACAACCTGATCCACGCGACGGACGTCGCCGAGGCATACGGCGAACACGTCTACTTCGGGTACGACGCCTCGAACGCCGCCGCCGGGATCCGTCGAAAGCGCGCCGACGCGCGGACGGGCGTCACGCACCGACCGGACGGCACCGGGGGGTCTGTGCGCTGAGCACGCTACAGCGGACACCTTCATCTGAGACGTCGCGGTCGCTCCGACATGTTGCGGTTGACAGTGGGGTTTATGTACGATCGCGGGGCCAGCACCCCCGTGACGTAGGGATCGCCCCGTGTCGGCTCGCGCTAGTTCGGCACATCGGCACGGGGAACGACGCGCCGACGACGCGTCCGTCCGACGGTGCCGACTGTCAGCCCATTCGCCGCGGACGCACCGCCGGCGAATCGCCCGGATCGCCCCTCGATGTCCTACTGCCGCCGTAGCTCGTCGAACGCGTCGCCGGCGAGCCCCGGACCGGCGGGCACCGACATCGTTCCGCCCTCGACGGGCGCCGGATCGGGCGCCAAATCGTCGGCGAGGAGCGATCCCGTCGCGAGCCCACAGGCAGGTACCTCCGGGATCGCGGCCGCGACGTGCAACGCCCCGACCCGGGCGACGACGGCGTCGACCGTCGTGGTGACGACGGTGGCTACGTTCTCGGCCGCCGCGCGACGCGCGACGTCGAGCGTCCGAACCGGCCCGCCGAGCGCCATCGGTTTCCCGACGAGTACGTCGGCGGCGCCGGCGGCGAGCACCGCGTCCGGTCCGAGCGCCGCGAGCGATTCGTCGAGCGCGATGTCGACGCCGCGCCCGCGGAGCGCGGCGTGCCCGCGGAGGTCATCGGGCGGAAGCGGCTGTTCGACGTAGGCGAAGTCGAGCTCGGCGGCGACGTCGAGGAGCCGTTCGGCCGTCCGCTCATCCAACGAGCCGTTGGCGTCGGCGCGCAGTTCGACCGCGTCGCCCGCGACGTCTCGGACCGCTCGAATCCGGTTCGCGTCGACCGCCGGGGCGCGAGCGCCCACCTTGATCTTGATCGCCTCGTAGCCGGCTTCGACGGCCTCGCGAGCCGCGCGAACCGTCGCATCGATCCCCCCGTCGCCGACGGTCGCATTGACGGGGACGGCGCCCGCCGGGGCGCTCTCGGAGAGAAACGCCGCCAACGGCTCGCCGGCCGCTCGCGACTCCGCGTCGACCGCCGCGAGCTCGACGCCGTGGCGGGCGGCGGGTGTCGCTCGCTCGACGCGGTCCAGTATTTCTCCCGTTCCACCGGCGTTCGCTCTGTCGCGCACTCCGTCGAGCGCGGCCTCGCACTCGTCGCGGGATTCGGTCCACCCGGGAAGCGGCGTCGCCTCGCCGACTCCGATGACTCCAGCACGCTCGGTGCGGACGACGTAGCCCTCGCGCTGTTCGATCCGCCCGGCGCCGGTCTCGAGCGCCGGCTCCACCCGCAGCGAGAACGGCTCGAAGTCCATCACAGCGGGAGGTCCGTGAGCGAGAGGCCGACGGCGAACAGGACCGCGTAGGCCGCGAGCAGCCGTCCGGTCCGTTCGAGCGTCGGGTTCAGCACCTCGCCGGCGGTCTCATCGAGCATCGTTCGCGCGATGTCGAGCGCCAGCGGCAGCGTCAGGTACGGCAGGAGCACCGCGGCGGTGAACGCCGGTCGGTCGAGGAACCACAGCGGGACCGCATACGCGAGAAGCAGCATCGCGACGAACTCCGCGCGGGCGACGCCGTAGCCGAACCGGACGGCGAGCGTTCGCTTGCCGGTCGTGGCGTCCTCCTCTCGGTCCCGGACGTTGTTGACCACGAGGATGTTCGTCGAGAGCGCGGCGACCGGGACTGCGGCGACGAGCGCGATCACCGGCAGCGTTCCCGGCGGAATCCCCGTCGAGAGCGGCGCTGCGAGCGTCGCGGCGGCCTGCACGTAGTACGTGCCCGCGACCGCGACGAGGCCGAAGAAGACGAACACGAAGAGGTCGCCGAGGCCGTGATAGCCCAGCGGGTACGGGCCGCCGGTGTAGGCGATTCCCGAGGCGACCGAGAGGAGGCCGATCACGACGATCGGCGCTCCGCCGACGTAGACGAGATACGTTCCGAGCAGCACCGACGCCGCGAACGTGAGATACATCGCTCGCTTGACCGTCTCAGGTGCGATGAGGCCGCCGGCGGTAACCCGCGTGAAACCCTCGCGGTCCTCCGTGTCGGCTCCCTTCACGGCGTCGTAGTAGTCGTTGGCGAAGTTGGTCCCGATCTGGATCAACTCCGCGCCGACGAGCGCCGCGAGCGCGGGTAGCAGCGCGAAGACGCCGTCGTGAATCGCCAGCCCGGTCCCAACGATGACCGGCGATGCGGCCGCCGGAAGCGTCTGCGGCCGGGCGGCGATCACCCACGCCCGCCGGCGCGTGATCTCCTGCGTACTCATTACTCACCTCTCAGACCGGTTCCGGTGTTAATCCTTCCATCCGCTGTTTTCCACGGCGGAATCCGCAAGACCCCTCGCGGAAAACCCCGTCTTACTGACCGGAGCGAAGCACGGCTCCTGAGGCGCTCTGCGTCCCACGGTGGCGGGGAAACAGCCGATCGGCTCGTTCTGTCGCCGGCTTTCGACGGGACCTGTGGTCCCGCCCGGATCGCTTCGCGGTGACCGCCGTGCGAAGCGCGGCGTCACTCTCCGCATCCGTCATTCGGTTCGGTGATCGGCAGGTGAAACGTTACCACACTCCCTCGAGGCTCGTTGTCAGTAATGGTCAACTCCCCACCGAGCGTGGTTGTGATCCACTCCATCACCCACAACCCGATCCCGAGACTGTGAGTCAGCGGTGTCTCCTCGCCCGACTCGATCGTCTGCCGTTCGAGCGCCGGAATCCCCGGCCCGTTATCGGCGACGGTTATTCGGAGTTGGTTGGTGGCCGGGTCCCGCTGAACCGTGATCGTCACGGCGGGCGGTGACTGATCCGTGTGGTTGATCGCGTTCTTTACGGCCTCGTCTATCGCTTTCTCGAACAGCTCCGCGTTCCGAAGTCGGATGTCTCCCCCATCGTCGATCGTAGTGGTGATGTCCGCGTCCGGATACTGTTGCCGATACGTTTCGATCAGCGACTCAATATCAAGGTGTCCCCACGTCTCGTGCGCTTCGGTCGGGTCCCAGATCGTACGAATCTCAGCCGTCCTCTCAGCAATCTTTTGCATCGATGCGGTCTGTTCTCGAATCGCCGTGAGCGACGCGTGGCGGGCGTCAGGGTCCAGATCCTCGGATTCCAACAGTTCTGCGTGCCCGTCGATTATGTTGAGGGAGTTCCGCAAGTTGTGTCGCAGCACTCGGTCCAGAACATCGAGCGTCTGCGTCGTGAGCACGTTCTCGGTGACGTCCTGTTCGATCCCCACGAAGTGCGTGATGTCGCCGTCGGCGTCCGTCACGGGGATGATTTTCTGTCTGACCTCGAATAGCTCGCCGTACTTGGTCCGGTTCGTCAGCTCCGCTTCCCAGACCTCACCGGCCGTGATTTGCCCCCATAACTCCGCATAGAACTCCTCGTCTTGTTGGCCGGATTTGAGAATCCTCGGGTTGAGCCCTATCGCCTCAGTGGCCGAGTACCCGGTCACTCGCTCGAAGCCAGAGTTAACGTATTCGATCGTTCCCTCTGGATCGGTGATCAGAATGGCCTTATCGGATCCTTCGGCCTGTTCTTTGAAAAGCGAGAGGTCCTGTTCGTGTCGTTTTTCAACGGTGATGTCCTGCTGATAACCGAGGTAGTACGTCACCGTTCCCGTGTCGGATCGGATCGGGGCGAGCGTGACGCGGTTCCAGAACATCGACCCGTCTTTCCGGTAGTTCCGCAACTCGACAGTGACGGGCTCTTCTGCCTCGATCGCGGCTCGCATCTTCCTCACTGGTTCCTCGCGTGTGTTCTCTCCCTGGAGAAACCGACAGTTCTGACCGAGAATCTCGTCTCGAGGATAGCCGGTGAGTTTACAAAACCCGTCGTTGACATAGATAAGCGGATCGTCGAGTTCGGACGGATCTGCGATCGTGATGCCGATCGGTGCCTCGTCCATCGCTCGGTGATCGAGCTGCTGACGGTCGGGAGAATGCAACTCAGCGATCGGAAACACTGACGTTTGTACCCGCTCTGTGCCGTCCCACTCGAGCAACGAACTCACGACGATAGCGTGTTGTGGCTGGTCAGTGTTCGTCCGCAACTCGACGGACAGTCCGAGGGCGGCTGCGTCCTGATTTTCGATGCGGGCCACCTGTTCACGGAGGGGCGCGTGATAGTCCGGCGTGACGAGATCTGTGAGCGAAGCGCCGATGAGTCGCTCTTGGGTTTCTGCCCCGACGAGTGTACAGAACGCGGGGTTCGTATAGACGATCTCTATGCCGGAGTGGATGAGAAAAGATTCCGGCATCGTCTCTGCGGACATACTCCTCCCTACTCGGTCGACTGGGGAGAGAGTTGCGGAATCGCGCTGTCGAAGCGGTCTGTGGGTGGTTGTTCGGTTGAGAACAATAGTAGTGGTTGCTGATTACGGGATGTCGCCACGCTCCGCGCGGCGTTCACCGGAAGGTTCGCCGCAGCGAGCCGCGGCACTTTTTCCCTCCAGGTTTTTGCGCGGAGGGGTCCGCAGGACCCCTCCGTGGAAAAAGGTGGGTTAGTAGTGCCAGGGGAATTGCGAGAAGTCCGGATCGCGCTTCTCGAGGAACGCGTCGCGGCCCTCTTGGGCCTCGTCGGTCATATAGCCCAGTCGCGTCGCCTCGCCGGCAAACACCTGCTGGCCGACGAGGCCGTCGTCCGTCATATTGAACGCGTACTTGAGCATTCGTATCGCGGTCGGAGATTTATCGGTCATCTCCTCGGCCCACTC
The DNA here is from genome assembly GCF_052545375.1 of Halobellus sp. GM3. Lineage (NCBI taxonomy): Archaea > Methanobacteriati > Methanobacteriota > Halobacteria > Halobacteriales > Haloferacaceae > Halobellus > Halobellus sp. GM3. The sequence continues at coordinate 392,159 of NZ_JBQWLT010000003.1, read as the reverse complement.
GAGAGCGACGTCCTCCAGTTCGTCGTGAGCGATCGCCTCGTTCGCCATCCCCATCTCGACGGCCTCCTCGGCGGAGTAGGTCTTCCCGCGGAAGAACACCTCTCTGGCCTTCTTCTGGCCGACCTGCTTCGCGAGGTACGCCGATCCGAAGCCGGCGTCGAAGGAGGCCACGTCGGGATCGGTCTGGAGGAACTTCGCGTGCTCGGCGGAGGCGAGCGTCAGGTCGCAGACGACGTGCAGCGAGTGACCGCCGCCCACCGCCCAGCCGGGAACGACGGCGACGACGGGCTTGGGCATGAACCGGATCAACCGCTGGACTTCGAGGATGTGCAGCCGCCCCGCCTTCGCCTCGCGGACGAGCGAGTCGTCGGAGTCGTCGGCCTCGTCGTCGTCGCGGTACTCGTAGCCGGAGTCGCCGCGGACGGACTGGTCGCCGCCGGCGCAGAACGCCCAGCCGCCGTCTCGCTCTGAGGGGCCGTTCCCGGTCAGGAGCACGCAGCCGACGTCCGCCTGCTTCCGCGCGTGATCGAGCGCCGCGTAGAGTTCATCCACCGTCCCCGGGCGGAAGGCGTTCCGCTTTTCCGGTCGGTCGAAGGCGATCCGCACGGCCGGAACGTCGACCGCGCGGTGGTAGGTGATATCGTCGAAGGCGTCCGCGCCGTCGACGCGCTCCCAACGCGAGGCGTCGAAGATCTCTGAGACCATATCGGAACGAGGGGTCGGACCCCGCAAAAAGATTCGTTTGCTCGGCGGCGCGGACGACCGGGGCGCCCCTCTCAGGTCGTCTCCTCGCGCGGTCAGGTCGTCTCCTCGCGCGGTCAGGTCGTCTCCTCGAGTACCCGCGCGGTGACCGTGTCGCGGAGGTCCTCGCGGACGCCGTGGCTCGAGGCCGCGTCCGTCCGCACCTCGATGACGTGTGAGCCCTCGCTCGTCGTCGCCTCCGCGTAGGCGTCGCGGAAGGCGGATCGATCGCCCCCCTCGACGCGCGCGAACGAGAGGCCGTAGAGGTCCCCCGTCGGCGCGAAGTCGAGGCCGTGCGGCGTCACGAACTGCGTGGTGAACGGCGGGTCGTACGCTTCGATCGGAAGCATGTGGAAGATACCGCCGCCGTCGTTGTTGACGAGTACGACCGTCGCCTCGACGTCGCAGCGATCGAGCGCTAAGAGGCCGTTCATATCGTGGTAGTACGCGAGATCGCCGGTGACGAGCGTCAGGTCGTCCGTCGTCGCCGAGCCGGCGCCGAGCGCCGTCGAGACGATGCCGTCGATGCCCGAGGCGCCGCGGTTGCCGAGCGCCGTGAGCGACTTCGTCGCCGGCGCGCCGAAGCGATCGAGGTCCCGGACCGGCATCGAGTTCGAGACGAAGAGCGTCGACGGGTCCGGCGCGAGATCGAGAATGTCCGCGAGGACGCGGCCCTCGCAGAACGAGTCGGTTTCCTCGAGAACCGCCCGGTGGGCCGAGTCGGCGGCCGTCCAGCGCTCACGCCACGCGGGGCTCGCCGGGCCGGCGAGGTGCCGTGAGAGCCGGCCGAGCAGGCGGGAGGGATCCGCGACGACGAGGTCGGTCGCGGTGAACGCCGCCTCGCGCCAGCCGGAGGCCGGATCGACCACGTACTGTCGGGCGTCGGTGCGAGCGAGATACTCCCGCAGCGGCTTCGAGGTCGGAGACGCGCCCACGCGGACGACGACGTCGGGATCGGGCCACGCCTCGCGGACGCGGTCGCCGAGGAAGCCGTCGTAGCCGCCGATCACCGGCGTCGTGCGGACGAGTCCCCCGTAGCGGACGCCGGAGAGGGGATCCGCGAGGACGGGGAAGCCGCTCGCGTGCGCGAACGCGGCGACCGCCTCGGGATCGATCCCGGGGGCGTCGGCGGGACCGACGACGAGCAGCCCGCGCGGTTCTGAGAGGTCTTCGGCGAGTCCCCGGAGCGCGTTCTCGTCGAGCTCGGGCACGCCGCGCTCGGTCGTGACGAACGCGCCGTCCCGTCCGTCGGCCGCCGTCGGCGGGAGCGTGTCCGGGACGTCGCCCTCGACGGGCGTCGGCTCCAGCGGCTTCCTGAACGGGAAGTTCAGGTGGACCGGTCCCGCCGGCGTGCCACTCGCCCGGGCGACCCCTCGGGCGGCCGTCGTCCGCAGCGAGCGGAGTTTCCGCGGCGTTGCCTCCGGCTCCGCGACGTCGCGGTACCACCGCACGGCGTCGCCGAAGAGCTTCTCCTGATCGATCGTCTGGTTTGCGCCGGAGTCGCGGATTTCCGGGGGCCGGTCCGCCGTCAAGAGCAGCATCGGCACTCGCGACTGCGACGCCTCGATCACTGCCGGGTGGAAGTTGGCCGCGGCGGTCCCGGAGGTGCAGACGAGCGGCGTCACCTCGCCCGTTCGGCGGGCGCGGCCGAGCGCGAAGTACGCGGCGGAGCGCTCGTCGAGGTGCGAGAAGACGTGGATATCGTCGTGGCGGTCGAATGCCACCGTCAGCGGCGTCGAGCGGCTTCCCGGCGAGATGCAGACCGCGTCGATCCCCGCGGCGGCGAGTTCATCGACGAAGGCGCGCGCCCAGAGCGTGTTCCGGTTCGGGTCCGCGGGTCGGTCGCGTTCGGTCATTCGCCCTCCGATTCGAGCTCGTCGAGGATCGGTCGGTACTTCAGCTGTACCTCGTCCCACTCGCGGTCGGGGTCCGAGTCGGCGACGATGCCGACGCCCGCGAAGAGCGTCGCGGCGTCCCCGCGGGCGACCGCCGAGCGAAGCGCGACCGCGAACGTCCCGTAGCCGGCGGCGTCGATCCAGCCGACGGGCGCGGCGTACCAACCGCGGTCGAACGGTTCCGTCTCCCGGATCGTCGCCAGCGCCGCCGTCGGGGGGAGACCGCCGACCGCCGGGGTCGGATGCAGCGCCTCGACCAGCGAGAGCACGTGCTCGTCGCGCTCCAGCGTCGCCGTAATCGGGGTCCAGAGGTGCTGGACCGTCGCGAGGCGCTTGATCCGTCGGGCCCCGCTACCCACTGTCGCCGCGAACGGCGAGAGCTGTTTCTCGATCGTTTCGGCGACCAGCTCGTGTTCGTGGGCGTTCTTGTCGTCCCGTGCGAGCTCCTGTGCGAGCCACTCGTCTTCGGCCGGCGTCTCCCCGCGGCCGGTCGTGCCCGCCAGCGCGTCGGTCTCGACGGTCCGACCGCGGACGGAGACCAGCCGCTCCGGCGTCGCGCCGAAGAACGAGGGGACCGTCGAGTCCGCGGACGGCTCGGGCTCGACCAGGAACCGGTAACAGCCCGGGTACCGCTCGCCGAGCCGCGACAGTACGTCCGGCAGGGAGAGGTCGCTCGCGAGGTCGACCTCGAGCGCCTGCGCCAGCACGACCTTCCGCAGGTCGCCCGCGCGGATGCGATCGACTGCGGCTTCGACGCCCGCGCGCCACTCCGACCGCGGCGTCGTCCGGCGGCGGGAACGGACCCCCGGCGGTTCGGCGATCGGGCCCGGGTCCGGGACCGACGCGATCCGTTCGCGGGCCGTTGCGAGTCGGGACTCGACCGCCTCGGGCGTCGCATCGGGGTCGACGGCGTTGACGGTCAACCACGCGCCGTCGTCCGTCCACGTGACCTGCACGCGCGGGAAGACGAATCGCGCGCCGGGGAAGCCCGCCCACGGGTCCCCCGATGTGCTCTCCGCGTGGAAGGCGAATCCGCCGAAGAGTCGCGGACGCGCCGCCTCCGCCCCGGCGTGGACGTCGCCGGCGGCGAACAGTTCCTCGGCCGCTGCTCGGACCTCATCGAAGCGATCCGGCCCGGACGCCGTGAGCGTCGCCGCCGACCCGCTGCCGACGATGGTGGCCTCGTCCGGCGCGCTCCAGACGGTCCGCGGCCCGTCGGCTTCGCCGAGTATCGCACGGAACGACGGCGTCTCGATCGGAACCGACCGACTGACGAGCCGCCCCGCCGTCGGATCGGTCCGCAGCGATTCCATTGGTGAATTTCGGGACGCCATACTCTTTTATTTGACTATACGCCCGGCACGATCAATCGGACGTTCGGCGGGTGATCGACGCGCCTACCGGGCGGGGCGTGAAAAAATACGCTATACTGGAATAAATATATAGATTGTGCAAAATTTAGCTCTGCATTAAGAAAAGTATAGTTCCCGATATGGTGAAACTTCGCCGCAGGGTTTAAATAACCCGGATCCAAACCCCCTCGTGTTCAAATGCCCAAGGTGAACATCAACGTCCCCGAACACCTCGAAATGCAGATCGCCCGACTCGTCGACCAGGGCGAGTTCGTTAACCGCGAAGAGGCCATCGAAGAGTTGCTCTCGACCGGGCTCCGCGCGTTCAAGACCAGCGGGCCGCTGGACGAAGACGATCACCTCGAGGACGACGGGATGATGGGACACGAGGACGAGTACGTCTTCTAGACCGTGTCAGCCCCCACCAATAATCCTTAAATCGGCCTCTTACGTATCCACGTCTATGCACAAAGAGGAGCTCTTGGAGTTACACGAACAGATGGTTATTATCAAGGACAACTTCGCGGCGCGGGAAGACGTCGACGAGACGATTTTCGACCCCTACGAGCAGCTGAGCGTCGACCCCTCTCACGTCCACAAGTCCAAGAGCGAGCACAAGCACGCTGTCTTCGTCCTCGGTAACGCGCTCGCGACGGCGATGAGCGAAGACGAGTTCTCCAACGCCGGCCGCGTCGGGAAGCGGATGCAGGAACTCGCCGACGACGCGGAACGGAAGATCTGAGAGGCTGACAGCGCTCCGATAGTCTTCGCTTACCGGCTCTCCGCAGTGGATAGCGACCGCATACGGATGGTTTCCGACATCCCGATGCGGCGGAATCGACGGACCGGAAACGGCGTGGTTTCTTAACCGTCGGGGGTGTGGTCGCTGACGATGGATTCACTGCCGGTCGATCTCCTCCAGCGCGCCGCCGTCGCGGCCGCGCTCCTCGGGTCCCTCGCCGTCGTCGCTGTCGTCGACCGGCCGTCGCCGGCGGGGGCGCGACTCCGACGACGCTTCGTCCTCGGTGTGCCCTGGGGGACGCTCGTGGCCGGGGTCGGCGTTCTCGCCGTGTATCTCTTCGTGCAGGGAGGGCTTCGTCACTGGTACTCTCCCGTGACGATCCCCTTCCGCGCGTGGTCGTACCTCTACCCGCTCGGGATGGCGTCGGCGGCGTTCTCACACGGCGGCGCCGGACACCTCGTCGGCAACCTCGTCGGGACGCTCACGCTCGCGCCGCTGGCGGAGTACGCGTGGGGTCACTTCCCCCGCGAGCGGGGCTCGCAGTCGTTCTCGTCGCTCCGCACCAACCCATACGTCCGCGCGTTCGTCGCCTTCCCCGCGGCCGTCTTCGTCGTCGGCCTCCTCACGTCCGTGTTCGCGCTGGGGCCGATCATCGGCTTCTCCGGCGTCGTCTTCGCCTTCGCGGGCGTCGCGCTCGTCAACTACCCGATCGGGACCGTGGTCGCGCTGGCCGTCGGAAGCGCGCTCCGATTGGTGTACAACGCGCTTTTGACGCCGGTGCTCACCGCCAGCGGGCGCCCGGCCTACATCACGCCGTGGTGGGCCGACATCGCTATTCAGGGTCACGCGCTCGGCCTGCTCATCGGGGTCCTCGTCGGCGTCCAGATCGTCCGCGCCCGCCGACACCGCGATCGGCCGAGCGCCCGACGCCTCTGGCTCGGTGCGACGCTGTTCTCCGTCGAGCAGTCGCTGTGGGCCGTCTACTGGTACCGCGGCGGCGAGACGTACGTACTCTACCGGGCCGTCGGTGTCGTACTCGTCACCGCGCTGGCGCTCGTCATCGTCTTCGCGGTCGTCGCCCGCGACGAGCCGCTTCTCACGTGGTCGCTCGCCGGTGACAGCGGCGTCGTCCGGCACTGGCAGGTCGCCGCCGGCGTGCTCCTGTTCACGACTGCTGCGATCGCCGGTCCCGCCGTCCCCGCGAACCTCTACACCGCCGACTCCGGGGCGCTCCCGGGGGATGAACTGACCGTCCGCGACTACGAGGTGACCTACGCCGAGGACGTCAGAAACGGCCTCGTCGCGGTCGTCGACGTCGAGGCGTTCGGCGAGACGACGGCGGTCAACACCTCCGGGGTCATCGTCCGCAGCGAGGAGCGCGGCATCTGGACGACGGCGGTGACGAAGGGTCGGCTGGCGTTCGACGGGCAGGTCGCCGTCCGCCTCGGCGGCGTGGGATGGCGGGAGACGGTCTACGCGCAGCGGGACGGCTGGGAGGTGCTCGGCAACGACACGGCCTACCGCGTCGCGCTCGGCGATGCCGAATCCGGCCGCGTGGTGTACACGTCCGACCCCGTCACCGCCGCGCCGACGCTCGCCGGCCGGAACGTGACGGTCGTCCCGGGCGAGGGCGGGTACTACCTGCGCGTCGAGCGGGGGAACGACACGCTCAGTTCGGGGCTCCCCGCGCACAACGAGTCGGTGACGGTCGACGGCCTGACGTTCACCCGGGACAACTCCAGCGTGTTCGTCACCTACGATCGGACCCGACTGCGACTGCTCGAGAAAGAGACCTACGAGTAGGCGACCGACTCGGGAGCCGGCTCACGCCGACCACTCGATCCGGTACACCTCGGTGTCGATCACTTCGGAATCGGCCTCGTGAAAGTCGAACTGCCGGTCGATGGGGAACGTCGCGCGGAACGCCTGCGTGACCTCGCCGCCGCGGTCCGCGGCGAACGACTCGACGAACGACTGTGAGCCCTCGTTGTGGATCGAATACGACACGTCGGCGAGGTCGGCGGCCGTCGCGAGGAACGCCCGATCGGCGTGTTCGTTGCCGTTTTGGGCCCCGAACGGCGGGTTCATCAACACCGTCGTCGGCCCGTCCGGGCAGAGCGGCGCGCGCGTCGCGTCGGCGAGCACCCACCCGACCGGGGTGGTCGTCCCCACGCGCCGACGGTTCGCGACGGCCGTCTCCAGCGCCGATCGGTCGACATCGACGCCGACCACCCGGGCCGGCCCCCGAAGCGCGGCCCCGAGCGCCAACATCCCGGTGCCCGTACCGAGGTCGACGACGGTCCGCGCCTCCACGTCACCGTTCAAATCGGCGACGTGAACCACGTGCGCGGCCAGTTCCGGCGGCGTCGGGTACTGCTCGAGATCAGCCCGCGGGTCCTCGAACCCGGCGACGACCGCCAGTTGCGTCTCCAGCGCCGATTTCGTCGCCATCAGCGGAACCTCCGCGCGATCCGGAAACCGGGGACACGCAACGGACCGAGAGGCTCGCCCGCCGCTCGGGACCCGTCCGTGTGACGCGCGGGTGCACCGATCCGTTTCATCGGGAGATAATTCCCTCCGATAATATAAAAAGCCTTCTCGAATACGGCCGGTAATCCCCGTCCGGGTTTGTATCGTCTGCGATATGTCACGTCAGTAGGCGCGCCGGAGGACCACCGAATCGGTCTCGTCGCGGACGGTGATCACGTCGCCGGCGTTGTTCCACACCGCGCCGTCGGCGTCCCAGTGGACGGTCGCGTTCGTATCGCGGCCCGCTCCGGTCCGAAGAGTCAGTTCCCCGCCGGGCGCCACCCGCGTTCCCGCCGGGAACGCGTAGGTGTGACCGCCGTCGTCGCTGACGGTCCACCCCGAGAGGTCGAGGCGCTCCCCGCCGACGTTCCGGAACACCACGTACTCGTCGTTGCGGTTCTCGTGGTCGTTGCCCGCGGCGTCGGCGTGGATCTCGGCGACTGCGAGCGGGCCGCCGCCGTCGGCGAGGGCGGTCCCGGTGGCGGCCGTCGACGGGGATCCGGCGTCCGCCGGCGCGTCGATGCACGACCAGAGCCCGCGCCGGGCGTCGCGGGCGTCCGCTTCCGCCCGCTCGTAGCGTTCACGTTCGGTAAAGGTACTCGGGTACACGCGGGCGTGCCCCTCCCGAAGCAGGGCGTGGTTGAACGACTCGGTACCGACGTAGACGTACGCGAGCAGGCGGCCGTAGTAGCCCCGCCGGTCCGACCGCTCGTCGAAGACGAGCGTCACCGACTCCCCCGTCAGTCGATCTTTCGCGTAGGCTGAGGCGTCCTCGCCGGCGCGGTCGAGACACCGCGCGCCGGCGTCGGTGGCGGGTACGCCCGCGAAGTCGCCGGGGTCGGTCTCCCCGTAGACCTCCGGCGTGTCGACGCCGAGCAGTCGGACGGTCTCCCGCGTGCCGTTCGGGTACGCGACCTTCACCGTGTCGCCGTCGACCACATCGGTCACGGAAACGCGTACCCCCTCGATCGACGCTTCCTCGACTGTAGCCTCCTCGACCGAAGCCCGCTCCGTCGTCCGCGACTCGGCGTCCGGGACGCCCGACAGACAGCCGGCGAAAACGAGCGAAACGACGACGAGGAGCGTCAGCCAGCGCATACTGACACTTCGGCCGTGCGGGGCATATACCGATCGGGACGCGCCTTTCGGGTCCGTCTCCACCCGACATATTTATATTCTGTCACAAAGGTTTAAATTCACCGTTCACCACAAACCTTATAATGGAACGTTCGCGTCGTCAGCGCCAGCGAGAGCAGGAGACCGAACAGACAGACGACGAGCGGGTCGTCTGCCCGGAATGCGAGTCGTCCAACATCGTCACGGACGCCGATCAGGGCGAGCTGGTCTGTGACGACTGCGGGCTGGTCTTGGACGAACAGCAGATCGATCGGGGACCGGAGTGGCGGGCGTTCAACCACTCAGAGCGGCAGTCGAAGTCCCGCGTGGGCGCACCAATCACGGAGACGATGCACGACCGCGGGCTGACGACGACGATCGACTGGAAGGACAAAGACGCCTACGGGCGCTCGCTCTCCTCGGAGAAGCGCTCGCAGATGCACCGGCTGCGGAAGTGGCAAGAGCGCATTCGGACGAAGGACGCCGGCGAGCGCAACCTCCAGTTCGCGCTCTCCGAAATCGACCGAATGGCCTCCGCGCTCGGCGTGCCGCGTTCAGTACGTGAGGTCGCGTCCGTGATCTACCGACGCGCGCTCAACGAGGACCTCATCCGCGGGCGATCGATCGAGGGCGTCGCCACCTCCGCGCTCTACGCCGCCTGCCGGCAGGAGGGCATCCCGCGCTCGCTCGACGAGGTCGCAGAGGTCTCGCGCGTCCCCCAGAAGGAGATCGGCCGAACGTATCGCTACATCTCCCAAGAACTCGGTCTCGAACTCAAACCGGTCGACCCCAAGCAGTTCGTGCCGCGGTTCGCCTCATCGCTCGGGCTGAGCGAGGAAGTCCAGTCGAAAGCGACCGAGATAATCGACGTCTCGGCCGAGCAGGGACTGCTCTCGGGGAAGTCGCCGACGGGCTTCGCGGCCGCGGCGATCTACGCGGCGTCGCTGCTCTGCAACGAGAAGAAGACCCAACGCGAGGTCGCAGACGTCGCGCAGGTGACGGAAGTCACCATCCGCAACCGCTATCAGGAGCAGATCGAAGCGATGGGGTTCAGGTAGGACCGCCGAACGGGCCGCTCACTCGACGACGTCGACGCTCGTGAACTCAAAGCGCGCGCCGCCGGTCTCGCTCTCGATCACGGCGACGTCCCACTCGTGGGCGTCGGCGATCTGCTTGACGATGTTCAGTCCGAGCCCCGTCCCGTCGTCCGCGGTGGTGAACCCGGTCTCGAACACGCGGTCGCGTTCGTCTTCGGGGATTCCCGGGCCGTCGTCGGAAACGTAGAAGCCGCCGTCCGTATCGCCGATCGTCATCGTGACGGCGTTACCGGCGTGCTCGACGGCGTTCCGGAGGAGATTCTCGAGTAGCTGCTGGAGCCGGGAGCGGTCCGCACGGATCGTCCGCTCGGTGTCGACGATGAGCGTCGCGTCCGCCGTCGACACGGTCTGCCAGCAGCTCTGTGCGATCGAATCCAGCGCGATCGGCTCGGTTCCGCTGGTGCGACCGCCCTCGCGCGCGAGGATCAGCAGGTCTTCGATCAGCTCCTCCATCCGGTCGAGCGCGTCGCGGGCGGCGTCGAGGTGGTCGCTCTCGTACTCCGCTTGCACCAGATCGATCCGCCCCTCCGCGACGTTCAGCGGGTTTCGGAGGTCGTGGCTGACGACCGTGGCGAACTGCTCGAGCCGGTCGATCTGCCGTTCGAGCTCCCGCTCGTCGGCCTTTCGCTCGGTGATGTCGCGGCTGAACGCGATGAACCGCTGTTCGCTGTCGAGCTCCATTTTCGTGACCCACACCTCTACCGGGAACGTCGTCCCGTCGCTCCTGCGGTGGCTCCCCTCCAACTGGATCCGCTCACCGACGCTGGCTGTCGTCCACATCAACTGCAGCTCCTCGCGCGTGTGTTCGACCTCGAACTGCGAGACGTTCATCGAAAGCAGTTCCTCACGCGAGTAGCCGAGGTTCTCGATCGACTGCCTGTTGACCTGGGAGACGTCCCCCTCGGCGTCGTGGACGATGATCGCATCCGGCGAGTGCTCGAAGAGCGCCCGCAGCCGTTCTCGGCTGCGCTCGAGTTCCGCCTCGCGGCGCTTCAGTTCGCTGATATCGGCGTTGACGGCGACGAACCCCTCGATGGTGCCGTCGTCGCCGTCGACGGGGGCGATCGTCTGATCGACGACGTACCGCTCGCCCGACTTCCGCTTGTTGACGATCTCGCTCCGCCAGACGTCCCCCGAGAGGATCGTATCCCACAGCCGCTCGTAGAACTCGCGGTCGTGTTCGCCCGATTTCAAAATCGCCGGCGTCTGCCCGATCGCCTCCTCGGCCGCGTATCCCGTCGCCTCCTCGAAGGCGGGGTTCACGTACCGGATCTTCCCGTTCCGATCGGTGAAGTAGACCGAGTGACCCGACGCCTCGATGGCCTTCCGGGAGCGGCGGAGCTGTCGGGTCTGTCTCCGGCGGTCGGTTACGTCTCGGAGGATCCCGTCGACGTAGGTCTCGCCGTCCGCGTCGGTCAGGACCGCGGTCATCGATCCCCATCGCTCCTCGCCGGCCAGCGTCTCGACCCGCACGTCTCTGTTCCGAACGACGCCGTCCCGCTCGAGCCGTCGGTCGCAGTCCGCGTCGCTCGTCGCCCCCCGGTAGAACTCCGACACCGGCCGTCCGCGGAGCGCGTCGGGGCCGTCCGCGCTAAGGAAGTCCGCGAGCGCCGCGTCCGCCTCGACGATCCGGCTCTCCCTTCCGATCGTGGTTCGGAACGACCCGACGTCGAGAGCGGTCAGCAGCCGTTCGTAGCGCTCTCTGTGCGTCGTCGCTTCCGCGCGCGAGAGTGCGTGTCCTACGCGAGTGGCGAGCTCGGCCAGCCGCGCCCGCTCGCGCTCGTCGAAGGGTTCCGTCCGGTCGGTTTCGACCGTCAGAATGCCGTACTCGTCGCCGTCGTAGTCGATTTGGACGGCCGCGCTCGACACGCCGTCCGCCGGCGCTCGCTCGATCTGCACGGGCGGACCCACGCCACCGTCTGAGGCGGCCGGTTCCGGACCAGAGCCGTGGATCCGGGCGGTATCGTCGATTCGGGCGGTCCGGTAGTGATCGGATTCGCCGAGGACCTCACAGACCCGCCGCTCGATCGCTGCCCGCGACTCGGCGCGGACGGCGGCCTCCTCGGCCGTCTCACAGGTTCGACGCAGCCGCTCGTGCGCCGCGTCGCGTCGGGCCGTCCGGTACGTCTCGACGGCGTCTCGAACGCTGTCTGCGAGCCGTTCGTACCGCTCGGAGTCCGCCCCCGAGCTGAGGTAGGCCGTCACGCCGGCATCGACTGCGCGGCTCGCGACCGCTTCACCGCCGTCGTCGGCGACCAGCACGAACGGCAGTTCGGGACGCGATTCGCGCACGCGTTCCAGCAGCTCCACGCCGTCCATTCCCGGGAGCCGATAGCCGGAGACGACACAATCGAACCGATCGGCCCCGTCCGCAAGCTGATCGAGGCCGTCGTCGGGGTGGGTTTCGGGTACGACTTCAACGTCTTCAACCGTCGCCGCGAGGAACTCCGACAGCGAGTTGGGGGCGTCGTCGTCGACGTGAAGCAGCCGAGTCCCACCAGTCATACTGGCGATGTAACCTGCCTCGCGGTTATAGATTGGGTTACGGCGCTCGGGCGCGGTCGCCGGGACGCGAGCGCGTCGACGGCGGGGTCGGTCCCGGACGCCCCGGTCGCGACACCGGCCGATCGGGTGAACACTACCACTTCGCGGTTCCACAGTCCGAGTCGGTACGTCGCCGCCCGGTACTCGGGGCCGAGACGGGTCACGAGCGCGTCGCGGTGTCTCGGCTCCGAGACGACGACCGGCGGGGCGGGCGCGTCCCCCGCCGCTTCGACAACCGAGACGTTCTCCGCGCTCGTGGCGTCCGCGCCCGCGGCCTCGACGTACCACGGTAGCGGGAGTCGGTTCCCCCACGCGTCGCTCGACGGCGGGGACCCGGTGTCGCGGCCCTCGGGGACGTGATACGTCGATCCCACGTACAGGACCTCGACCGTCTCCGAATCGACGTCGGCGGCAGCGCGGACGGCCGCGGCGAACGGTTCCAGATCGTCGCTCGGCTGGGCGAACTGCGCGAGTTCGGTATCCCGGTCGGCGGGGGCGTAGACGCCGGCCGCGACCGCGCCTCCCTGGGCGGCGATCGCGAGGATGACGAGGACGACAGCGACGACGGTTCCGGCGTCGATCGTCGCTCGTACGCCGGCGCCGCCGGACTCGGCGCCGAGAGCGGCTCCGGGGCGCGCATCGTTCGGACCGGTCGCGTCGCCCGCGGTCGTCGCGCCCCACCGGAGCAACGCGACGAGGCCGACCGCGGCCGGAAGCGACAGGGGCGCGACGACGTGCACGAGCGTCCACGGCGCGGAGACCTCCGCGATGGTCGGGAACACGGCGGCGGCGAGCAGTCCCCAGTAGCCGACGCCTTCGACGAGCGGCCGGCGTTTCGCGGCGTATCGCGCCCGGAGCGTCGCCGCGACGCCGAAGACCACGACGGGGGCCGCGAGCGCGAGCAGGAGCGATGCCGCGTCGCTCACGTACGGGAGAATCGCGTGGGTCCCGTCGGGGAATCGGTCGACCACGCGCACGCCGATGAAGCGTCCGAGCGCGCCGACTGTTCCCTCGTAGATCGCGAGATACAGTTTCGTCGGATCGTAGAGGCCGACGTCGACGCCGGGACCGGACCGTGGCGCGAACAGGAACACGGTCGCGGCGGTCGCGAGGAGGCCGGCGCGGGCCGCCGGCGTCGCCTGCCCGCTCAGCCGGTCGCGGAGCGAGGCGGCGGTCCGCCGAACGGCTGCGGTGTCGCCGGCGGCGACGCGTCGCTGTTCGATCACGAGGACCCACGCCGCGAGCCAACAGACGAGATAGCCGACGACGAACCCCGAGGCCGACGCCGCCAGCGGGAGCACCACGGCGGCGGCGTACGCGTCGCGCCGGCTTCGGCGGTCCCACGATCGGAGGGCGAAGCCGACGAACGCGAGCCCGAAGAGCGCCAGCGGGACGTCGCCGCGGAGGAACCGCGAGTAGTAGAGGACGAGCGGCTGGACGGCCAAGGCGGCCGCGAAGAGGACGGTTTCGGCGTCGTCGAGCCGATCGCGAAAGAGGAGCGAAACGAGCGGGAGAGCGGCGCCGAGGAGCGCGACCGGAAGACGGGCGATGAACTCCGAGACGCCGAGAAGCGAAAAGAGCGCCCGATCGAGGAGATACAAAAGCGGCCCGCCCGCGACCGGGCGGTACTGGAACGCGCCGGTGTCGAGATAGCGGAGCGCCCAGTAGCCCACGCGGGCCTCGTCCCAGTGAAACGGCCGCGAGCCGAGCCCGAACAGTCGAAGGCCGGCTCCGGCGAGCGCGATCGCGAGGACGGCGGCGGTGACGCGGTCCGGAACGAGCGCGCGGCCGAGGCGAGCGGACGCCTCACCGAGCGGCCGCGAGCGGTGAGTCGACTCCGCGGAGCGCCGCTGGGGCGTCCGCTTCCGGGCGTCTCCCCGATGCGGACTGACGCTTCCGTCGTCGCTCTCGCGTGACATCGTCGGTCCCTCTCTCCCGGGAGATAGAAGCTTTGTGATCGCAATCGGGTGCGGGGTGGCAGTGTCGCGGTCGGCGACGGCTTCGACGTACGCTGCCGGCTTGGGACGTCTCACCGGCATCGTCGGGGTACCGATCCGCAACGCCCAAGCGCCGCCGCGACCCACATCCGATATGTCTATCGTCGAGTCGCTCCCGCCGCGCCCGCTCGCACCCGAGGAACTGCTCCGACTCAACGCCGCCGACGCGCTCGAACTCGTCGTTCCCATCGAAGACGAGGGGCGCGCCTCCGGCGTGCTCGTCGCGACGACCGAGTGGGTGAAGGGCCTCGCGTTCGATGCCGCCGCGGGGTCGTGGACGGTCGTCGAGACCGTTTCCCTCGACGGCGACAGCGAACGGATCGACGGGATGCAGACCTGTGAGGCAGAGATTATCCGGTTTCGAGGGGACGATCCCGAGGAGGTGACCGCGGCGGACGCGCCGGGGACCTACGAGCCGACCGTCGACGACGGGGCACCTGTCACCGACGACGGGACGCCCATCGACGACGACGCGTGAGCCGCTGCCGATTGGGCTATCGACTCGCCGTTCGAGACGGCCATCGGCTCGCCGTTCGAGACGGCCTCCCGTTCCGGCGACCGGGCGCGGTCGGAGTCGCTGCCGGGTCGTGACATCCGAGGATACATTCTATAACCCTCCGGCGCGTACGCCGGCGTGAGGCGATGTACGACAACATTCTCGTTCCGACAGACGGAAGCGATGCCACCGAGGGAGCCGTCGACCACGCCATCGAACTCGCGAAACAGTACGACGCGACGCTGCACGCCCTGTACGTCGTCGACACGGGCGCGTACTCCTCGCTGGAAGTCGGCTCCGACATCGTCGTCGAGGCGCTCAGAGAGGAGGGGACAAAGGCGGTCGAGGAGGTCAAATCGGAGGCGGAATCCGCCGGTATTGCCGTCGAAACGGCCGTGGAAACCGGGATCGCCCACCGAGCGATCGTGGACTACGTCGACGACGAGGACATCGACCTCGTGGTGATGGGGACCCACGGACGCACGGGCGTCGGTCGCTTCCTCCTCGGCAGCGTCACCGAAAAGGTCGTTCGGACCGCTAACGCGCCCGTGCTGACGGTCCGCGCGACGCCGACAGACGAATCCGATGCCGCGGACGCATCCGACGCGTAGACACCGGCAGCCGAGAGGCGAGTCGCGGGACCGACGACTCGCGCGTCGACCGGTTCGCAAAGAGTTTTGCACCGTTCTGTCGAACGGAGTGGTATGACCGAATACACCGTCGAGTTCGTGGGCACAGACGAGACCATCGAGGTGTCGGACAAGCAGACGGTTCTCAACGCCTGCATCGAAGCGGGGATCGCTCAGGAGTACTCCTGCCGCGTCGGGATGTGTCTGGCCTGCTCCGCGGAGATTATCGAGGGCGAGGTCGTCCAGCCCGCGGCGCGAGCGCTCACCGACGAGGAACGCGAGAACTACGCGCTGACCTGTATGGCCCGCCCGCAGAGCGATCTCAAACTGGACCGCGGCGTGTACCCGCCGAGCATCGAGGCCGACGCGGCGGACGCACCCGCCGCAGCGGACGACGACTGATCGAGCGTCGCCCCCGGCGTCCGACTCAGACACCGAGGCGCTGCCGTCGGCAGTCCGCTAGGACCGATCGCGCCCGGCGTCCGACTCCGACACCGAGGCGCTGCCGTCGGCGCCGACGAAGGAGAACTCGTCTCCTTCACCGTTCGTCGCGGCGCCGTTCGTCGCCGACCCGTTCGTCACTGATCCCCTCGTCGCCGATTCATCCGTCACCGACTCGCCCCCGCCGGTCTCAATCCCCGCCGGCGGCCCGCCATCCATCCCCGACAGGGACTCGATGCCGTCCGGGGGCGAGTCGCGGTCGATCGGCGGCCCCCCGTCGTCGGAGTCCTCGAGCGCGGTGAGCCTGTCTGCGGCGGCCTGAATCGCCTCCATCTCCCGCGTCTGCTCGCGGCTCGCCGCCGTGACGTCCTCGACGCGGTCGGCGATGTTCTCCGAGCGCTCTCGCGCGGTTTCGACCATCGCGGTCACCTCTTCGGCGCTGACCGCCTGCTCGTCGGTCGCGACGGCGACCTCGGCGATCCCCTCGGTCGTCCGCTCGACGGCGTCGACGATCTCATCGAGGCTGTCCATCGCGTCCTCGCCGCGGTCGATCCCCTCGTGGAGCTTCTCGGTGGTCTCCGCGAGGCTCTCGATCGTGTCGTCGGCGTCCGTCTGGACGCGGTCGACCGTCTCTTCGACGTCCGCGGCGCGCTTTCGGGACTGCTCGGCGAGTTGTTTCACCTCCTGGGCGACGACCGCGAAGCCGTCGCCCGCCTCGCCGGCGCGCGCGGCCTCGATCGAGGCGTTCAGCGCGAGCAGATTGGTCTGCTCGGCGATGTCGTCGATGGCCTCGATCACCT
Source organism: Halobellus sp. GM3 (assembly GCF_052545375.1). NCBI lineage: Archaea > Methanobacteriati > Methanobacteriota > Halobacteria > Halobacteriales > Haloferacaceae > Halobellus > Halobellus sp. GM3. The sequence continues at coordinate 375,780 of NZ_JBQWLT010000003.1, read as the reverse complement.
CGTCGATCTCGCCGATCCGCGACCTGAGCTGTTCGAGGTCAGCGGACGCCTCGCCGGCGGCGTCGGCGACCTCCTCCATCACGTCGATGGCCTCGTCGGCCGCTTCCTCTCCGGTCCGCGCGCGAGAGGCGGCCTCGTCGCTCGTTTCCTCGACCCCGTCTGCGGTCGCCGCGATCTCCTCGACGGTCGCGCTCATCTGCGAGATCTCCGCGGCGACATCGTCCATGTCCGCCGCCTGTTCGTCTGCGATCTCTTGGATTGCCGCCGAGCGCTCCGAGACGACCGACGACGCGGCCGAGACGTCGTCGATCGGCTCTCTGAGATCCCGTTCTACCTCCCGCGTCAGCTCCTCCCGGTGGGCCGCCTCGCGACGCGCCTCCTCGCTGTAAGAGTGGATGTACGTGTCCATCGCGATCTGCTGATCGAGCGCGAGCACTTTCAGGAGCGACGTGGCCCGCTCGATCACGTCGTCGACGGCGGCGTCGACATCGCTCTCGGCACCACCGCTGTCGGCGGCGTTGTCCCCACCGGAACTTCCGGAATCTCGACGATCGGGGTCCTCTGTCCCGCGGCGCCCACCGAGGATTCGCGCGAGAAGCCCCCTCCCGCCGTCGTCTGAGCGATCGGCGTCTCCGTCGACGCCGCTCCGTTCACCCGTGTCTACGCGGTCGGAACGCACGTCTTCGCTCCCGTCGTCGAACAACGATTTGACCTCCTCGCCGATGGCGTCCAGCAGTCCCTCGTAGTAGATGCTGTACGCGCCGATGTAGAACTTCGGCCCCATGTCCAGCATGTCGTGGACCTTCCCCACTCGGGCGCGGCGCGCGAAGTACTCGCGGCCGTACTCGCCGTCGGTGAGCGATCGGAGGTAGCTCGCCTGGTCGGTCTTCAGCCGCTCGACCCCCTTGCTCGATCGGCCGAGTACATCAGACGCGTTGTCGTCGCTCGTCAGGTGGTCGTAGAACTCTTCGACCACCTCCTCGGCGACGTCGTCGAACACCGGTTCGAGATCCTCCATCCGCTCTCTGTCCTCGTCTTCGAGCCTGAGAAACGATTTCCGCCACTCGATCTCTGCGTCGTCGATATCCAACGCGTCGATCAGTTCGTCGCCGTCGACGAGTCCACGCGTTTCGTCGGTAACCACGACGCCTCGGTCGTCCATACGGTGACTGCGGCGACCGCCGCATAAGATTGTTCTCCCCGCGGTATCACGATTGATACTACGTCGTGCACATCGCGCTCGGCTCACCGTCCGAGAGCAACCGTTAGGGAGCTCGCGAGTCCAGCACCGCTATGGACGGGACCGCGAGAGGTGGCAGACGGTGAACAGCGACGAGCTGCGAAGACAGCTCGAGACCGACGAGTCGACCGCGCTCGCCCGCCTCGGTTCGACGGCGTTCCTCCGAGCGATCGCCGCCGGAGAGCCCGCGCCGCCGACGCTCCTCGACGCCGCGGCGGCGAGCGAACACGCGGCGCTGGTGACGTTTCGGGAGTGGGCCGACAGCGAGTCCGACCCTCTCGCCCACTCGGCGTTCGCGTCTGTCGCCGAGCAGGAGGCCACCCACCGAGAGCGCGTCGCGGCCGAACTCGACGGCTGGACGCCGGACGACGACGGGGCGGGCCCGATGCACGCTTACCTTCGCGGGCGCGAGGCGACGACGGCGCGGATCGCCGGCGGGATGGTCGGCCGCCCGCTCGTCACGCTCCGAACCCACGAGCGACTCGTCTCGTTTTTCGGGGACGAGCGCGGAGACGGCAATGAACGCGGAGGCGACAATGAACGCGAAGACGGGGGCGACCGCTCACGCGAGGGCGAGACCATCGACGACAACGCGTCCCGACGCGCGGCGCTCTTCTCGGAGCTCCGGGCGGAGACGGCCGACGTTCTCAGGGATGGGATCGACCTGCTGGAGAACCGCTGTGAGACCGACGACGAGTGGGAGACGGCGAAATCCGTCGCCGCCTACACGATCCGGCTCGCCGGCGACGACGCGGCCGACGCGCTCAGAGCGCAGGGGATCGACCCGGACGCGGCCGACACGTGATCCCAGTTCGGCTCGCGCCGAACCGGCCGGTTCGAATCGGAGATTCGCTGGCCCGACGAAGCTACGCTTCGTCGAACGCCGCCGGACACTGTCCGGCGAGCTCGATTCGGCTCACGCCGAATCGAACAACTCCTCGCCGTCGACCATGTGCGCCTCGACGGCGTCCATGTCGAGCGTCACCCCCAGTCCGGGCGCTTCGGGGACCTCGATTGTGCCGTCCTCGATGACGGTCTCCTCGACGAGGTCGTCCCACCACCCGAGCTCGTAGGAGTGGTACTCGACGGCGAGCGCGTTTGGGATGGCCGCGCCGACGTGCGCGGCGGCCACCGTCGCAACCGGCGAGGAGACGTTGTGCATCGCCACGGGGACGTAGTACTGATTCGCGACGTCGGCGATCTTCCGCGTCTCGCGCATCCCGCCGACTTTCGGCAGGTCCGGCGCGACAATGTCGACCGCCTGTTTCTCGATCAGCCGGCGCGCCTCGGTCACCCTGTATCTGTTCTCGCCGACGGCTACCGGCGTCGTCGTCGAGTTCGTGACCGCCGCCTGCACGTCGAGGTTCTCCGGCGGCACGGGGTCTTCGAGCCACCAGACGTCGTATTCCTCGATGGCGGCCGCGAGGCGCTTTGCGGAGCCTCCCGAGAACGTCCAGTGGCAGTCGAAGGCGACGTCCGCGCGGTCTCGCACGCGCTCTGTGACCTTCTGGACGATCTCGGCTTTGTGTCTGATCTCGCCGGGGCGGAGATGGCGGTTCGCGCGGTCCTTTTCGAGCCCCGAGGGCACGTCGAGATCGAACTTCAGCGCGTCGTACCCGAGTTCGTCGACGACGCGCTCGGCCTCGTCCGCGCAGGCCTCGGGGTCGGCCTCCTCCTCGGTGTGGCAGTCGCAGTAGACGCGCACCTCGTCGCGGTACTTCCCGCCGAGGAGCTGATACGCCGGGAGTTCGAGGACCTTCCCGGCCAGATCGTGCAGCGCCACCTCGATGCCCGAGATCGCCGTGACGGTGACGCCCTCGATCGACCCCTCGCCGGACATCTTCTGGATCAGGTGCTCGTAGAGCCGATCGATGTCCAAGGGGTTCTCACCGACGATCATCGGCGTCATCCGCTCGATGAGCTCGGGGACGCCGGCGCCCCAGTAGGCCTCGCCGGTGCCGACGACACCGGCGTCGGTGTAGACGCGCACGAGCGTCCACGGGAAGTTGCCGTCGACCATCGTCGTCTGAACGTCGGTGATTTCGACGTCGCGGCCGCCGCCGCGCTTCGCCGTGGCCCCCATCGTCTCCGCGGAGAGCTCCCGCATCGTGTACTCCGCGTTCGGGTCGTGGAGGTCGGCGTAGTTGATTCCCATACGATCGAGTCGACTCGGTGCGGGGAAAACCTTTGGAGCGAGACAGTGGGATTTCGGCGGCGGACCGAGGTTAATCGGTGATTACCTAACCGGGTCGCCCGCGGATATCGCGCCGATGATCGCCAGTGATGGGAGCACGATCAGGTGGAAACGCCCGGAGTACGTCGGCGAGAACCGCTGTCTGCCGTGTACCGCGGTCAATCTCGTCCTCACCGTCGCCCTCGCAATCGCCTTCGGTTCGATCTGGGCGCCGGCCGGCGTCGGCGTCGCGGTCGTCGGTATCGCGGCGATCTACTCCAGGGGGTATCTGGTCCCAGGGACGCCGGCGCTGACGAAGCGGTACTTTCCCGACCGGATCCTGCGACTGTTCGACAAGCACGACGAACTCGCCGCGTTCGACGCGAACGCGGTCGATCCGAGCGAGACGGAGGACGCGGCCGACGTCGAGGCGTTCTTCGCCGCGGTCGGCGCGCTCGAACCGTGTCACGACGGCGCGGACCTGTGTCTGACCGCGACGTTCCGCGACGCGTGGGCGACCCGGATCGACCGGTATTCCGACGCTGACGGTGACGCCGACGCTGCGATCGTCGCGCCGCTGTTCGCGGACCTCGATATCGACGAGGGCGGCATCGAGACGGAGGTTCGACACAACGCGTTCGTCGCACGTCTGGGCTCGACCACGCTTGCACGCTGGGAGTCGAGCGCCGCTGCGGTCGCGGACGTCGCCGCCGATTCGGTCCTCCGCGATCGGTCGTCGGCGTGGCGGGACCTCCCGTACGACCGACGGATGGGTCTTCTCGGCGCGCTCAGGCTGTGGCTCGATCGGTGCCCCGACTGCGAGGGGGCGGTCGAACTCGACGAGGAGACGGTCGAGTCGTGCTGTCGATCCTACGAGGTCGCCGCCTCCACCTGCAACGAGTGCGGGACGCGACTGTTCGAGGCGCGCCTGCCCGACGGTGGGCTGGCGCCCGAGTGAGGTCGTGGGAGTCCGACCCGAGGGGTGATCGATGCTACTTCCGCAGGCGGGCGGTCGACCCGTCACCTCGGTCGTCAACCTCGACGAGGCCGTCGTCGGACAGATCCGAGAGCAGTCCCGAGAGCCACTGCCGACCGTACTCTCCCTTCGGCGTGTAGTCGACGCGGACCCGCGGCCCGAGTTCGTCCAGAGAGAGCTCCTCGTACGCTCTGAGCGCCGATATCACCCGACCGCGCATCTGCCGTCGACTCCCCTCGAAACTGGGTTGCGTCGGGACGTCGGGAGCGGTGAAATCGCCCGTCTCGTAGGCGTGACACCACGTCCGCCACGGGCAGCCCGCTTCGTCGCAGCTCGGCACCTTCCCGCAGGCGACGCCGCCGAGTTCCATAATCGCGTTGTTCCATACGCGGGATCGACCTTCGGGAATCAGTGCCCGCGCCGTCTCCTCGAAGGCGGTGTCGTCGTCTGCGACGTCGAAGGCGCGGTACAGCACGCGCTTGACGTTCGTGTCCACCACCGCGTCGCCGTTGTTGAACGCGAAAGAGGCCACCGCGTTCGCGGTGTACGGTCCGACGCCCATCAGCTCCGAGAGCTCCTCGGGCGTCCGCGGGAACTGGCCGCCGTACTCGTCGCGGACCTGTCGGGCCGCCTCGTGGAGGTATTTCGCGCGGTTGTTGTATCCGAGGGCGTGCTCGCTCCAGAAGGCGACGACGGCCCCGCGCTCGGCGGTCGCGAGCGCGTCCACGCTCGGCCAGCGGTCCAAGAAGTCGCGCCACGCGTCAACGACGCGGTCGAGTTGCGTCTGTTGGCTCATCACCTCCGAGACGAGGATCGCGTAGGGATCGTCGGTTTCGCGCCACGGGAACGAGCGGTGGTCGGCCTCGTACCACGACACGAGGGCGTCGCGGACGGCGTCGACGTCGTCGGTTCCGGGGACCTGCGGAGCGGCGCTCGCAGCGTCGGCGCTGGTCGGCGGCCCGCCATCGTCGGCGCGGGGTGCCTCGCGGTCGGTCATCGTCGGCTGGTGGACCCCCACGGGCTTTTGGATTCTGATCCGGGCATCTGTCGCGGAGACGGGAGGGTCGGAGCGTATCGATGCGAAAGCCGTTTGCCCGCGCCACCCGACGCACGGGTATGAGCCTCGAAGAACTCACCGAAGACGTCGGGTCCGCCTACGCCGACGTCGACGAGGAACAGGCGGTAGCCCTCGACCGAGAGACGCGACACGAACTGGCGATGCTCGCTGCGGCGTTCGGGACCGAGGACACCGACGAACTGCTCCGGCGGGGCGTCCACCTCCTGTTTCAGACGACCGTGGATCGCGGGACGCTCGATTTCCACCTGCGGCAGGACTACGACGTCACCTACGACGAGTACCTGTCGGGAATGACCTTCGAGGAGATGACCGGACAGAGCCAGTATCCTCAGCGCGACGACGAACGCCGGTATCAGATGTAAGCGGCCGCGTCGGAGCGGAGGGAGGCGACCACGACGGACCGGCTGTAAGCGGCCTACTGACAGCAGAGGGAGGCTGTCGCGTCGTCTGAGCGTTTATATAGGAAAGCGGGACCACACCCGGCGTGACCTGAACGACACCCCGCGTCGGGTCGCGGTTGTCCGGCACGTCGACGCGGGAGGTGGCTGGTCCGTGTAGGCGACTGACCCGCGGAGACTTCCCGCGTGCGGGTGCCGGCTGTTCGCCAGTCTTCCCCAGTTCCGACGCCGGCCGTCTGACGGGCTGTGCGGTGTCGGCGAGTGTACGCCACGGTCGGCGAGTGCATGCCGCGAGCGCAGGGCTTTATTCGCCCGCGCACGTCGGATCCACGTATGGACACCGACGAGGTCGAACGACGCATCGAATCGGAGATTCCGGACGCAGAGGCTGACGTGACGCTCCCTCGCGTTCCCGATGAGGATCACGAGGACGCTCACTTCGCAGCAGTCGTGATTTCGCCCGCCTTCGAGGGGAAAACGCTCGTCGAGCAGCACCAGATGGTCTACGACGCCCTCGGCGAGGCGATGACGACCGACATCCACGCACTGGAGATGAAGACGTACACGCCCGCGGAGTACGACGGCAACTCGGCGTGATCGGATCCGGACAGCGACTACCGGATCACTGAGCCGATCCGAACAAGCGCTCGAACGTGCGGATTTTCTCGTCGATCCCGGCGATGACGAGCCTGTCGTCCGCTTCGATTCGGGTGTCGGGGCCGACATCGGTCACGATGGTGCCGTCACGGTCGATTGCGACCACGGTACAGCCCGTTTTCGCGCGGATGTCGGCGTCTCCGATCGTTCGGCCGGTTATCTTCGGAGCGCGCATCCGGATGACTTCCACCTGCCGGTCTAAGGAGAGGACGTCCCGGTCTTCGAGCACGTTGGACGCGATCATCCGGCCCGTGACCGTCGCCAGCGACAGGACGTAATCGCCCCCTGCGCGGAACGTCTTCGGGATACTGGGCTGTTCTTCGACCCGGGCGATGATCTCCGTCTCCGGGGCCAGATCCCGGATCACGAGCGTCGCGAACTCCGTCGTGGTGTCGTCGGGTAACGCCAGGACGACCGTCCGGGCCGCTCCGATGCCGGCCTCGGTGAACGTCTCCGGGTCGGTCGCGTCGCCGACCACGTCGACGTTCTCGTTTTCGACCTCGTCAATGGTCGTATACGAGACGCCGGCGTCGTCGAGCGCAGCGGTGACAGACTGCCCGACTTGGCCGTAGCCGACGACGATCGTCTCTCCCGTACCGAAGGGTCGAAAGCCCGCTTGGGTCAGTTCGAGGAGCCTCGATAGCTGCGATTGGTCGCCGGAGACGAAAAGCACAGTTCCGGCCGTCAGCGTCGTGTCCGGTGGCAGCGTGGCGGTGAACTCGCCTTGAACCCACGCGCCGATCACGTTGACGCCGGTCTCCTCTCTGATTCCGCTGTCGGCGAGTGTGGTACCGACGAGCGCGCTCCCGTGGTGGATCGGCAGCTCCGCGAGTTCGAGGTTGTCACTGATCTCGATCGCCTCGTCGATCTCCGCTGTCAACGCCGTCGTCACCTTCGCCGCGAGGCTCTGTCCGAGCATCGACCGCGGTGAGAGGACTTGGTCAGCCCCGGCCAAATGGTGGTATCTCGCCCGGTCGGGCTCTTCGACGACGCTGAGGACCGAGACGTCCTCTGCGAGCTCCTTCGCCGCTAAGACGATACTCGCATCGACCTGATCGTCGCCGTCGGCGACGAGCGCCCGTGCCGCGGGCAACCCCGCGCGCTCCAGCCCGTCGGTCGACTCCGGGTCCGCTCGAATCACCCGGTGGCCGTCCTCGTAGAGTTCGGCCGCCAGATCGCGGTCCGGCTCCACGATCACGTACGGCACGTCGAGCGAGTCGAGTTCCGCGGTGAGCGCGTCGGCCCGCGGCGTGTACGAGCAGATCACGACGTGGTCGGCGAGCGCGTCGTCGACCGCGTTGGGGATCGTCGTCGAAAAGGCGTTCTCCAGAAGCGGGGTCGCAAGCACCGGCAGCGTCCCGATCAGGAGCGCCATCCCGACGAGGTCCATCACGATGATGAACGCGTTCATCTGCGGGCTCGACCACGGCGAATCCCCGCCGAACCCGGTGGTCGTGAACATCTCGACGACGACCTGCATCGAGTGGAGAAACGTGACCGGGTCGCCCTCGTACGTCCGCATCCCCCACTGGTACGACACCGCGGTGAGGATCATTACGACACCCAGAAACGCGGTGTACCCGACGACGCGACGATGCCACGTATTCACGGTTTCGTGGCAGACGGGGTACGGTCTTAAACAGTCGGGAAAGCGCCCGACGAACGGCGGCCGATCACCGTCCGCGATCGAACCGACGGGTTTTACGCGACGGCCGGTCGTCGATCCGAGTATGTCCGACGACGAGTACCGTATCGAGCGGGACAGCCTCGGAGAGATGCAGGTGCCGAAAGACGCCTACTGGGGCGCACAGACCCAGCGGGCCATCGAGAACTTCCCGATCTCGGGGATCGCCTTCGGACGCCGGTTCGTCCGCGCGCTCGGTGTCGTGAAGAAGGCGGCCGCGAAAGCGAACCGCGATCTCGGTCTCGTCGACGACGACGTCGCCGACCCGATCGTCGAGGCCGCAGACGAGGTGATCGCCGGCGAGCACGACGAGCAGTTCCCGGTCGACGTCTTCCAGACCGGCTCGGGGACTTCCTCGAATATGAACGCCAACGAGGTGATCGCCAACCGGGCGGCCGAGCTGATGGGCGAGTCGATCGGCGACCGAACCGTCCACCCGAACGACCACGTCAACTTCGGGCAGTCCTCGAACGACGTGATCCCGACGGCGATGCACGTCTCGGCGCTCGAAGCCGTCCAGAAGGACCTGATCCCGGGACTCGAATCGCTCGCGACCGCGCTCGAAGCGAAGGGTGAGGAGTTCGACGGCGTCGTCAAGACCGGCCGGACCCACCTGCAGGACGCGACGCCGATCCGGCTCGGACAGGAGTTCGACGCGTACCGGACACAGATCGAGAAGGGAATCGTCCGCGCGGAGAGCGTCAGCGATCACCTCGGCGAGCTCGCGCTCGGCGGCACCGCGGTCGGAACGGGGCTGAACACGCACCCCGAGTTCCCCGAGCGCGCCGCCGAGTACATCTCCGAGGAGACCGGACTGTCGTTCCGCCCCGCCGACAGCCACTTCGAGGCGCAGGCCGCCCACGACGCGATGAGCGAGGCGCACGGCGCGCTCCGAACCGTCGCGGGCTCGCTGAACAAGATCGCGAACGACCTCAGACTGCTGGCGTCGGGGCCGCGAAACGGCCTCGGCGAGATCGAACAGCCGGAGAACCAGCCCGGGAGCTCGATTATGCCCGGCAAGATCAACCCGGTCGTCGCGGAGGCGGTGAATCAGGTCCACAAGCAGGTCGTCGGCAACGACGCCGCCGTCGCGGCCGGCGCCGCAGAGGGGCAGATCGATCTGAACCTCTACAAGCCCGTGCTCGCCCACAACTTCTTGCAGTCGGCGGAACTGCTCTCGAACGCCGCCGAGGTGTTCGGCGAGCGCTTCGTCGCTAAACTCGAGGCCAACGCGGACGTCTGTGAGGAACAGGTCGAGCGATCGATGGCGCTGGCGACGGCGCTGAACCCCACGATCGGCTACGACAAGGCCAGCGAGGTCGCCAAGACGGCGCTGAAGGAGGGCAAGACCGTCCGCGAGGTCGTCGTCGAGAAGGGCTATCTCAGCGAGGACGAGGCCGACGAGGTGCTCGACCCCGAGTCGATGACTCACCGCGGCATCCTCGGCGAGGACTAGCGCGGCCGATATCGGAGACAGACTGCGACGGCTGTAGCGCGGGGCGACGCGACCGCGCTCGTCGGCGCGGACTGAATCATTTTTTACGCCGGGGGCACGCACTCACTCCTAATGGCTGCCTACGACTACGACGGTCTCGGCCTCGTCGCCGGGCTGGAGATCCACCAGCAACTCGACACCGCGACGAAGCTGTTCTGCCGGTGTCCGACCGAAGAGCGCGATCCCGATTCGTCGACGCGCTCGTTCACGCGCTATCTCCACCCGACGAAGAGCGAACTCGGCGAACTCGACGAGGCGGCGCTCGAAGAGAGCCGCGTCGAGCGCGAGTTCGAGTACCTCGCCTACGACACGACCTGCCTCGTCGAGGAGGACGAAGAGCCGCCGCACCGACTCGACCGGGAGGCCCGCGAGGTCGCCCTCCAGATCGCGACGCTCCTAGATATGGAACCGGTCGATCAGGCGCACGTGATGCGTAAGCTCGTCATCGACGGCTCGAACACCTCCGGCTTCCAGCGAACGTCGCTCGTCGCCCAAGACGGCGAAATCGAGACGAGCGACGGCCCGGTCGGCGTCGAGGACCTGCTCCTCGAAGAGGAGTCCGCCCAGCGGGTCGAAGAGCGCGACGGCGGCGTCACGTTCTCGCTCGACCGCCTCGGGGTGCCGCTGGTCGAGATCGGCACCCGACCCGATATCGATTCGCCCGCGCAGGCGCGAGAGGCGGCGGAGACAATCGGGATGCTCCTCCGCTCGACCGGCGCGGTGAAGCGCGGCCTCGGGACGATCCGCCAGGACGTGAACGTCTCCATCGCCGAGGGCGCCCGCGTCGAGATCAAGGGCGTGCAGGCGCTCGATCAGATCGACGAGATCGTCCGCCGGGAGGTGGGCAGACAGGTCGAACTCCTCGAGATTCGCGCGGAACTGCGCGAGCGCGACGCGTCCGTCGGCGACGTGCGCGACGTGAGCGACGTGTTCGAGGGGACGGACTCGGGCGTCATCTCCGGGGCGCTCTCAGGGGGCGGCGCCGTGACGGCGGTCCCGCTGTACGGCTTCGACGGCCTCGTCGGCCGCGAGATACAGCCCGATCGACGCCTCGGCACCGAACTGTCCGATCACGCGAAACGTCACGGCGCGGGCGGCATCTTCCACACCGACGAGCTGCCGGCCTACGGGGTGACCGACGAGGAGGTCGACGCCCTGCGCGAGGCGGTCGGCGCCGGCCCGGAAGACGCCGTCGCCATCGTCGCCGCCGACGCCGAGACCGCCGAACTGGCGATCGAAGCCGCCGCCGAGCGCGCCCAGACGGCAATCGAGGGGATTCCCGAGGAGACGCGCGGCGCCAACGACGACGGGACGACGCGCTATCTCCGCCCGCTCCCGGGCGCGGCCCGGATGTACCCCGAGACGGACGTCCCGCCGGTCGAACTCGACCCCTCGGAGGTCGAAGCCCCCGAGCTCCTGACCGAGAAGGTCGAGCGCTATCAGTCGATGTTCGGCCTCGACGCGGGGCTGGCCGAGCAGGTCGCCTACGGCCGCCGGATGCCGCTGTTCGAGCGGGCCGTCGACGAGGGAATCGACGCGACGTTCGCCGCCGGTCTGCTCGAATCGACGCTGACGGAACTCCGGCGGGACGACGTCGGCGTCGGCGTCCTGACCGACGAGCACCTCCTCGCGGTGATGCACCTCGTCGAAGGCGGTGACCTGGCAAAGGAGGGCGTCGGCGACGTGCTCGCGACGCTCGCGACGGACCCGTCGCTCACCGCCGAGGAGGCCGTCGAGGAGGCCGGGCTGTCCGGCGTCTCCGAGTCGGACGTCCGCGACGCCGTCGTCGAGGTCGTCGAGCGAAACGCCGCACAGGTCGAAGACGAGGGGATGGCGGCGTTCTCTGGGCTGATGGGCGAGGCGATGGGCGCGCTCCGCGGAAAGGCCGACGGCGAAGTCGTCAGCGACGTCCTCCGCGAGGAGATCCAAAAGCGCGCCTAGCGGTCCACGCAACTCTCTGACGGGCCCATCGACGCGGGCTTAGAGGGATCATCGCACGTTCGCGTCAATTCCCGCCGGACGGGACAGCGAGCGTCTCTGAACGGGGGCGATACTTCCCTATCCGTCGGTCCGGGCTCGCGGTTCGGACTCGGCTCCGTCCTCGCCCTCTGCTCCGGTTTTGCTTTCGGCCCCGTTCTCGGCCTCGCTCCGGTTTTTACTTCCGGCCTCGCTCCGGTTTTTACTTCCGGCCTCGCTCCCGTTTCCGTCGGTCGAGCCGGCGGCGTGGTCGCCGAAGGATCGATCGCCGATCAGCTCGTTCGCCCGGCGGAAGATCCCGGTGAGCGTGGTGATCTCTCGCTCCGTCGGGTGCGCGCGGCCGAGGAGCCGCCGCATCATCACCCGCGTCTTCTCGCGTTTGTGCTCGCGGTTCTCGATCGAGCGGTGGAACGTCTCGAAAAAGTCGTAAAACCGGTCGATGTCCGGCTCCGAGGCGCGCTCTCGCTCGACGTCAGGAAGTTGGGTCTCCTCGACGGTCAGCGTCCGGAGCTCATAGAAGAGAATCGTCGCCGCCTGCCCGAGGTTCAACACGGGATAGCCCTCGCTCGCGGGGATCGAACACACCTCGTCCAGCCGAGAGAGCTCCGCGTTGTCGAGTCCGGTCCCCTCCCGTCCGAAGACGAGCGCCGTCCGGGTGTCGACCGCCTCCAGACTCTCTCGGACCTCGACCGGCGTTTTGTACGGGAACCGGACGTGTCTGCGGCTGTCCTCGCCCGTGATCGCCGTCGTCCCGACCGTGTGATAGCGCTCGACGACCTCCTCGAAGGTGACCTCCTCGGCGTTCGGGAGCACGTCCTCGCGGGCGTGGCCGGCGAACCCGTACGCCTCGCTGTCCTCGGTTATCTCCGGCGGGTCCACCAGCTTCAGCTCCGAGAGCCCGAAGTTCTTCATCGCGCGGGCGATCGTCCCGACGTTCCCCGGCGTCTCCGGTTCGACGACGACGACGATCGGCTCGAAGTTCCGTCCTGTCATTAGTACAGTCCAGAGCGCTATTTCGTCGGGTACTCGCGCCCGAGGTCGACGTCGCCGAGCGGGGGCGCGTCGTCTTCTGCCTCGTCCTCGTCGACCGTCGTGATCTCGCCCGTGCGGAGGTCGATCCGCTTTCGCTCGCCGTCGTAGTTCTCGTTGAGCCGGCGGTTGAGTTCGGCCGGGTCCGGCGGCGTCGGGAGCGTGTCGGGGTCGGTGTCGACGTGCTCGAGGCCGGCGTACCCCTCCGGCGCGCGGTTTCCGTCGAGGAACCACTCGTGGAACTCGTCGCGGAACGTCTCCGTTCCGGCGGCGTCCCGCCCGCCCGCTTCCCGGAACCAATAGAGGAAGTCGGGTTCGTGGTCCGCACAGAGCAGGACCTCCTCCATCGGTTCGCCGTACACGATCTCGGCGGGGTTGCAGCGTCGCTTCTCGGCTTCGCCGTGGACGAGATAACAGGCGTCGCAGGGCTTTTCCTGAAGGTACGTCAGGCGGATGAGCCGCTTCCGCGTCTCGTCGGGCACCGAATCCAGCGGGCGGAACTCCCCCTCGTCGGTGAACACCTCCTCCTCGTCGAACCGCCAGCCGCGGAGGCCGATGCTGACTTTAGCCATTAGCGGTCGGTAGCGGGCCAGCGGATAAAAAGAGCGTGTCTCGGACGTGCTTCGGGGGATCGATGGGAGGTCCACGGGGGAACTATCAAGAGACGGCGCGGAAAATAATCGCGTATGTCCGCGGACGAGTCGTCGACGAACCCCTCGTCGCCGTATCCGGGCGCCTCGCCGCTGTCCCCGCGTGCGGAGGTCCTGCTTCTCGGGCGCGACCCCGCGACCGCCGTTCGACTCTCCGCCCTCGCCGGGACGCTCTTCGCTGTGACCTTCCTCCTTCACCTGCCGCCGCGGCTCGTCGGCGGTCTATCGGTCCCGTTCGGGCTGTTTCTGCCGCTTCTCGTCACCGTCGCCTTCCTCGCGGCCGCCACCGGTGCGTACCTCAACGACGGCCTCTTCGTCAGTCTCGCGCTCGCAGGCGGCCCGAGTTTCGGGTTCTATCTCCCACTCGGACTGTTCGAGCTCACGTACCCCAGTTCCACCGTGCTGGCGGGGTTGGCGATCGGTGCGGCCGTCGCCGTCGTTTGCGGCAGCACCGGGTTCATCGCCGGGGCTGGCGCGCGGCGCGCGGTCGAACGCGTCCGTGGCAGGCGTCACAGCCCGTGAACTGACCGCTCCCGAGCGGACGCCGCCCTACCGCAGCAGCGCCTCACGCCGCCGCACCGCTGACACGTCCCGTGCCGCCCCTACGCGGAAGCGCCCCACGCCGTCGCGCCGCACGGAACGTGCGCCTTTTCCTTCCCCCGCGAGAACGGGGGGATATGGATCCGAAGCGGGAGCTCACGAGCGTCGACCTGGCCGCCCTCGTCACCGAACTGAACCGGTACGAGGGGGCGAAGGTCGACAAGGCCTACCTCTACGGCGACGACCTGCTCCGCTTCAAGATGCGCGATTTCGACCGCGGACGCGTCGAGCTCATCCTCGAAGTCGGCGACGTCAAGCGGGCGCACGTGGCGGACCCAGATCGCGTCCCCGACGCCCCGGGGCGACCGCCGAACTTCGCGATGATGCTGCGGAACCGCCTCTCGGGCGCGGACTTCGCGGGCGTCGAGCAGTTCGAGTTCGACCGGATTCTGGTCTTCGAGTTCGAGCGGGACGACCAGAACACCCGAATCGTCGTCGAGCTGTTCGGGCAGGGGAACGTCGCGGTGCTCGATGAGACGGGCGAGGTCGTCCAGAGCCTCGAGACGGTCCGACTGAAGTCTCGGACCGTCGCGCCCGGCGCGCAGTACGAATTCCCCGCCTCGCGACTCAATCCGCTCACGGTCAGTTACGACGCGTTCGCCCGGAACATGGACGACTCCGACACCGACGTGGTGCGGACGCTCGCCACGCAGTTGAACCTCGGCGGCCTCTACGCCGAGGAGCTCTGCACCCGCGCCGGCGTCGAGAAGACGATGCCGATCGCGGACGCCGGCGACGAGGAGTACCGGGCGCTCCACGACGCGATCGAGGAGCTGCGAACGCGGCTCCGCGCCGGGGAGTTCGACCCGCGCGTCTACACCGGCGACGACGGCGCGGTCGTCGACGCGACGCCGTTCCCGCTGGAGGAACACGAGCGGGAGGGACTCGACAGCGAGGCCGCCGACACGTTCAACGACGCGCTCGACGAGTACTTCTACCGGCTTGAGCGAGACGCCGAGTCCCCGGACGCCGAGGAGGCGGGGAGCTCCCGCCCCGACTTCGAGGCCGAGATTGAGAAGAAAAAGCGCATCATCGATCAGCAGGAGGGCGCGATCGGGGAGTTCGAATCGCAGGCCGACACCGAGCGCCGCCGCGCGGAGCTGCTGTACGCCCACTACGACCTCGTCGACGAGATCCTCTCGACGGTCCGCGAGGCCCGCGAGAACGGCGTCCCGTGGGACGAGATCCGCGAGACGCTCGCGGCGGGGGCCGAGCGCGGCATCCCCGCCGCGGAGGCGGTCCGCGACGTCGACGGGGCGGCGGGGACCGTCACGGTCGAACTCGACGGCACCGAGGTCGAGGTCGTCGCCGACACCGGCGTCGAGAAGAACGCCGACCGGCTGTACACGGAGGCCAAGCGGATCGAGGAGAAGAAGGAGGGCGCGCTCGCCGCCATCGAGAACACCCGCGAGGAGCTGGAGGCGGTCGAACAGCGGCGCGAGGAGTGGGAGGCCGACGACGGGGAAGACGAGGCCGAAGCGGAGGACGACGAGTTCGAGGACCGCGACTGGCTGGCGATGGAGTCGATTCCGCTTCGGACGTCGGAGCAATGGTACGAGCGCTTCCGGTGGTTCCGCACCTCCGAGGGCTTCCTCGTCATCGGCGGCCGCAACGCCGACCAGAACGAGGAGATCGTCACGAAGTACCTGAACAAACACGACCGCTTCTTCCACACGCAGGCGCACGGCGGGCCGGTGACGGTCCTGAAGGCGACCGGGCCCTCCGAGCCCTCCGAGCCGGTCGAGTTCCCCGAGTCCACGCTCTCGGAGGCCGCGCAGTTCGCCGTCTCGTACTCGTCGATCTGGAAGGACGGCCGATACGCCGGGGACGCGTACATGGTGACGCCCGATCAGGTGTCGAAGACGCCCGAGTCCGGCGAGTACATCGAGAAGGGATCGTTCGTCATCCGCGGCGAGCGGACGTACTTCCGAGACGTCGCCGCGGAAGTCGCCGTCGGCATCCAGTGCGAAGGTGAGACGCGCGTGCTCGGCGGCCCGCCGTCGGCCATCGAGGACCGCGTCGCGACGGCCGTCCGGGTGCGGCCCGGCCGCTACGCGCAGAACGACGCCGCGAAGATGATCTACCGGGAGTTCCGAGACCGGTTCAGCGACCAGTCGTTCCTCCGGAAGGTCGCGAGCCCCGACAAGATACAGGAGTTCCTGCCGCCCGGCGGGAGCGAGCTCGTCGAACCGTAACCTCGACCGTCCCCGCGGTCGTCAACGGGGTTAATCGCCGCGTACCACCGTTTGTGGCGTATATAGTTATCTCCTGAGACATCGTAGTGACTCGCCTGAGCGATCACCCCGGTTCCGCGGTGTCCCGACCGGCGGCGATGTCAGGGCCGACACCGATATTATGGTCGGTGGCGGGGGTCGATAGACGACCCCGCCGAGTTCGGTTCCGCCGTCGGATCCCGGGCCGCTCGGTGAACACAATGATACAACAGTCACTCCAGTACCTCAGAACCGACGACGGCTGGGTCACAACCGTTCTCATCGGCGGGTTCCTCAGCCTGTTGAGCGTCCTGCTCGTCCCGACGTTCCTCGTGATGGGCTATCTCGTTCGCGTCGCCCGCGGGACGATGCACGGCGACGAGCAGCCCCCGGTATTCGACGAGTGGGGCGACCTGTTCGTCGACGGGCTGAAAGCGTTCGTCGTCGCCTTCGTCTACGGCCTCGTCCCGGGGATCATTGCGGCCGTCGTGGTCGGCGGGAGCGTCCTCTCGTTCGTCGCCGGCGGGAGCGCGGAGTCGACCAGCCTCCTCGGACTCGGGATGGTCGGTCTCTTCGTCGGCGGGCTAGCCGCGTTCGCGCTCAGTCTGCTGGCGGCGTACGTCGCCCCCGCAGCGATCGCGGCCTTCGCCGAGACCGACCGCCTCGGCGCGGCGTTCTCGCTCGGTGAACTCCGTCCCGTGCTGACCTCGGGAGCGTACGCCACGGCGTGGCTCTCGGGGGTCGCCGTCCTGATCGGGGCCGGCGTAATCGCCGGGCTCTTGAACGCCGTTCCGGTGATCGGGACGATCGCCGGGGCCTTCGTCGGGTTTTACGCCGGGGTATCGGCGTACTACCTCATCGGCCACGCGTGGGGCGAACTGCGCCACCTCGACGTCGGCGAACGCGGGGACCCGATCGACGAGTCGGCGGCGGTCTGATACTGACTGGTCCCGTCTCGCCCCGACGACCGCCCACACCGTGGGTGGCGATCACCGGATCATCGTGAGGGCGGTCAGGTGAGTCACGCTGTCGGACTCGCGGCGGCGTAAGAGTTACCCGTATGCCCGGAGACCTCCGAGCCGATGCTTTCAGAGTCCCTCCACTATCCGCTGAACGGTGACAGTTGGCTTCGGACCATCGTCATCGGTGGGCTGCTGAGCGTACTGACGGTGTTCGTGGTTCCGATCTTCCTCCTGCAGGGGTACTTCGTGCGGGTGCTCCGGGGCGCGGCACGCGGGGAGACCGACGCACCCGGGTTCGACGACTGGGGCGACCTGCTCGTCGACGGGCTGAAACTGTTCGCGGTGAACCTGATCGTCTCGATCGCTCTGTTGGCCGTGCTACTTCTCGTCGGCGCGCTTTTCGGCGCGGGATCGCTCCTCGCGGGAGGCGGGCCCGCCGCCGATCCCGGGCCGGGGGGCGGCGGCATCGTGGCCGTGTTCGGCGTACTGGGGCTCCTGATTTTCGTCGCCGTCGCGCTGCTGCTCGGCTACGTCGCGCCGGCGATGTTCGCGAACTTCGCCCGCGAGGACTCCATCGCGGCAGCGTTCGACGCCTCGACGATTCTCGCGGGCGTCACGACGAGCGAGTACCTCACCGCGTGGGTCCTCGCCATCGTCGTCGGCATCGTTCTCGGATCGGTCGCGAGTATGCTCAGCCTCGTCGTCGTCGGGATCTTCGGGCTCTTCTACGTGCAGGTCGTGACGTACTACCTGTTCGGCCGCGGGTTCGCCGACGGACTGGCGAAGAACCACGACAACGGGACCCGCGACCGCACGACTGCGACGACCGCCTAGTCGGATCTCGCTCCGCTGCGAAGTCGGATTTCCGACCGACTCCATACGGGGGAGGTTGAGGGAATTAAATTTGCCCGCGTCTGTCCGTCCGTTTCTGGACGGCACAGACAAAACGGTGAAGCCTCGGGGCTTGTCCCCCGAGGTACTTCACGCACCTATTGTTCCACATAATGTTAGTGGAGAGCAATATTTGGTTCATCTGTATTGATTGAACCGTGCCACTCTGTCGTACCGCGAGCGAGGCCGGAGGCCGAGCGAGCGGCCACTTTTTGGTCCAGCTTTTTGCGAGGAGGGTGCGCCTCCGGCGCACCCGACGAAGTAAAAAGGTGGGATAGCAGGACCTTTCTCTCTGCTCCCGTGACACCACGTATGCGAATTTCGAGTCGCGGCCACGGTGAGGAGGGTCGCGAGCGGATGACCCTCGTCCCCGAGAACGTCGACGACCTCTGGCACCTCTCACACGTCCTCGAATCGGGCGATCTGGTCTCCGGCGACACCACCCGCCGCATCCAGCGCAACGAGGAGAACCTCCGCGATACGGGCGGCCAGCGCGAGCACCTGTTCGTGACGATCGCCGTCGACGACGTCGAGTTCGCGCGCTTCGCGAACCGCCTGCGCGTCGGCGGCGAGATCGTCGGCTGTTCCCGCGAGGACCAACTCGGCCACCACCACACGCTCAACGTCGAGGAGCACGACGAGGTCACGATCGAGAAGCACTTCAAGCCAGATCAGATCGAGCGCATCGAGGAGGCCGAGCAGGCCGCCGAGAACGCAGACGTCGCGATCGCGACCGTCGAGGAGGGCGAAGCGCACATCCACACGGTCGCGCAGTACGGCACCGAGGAGAAATTCTCCTTCACCGCGCCGACCGGGAAGGGCGAGTACGCCCGCCCCCGCTCGGAGCTGTTCGCCGAGTTGGGGAAGGCCCTCGCGCGGATGGACGTCGACGCGATCATCCTCGCCGGGCCGGGCTTCACGAAGCAGGACGCCCGCGACTACATCGCGGAGAACCACGCCGAGGTCGCGGATCTGCTCACCGTCGTCGACACCGCGGGCGTCGGCGACCGGGGCGTCCACGAGGTGCTGAAACGCGGCGCTGTCGACGAGGTACAGACGCAGACACGAATCTCGAAGGAGGCGGAACTCCTCGACGACCTGATGGAGGGCATCGCGACGGGCGAGAAGGTGGCGTACGGCATCGACGAGGTCGCGGAGGCCGCCGATTTCGGCGCCGTCGAGGAACTGCTCGTCGTCGACGACCGCCTGCGGCAGGAGCGACAGGGCGAGGGCGACTGGGACGTCGACGTCAACGAGGTCATCCAGTCGGTCGAGCGACAGGGCGGCGACGTGACGGTCTTCTCCGGCGAGTTCGACCCCGGACAGCAGCTTCGGAACCTCGGCGGAATCGCGGCGTTGCTGCGGTATCGGCTGCAGTAGCCCCACCGTTTCCCGAGCGGGCCCTTGGTGATGTAACCCGCTCGGGAAGACCAGAGAAAAAAGAGCCGTTCGGCCCCCTTCCTCGCCGGGCGGTGCTTTCGGGGGGACGTTACCGATGTTGGGCGAATTCGACGTGAAACACCGATCCCTTCGGAGAGTTGTCCGTGACATCGATAGCGCCGTTGTACTGCTCCAGTAGCGTTTTCACGAGATAGAGTCCGATACCAGTCCCGGAACTGTCGATTCCCTTCCGTCCCTCTTTGAAGAGGGAGTCCCGCATTTCGGGGGGGATTCCCGGGCCGTTGTCCGCGATGTGAACGACCACGCTCTCGTCGCGTACCTCCCCGCTAACCTCGACGACAGGCTCGTCTGTATCGTTGTGCTGGACAGCGTTGTTCAGCAGATTACGGAACACCGACGAGAGCATCTCGTTCGCGATCACCTCGACGTCCGGGATGTCACCGACGATCCTGAACTCCGACTGGGGAAAGAATTCGCGTCGGAGTTCGACCTCCTGTTCGAGGCTGGCACGGAGTGAAACCGGTTTGGTGTCCATCTGCGTCCCGCTTGCGATTGTCTCGGCATAATCGCGGGCGATCTCAGTGAGTTCCACGACGTGATCTGCGGCCGACAGCACCTTCTCCAACAGCTCTTCACCCTCCTCATCGACGTGCTGTTCGAGGAACTCGCCCCATCCGAGGAGAATACCCAGATCGTTCCGGATGTCGTGGCGGAGAACGCGGTTGAGCGCTTCGAACTCCTGCTCGCGGCGCTTTTGGTCCGTGATATCCGTACAGATCCCGACGATTCTCCGAAGCGTCCCGTCACTGTCCCGTACCGGAATCTGTCGCGTGTGGACCCACCGTACTGTCCCATCCGGATGGACCGCACGGGCCTCGTACGATTCCTCTGACACTTTCTCGGGCGCGGTGTCCATATACGACAGGACCATATCGAGGTCGTCCGGATGGATTCGGTCGAGTAGTGCAGAGGGGTCGTTCTGGATGGCTTCAGCAGAAATTCCCCAGATTCCCTCGGCGCCGGCGCTGATGTACTCGAACTCTTCCGGCTCGGAAACGATCCAGATCGCTATGCCGTCGAGATAGTCAATCAGTGATCGGAAATCCGGTTCTGCTGAGCTCATAAACTGTGTGAGATAGCCTACAGCACGGCTCAAAAAACCTCTGAATAGATGGCTGTCGTATCTGGGAGCGGACAGATACCGCGCTGACAATCCGTCGGTCTCTGGCGCCCATCATCGCCCTCCGCCTCGCGATTTCGCTCGCGACCCCTCGATACGTGCCCGACTCGCGGGACCGGCCGCCAAGGAGAACGTCGGTGAATCCGATCCTCACTCCCCCGTGAGCGCCTCGCTGCCGGGCGCGAAGTCGACAGAGGATCCGAGCCCAGCCTCGCGGGCCTTCTCGTAGAGGAGGTACGCGCCGGCGACGGTCTCGATGCCGGTCCCGCCGCTGTCGAAGACGGTGATCTCGTCGTCGGACTGGCGGCCGGGGGCGTTGCCGGCGACGACATCGCCGAGTTCGGCGTGGATGTGATCCTCGTCGACGACGCCGGCCTCGACCGCGTAGAGGAAGGAACCGGCGTCCTGCAGCGCCCGCTCTCTGAGGTCGGGGACGTACGTCGCGCGCTCGATCGTCGTCTCGTCGAGCTCGCGCTTTGCGGGGTCGTACTGTCCCATCGCCGTGACGTGCGTTCCCGGTTCGAGGGCGTCGCCGTCGAAGACGGGTTCGCTCGCGCTCGTCGCGGTCACGACGACGTCCGCGCCCTCGATCGCCGCCGCCGCGGAGGCGACGGCCGCGACGCTCGCGTCGAGGCGGCGGTCCATCTCGCCGGCAAACGACTCGCGGTTCTCCTTCGTCGGCGAGTAGACCCAGACGGTCTCCAGATCGCGGACGGTCGCCAGCGCGCGAAGCTGTCCGCGCGCCTGCGGACCGCTGCCGATGATCGCCGCCGAGGACGCGTCCGTTCGGGCCAGTTCGTCGGCCGCGACCGCCCCGGCGGCGCCCGTCTTGAAGGGGTTCATACTGGCGCCGTCCAGCATCGCGAGCGGTGCGCCCGAGTCCGCGTCGAAAAGCGGCGTGGTGAACCACGCGTCCCCCGCGCCGAACCCGGCGGAGTACATATAGCCGCCCATCGCGCCCGTGTCCGGCAGGACGGCCGCGTAGGTCGTGAGAAACCCCGGCGGGTCGGCGTTCGTGAGCTTCGTTCGCGGTTCGGCGGGGGCGCCCTCGCCCCGCTGTCGGTAGCCGTCGCGAACCGCCTCGACGAACTCCGCCGGGGTCGCGAGGCCGTCTACGTCCGCGCTCGTCAGGAACAGCGTCTCGGTCATGGACTCGGATTCGAGCGCCACCGACAAGAACGTGCGGAAGGAGGCGGTTGTGAACGGACGGCCCGGGCCGGCCTCGGATTCGAGGGCGCCACATCGGAGCGTTGAACTGCCCGCTCGACGCACGTGGGGTCGTGAACTCGAACGACCGGGCGATCGTGGCGTTGGTGAGCGTCGCCCACGGGATGGTCCACACCTACGAGCTTTCGATCCCGATCTTCGTTTCGATCTGGCTGGTCGAGTTCGACGTCCTACCCCTGGGGCTGACTCAACTGGAGGTCACCGCGGCGACGCTGGGGCTGGTCGTGACCGCGGGGTACGGTCTCTTCGGCGTCGGCGCGCTCCCGGGCGGCGTGCTCGTCGATCGCATCGGCTCCGACCGGCTCATCACCGCCAGCCTGTTCGGGATGGCCGGCTCGTTCGTCCTCTTGGGGCTCTCGCCGAACCTCCTCGTGGTCACGCTCGCGCTGCTCCTGTGGGGGGCCGCCGCGAGCGTCTATCACCCCGCCGGGCTGGCGCTCCTCTCGAAGGGCGTCGCAGAGCGGGGAACCGGCTTCGCCTACCACGGCATCGCCGGCAACGTCGGGACCGGACTGGGGCCGCTCGTGACCGCGATCCTGCTGCTCTTCGTCGACTGGACGGCCGTCGCGGTCCTACTCGCCGTCCCCGCGCTCGTCGCCGGTGCGTACGCGATGCGCGCGGAGTTCGACGAGACGGCGGCCGTCGACGAGGACCCCGTCCCGTCCGATTCCGCGGGGGGCGCGGCGTCCGCCGTCGACGGAGGTTCCGGCGGCGACGGCCGCGCCGACGCCGGAGTCGCGTCGCTGGCCGAGTTCGGCGTCGAGTCGCGTCGGCTGTTCGCCGGCGGCTTCGCCCTCGTCTTCGTGGTGGTGATGGCGTCGGGGCTCTACTACCGGGGCGTGCTCACGTTCATGCCGAACCTCCTCGAGTCGCTGCCGGGCTTCGATCCGATCCCGCTGATATCCGTCCTCCCGCCGGCCGTCACCGACGCGCTCGGCGTCAGAGCCGGCTCCGGGCGGGCGATCAACCCCGAGCGCTACTTCTACTCGGGGCTGTTGATCGTCGGCGTCCTCGGGCAGTACCTCGGCGGGAAGCTGACCGACCGGATCCCCGTGGAACTCGGACTCGCCGGTGGGTTCGGGCTGCTCGCGGTGCTCGGCGTCGCCTTCCTGCCCGCCGCTGACGCGGGCATCGGCCCGTTACTCGCCGTCGGCGCGGTGCTCGGCTGTGCGCTCTTTTTCGTCCAGCCGTTCTATCAGGCCACCGTCGCGGAGTACACCCCGGCCGACGCGCGCGGGCTCTCGTACGGCTACACCTACCTCGGCGTGTTCGGCGTCGGCGCGCTCGGTGGGGCGATCGCCGGTGCGATCCTGACGTATGCGACCCCCGCAGCGCTGTTCGCGACGCTCGCCGGGTTCGGGGCCGTCGGGTCCGGCGTCGGCGCCTACCTGCTCCGGCGACGGCGGAAGGTGGCGGAACGCGCGGAACTACCGTGACAGCCGAACGCCGCTGTCAGCCGAGAAGTTTGAAGAACAGCCAGCGGAACGCGACGAGCGCCACCGCGCCCGTCAGGAAGACGACGACGCCGAACGTCACCTGGAAGCCGCCCGAAAACAGCGGCGACGCGCGGAGGACGAACCCGATGACCGCGGCCGGAATCCACGCACGGAGCGCAAGCGGAATCGCGGCCTTCGCGGACTCGGCGGCGCCGGCGGAGTACGCGCCGATGAGCGGGGCGGCGACCGCCCACCCGAGCAGGAACGGTAGCAGGGTCAAAAGCCACGCGACGGGCGACGTCGAGAGGTAGTCGACGCCGTTGTGGTTGATCACGCCGAACGTGAGGACGGCCGAAAGCGCCAGCACGTCGACGACGACCAGCGGGACCGCCGCCGCGTCGATGCGTCGTGCGAGGAACGACTCCTCGGTGGATGCCATACGCGTCGATTCGGACGCTCCCTAATGGCTCTCTCGGTTCGCGCTG
Source organism: Halobellus sp. GM3 (assembly GCF_052545375.1). Lineage (NCBI taxonomy): Archaea > Methanobacteriati > Methanobacteriota > Halobacteria > Halobacteriales > Haloferacaceae > Halobellus > Halobellus sp. GM3. The sequence goes on along the minus strand of NZ_JBQWLT010000003.1, from coordinate 352,028 downwards.
TCGACGTTCGCTCGGCCGTCGTCACCGTCGCTGTCCGAGCGCGGAACCCGCCCCACGACGACGTACTCGAACCCCTCGCGGACGATCCGAGAATCGAACCCCGCAGCCGAGAGAAGTCCACAGAGCTCCGTCGGCGTCCAGAACGCCGAGTCGAAGCCGACCGTCCGCTCGGCGGCGACGAGACCGCGACCGAGGAGCGTCCGCGGGTGGAACTCCTGAACGACGAGAACGCCGCCGGGACGCACGACGCGGGCGGCCTCGGAAAGCCCGGCGGCCGGGTCCGGGAGGTGATGAAGCGCGTCCACGACGACCGCGGCGTCGACCGCGTCGTCGGCGATCGGGAGCGAGCCGGCGTCGCCGCGGACGACCGCGTGGCCCGCCGCCCGGGCGCGCGCGAGCATCCCCGAGGAGGCGTCCACGACGACCGGGTCGAAGCCGGCACCGGCGAGCCCGCTGGAGGCCCGTCCGGTCCCGCCGGCGAGGTCGAGCACCCGGTCGATCGGCCGGTCGGCGAAGGCGAACCCGTCCCGGAGCGCCCCCGTCTTCGCCGGCGGCATCGCGAGATCGTAGAGGCGGGCGATCCGATCGAAGAAGCGGACGTCGCCGGGACCGAACCACGAGGACATACGCCGGTGTTCGTCGGTGAGCGCCAAGGGGCTGTCGGGGCAAAGGAGTACCACGGGGTTGGTGGGGAAGATGAGCGCTTCGACGCCGTCCGACTCGACGGGGGCGAAAGCGATCGGTCGACGCCGCCTCACCGCCGAACTCTTCTCGTCGGCCGACGTAGACGCACGCGATGGAGTTCGTCTGCCTCGGCTGGCCGCCGGACGGACCGACGCTCCGACTCGACTACCGGCGGTTCGCCTACGCCGGCAAGTTCGTGATGTCGAACACCGGAAAGGCGGTCGCTCGCGGGGCCACCGCCCCCGACGTCGTCGCCGGCGACGCGACGCCACCGACGTTCGACGACGGACCGGACGGTGATGTCGCCGAGTCCGAGTTCGACACCGACGTCGTGGCGGCGCTCGCGTTCAACGAGGACCGCACCGACGACGCGACGCTCTGGTATCGGTACGTCACGGTCCGGTCGGACGCGAAGGGGCACAGTCTCGGCCCACGACTGGCGACGTTCGTCGCCGAGCGGGCCGCGGGCCGCGGCTACGAGCGGCTCAGAATCGCCGTCAACAACCCCTTCGCGTACGAAGCGATGTACCGCGCCGGCTTCGCGTGGACGGGGCGGGAGACGGGGCTCGCCGAGCTCGTGCTCGAACGCCCCGCCGCGGGGCCGGAGCCGAACGGCGCGGCCGCGGACGACAGCGGACTGGCCGCGGACGACAGCGAGTCGGACGCAAACAACAGCGAGACGGCCGCGGAGTCGCATAAGGACGCAGAGACGTACCGGGCCGGTCTCGACCGGTTCCGCGAGCGCGACCCCGGGGACCCCGAGGCGTCGTTTCTGGCCGACCGGCTCGATTCGGACCCGCCCGAACCGCTCGCCAACCCCGACGGTTAAATCGACTGCCGACCGAACTCCGGGCGATGGGAAACGCAGATCTGCGGAGTCTGGCGGTACTCTCGGAGGTGACGTTCGAGGAGGTCGCCGGCAGCGTCGTCGCCGTCGACGCCCACAACTGGCTGTACCGGTATCTGACGACGACGGTCAAATTCACCCGCGAGGAGGCGTATACGACCGCGGCGGGCGATGAGGTCGCGAACCTCATCGGCGTCGTCCAGGGGCTGCCGAAGTTCTTCGAGCACGATCTCGTCCCGGTGTTCGTCTTCGACGGCGGCGTGACCGAACTGAAAGACGACGAGGTGGCCGAGCGGCGCGAGGCGCGGGAGCGGGCCGAGGAACAGCGTCAGGCGGCCGAAGAGCGCGGCGACGCCGTCGCCGCCGCCCGGCTGGAGGCGCGGACCCAGCGGCTCACCGACGTCATCCACGAGACGACGCGGGAACTGCTCGAACTGCTCGACGTGCCGGTCGTCGAGGCCCCCGCGGAGGGCGAGGCGCAGGCCTCGCATCTGGCGATCCGCGGCGACGCCGACTACGTGGGCAGCGAGGACTACGACACGCTGCTCTTCGGCGCGCCGTACACGCTCCGACAGCTCACCTCGAAGGGCGACCCGGAGCTGATGGACCTCGAGGCGACGCTCGAAGCGCGCGGGATCACCCGCGAGCAACTCGTCGACGTCGCGATCCTCTGTGGGACCGACTTCAACGAGGGGATCTCCGGGGTCGGCCCGAAGACCGCGCTGTCTGCGGTCCACGAACACGGCGACCTGTGGGCGGTGCTCGACGCCCGCGGCGAGTACATCGAGCACGCCGATCGGATACGGGAGCTGTTTTTGGATCCGCCCGTGACCGACGACTACGCGTTCGACACCGACGTCTCCCCCGACATCGAGGCCGCGCGCGCGTACGTCACCGAGGAGTGGGAGGTCGACGCCGACGAAGTCGCGCGCGGGTTCGAGCGCATCGAATCCTCGCTCGTGCAGACCGGTCTCGACGAGTGGACGTAGCTCCGGCGGGGCGCGGAGATCCGGACGACAGCGGGTAACTCAAAGGCGCATTCGACCTATCCCAACCGGTTTGATACCCCGCGTCGTAGCCCTCGACAATGCGCCGCCGTCGGCTCCTCTCATTGGTCCCCGCGCTCGTGTTCGGCTGTCTGCCCGGCTGTCTCTCCGCCGTCCGGACGTCGCCGTCGGAGACGACCGCGACGCCCGACACGCTGCCGCCGCCGGGCGACGCGTCGCTCACGGAGTTCGACGCCGGCGACCCCTTCGAGACGCGTCGGGTCGGCGATCCGTCCGAGGCGACCCACCACCGCGCTATCGTCTGGAACGACGACGCCGACAGCCGAGCGATCGGCGTCCGACTCGTGGCGGCGGGCACCGGGGAGAGGCTCGTGGACGCGGCGCCGACGTTCCCGGCCTACGGCACCTTCCGCGTCGAGGTGTTCCGCCCGGCCGACTACGTGCTCGACGTGTTCCCGCCGACGGAGTCGGACCGGCGACTGGGCATCCGCCGGGAGTTCGTCGACTGCAACGACTCCGAGACGCACGTGGCCGTCAGACCCGACGGGAGCGTCAGGGCCCGAGTGATCTCGACCGCGATGGCCTGTGAGGAGGCGGCGGGGGTCCCGGCCACATCGACAGAGGGGTAGGCGGCGCAAACGGGTGGTGAACATCCGGCGTGACGCGAGTACGTCGCCTTCACCGTCGTTTCTCCGCGGTACCTTTTTTTCCGTGGCCCTCCCTCGTTCGGTATGTCTGTTCTCGAGATGGGTCGCTCTCGGCTCTCGTGGTGGGGGGTCGGAATCGCCCTCGCGGCGGCCCTCTCGTACGTCGTGTACTCCTTCGTCGGCACGTTCGTCTTCGGCGTCTTCATCTACTACGCGACCCGCCCGATCTACCGTCGCATCAAAAAGCGGATCCGCCCGCCGAGCCTCGCCGCCGCCGTGGCGCTCTTCGTTCTCGCACTCCCCGCGCTGGCGATCGTCGCCTACACCGGAGCGATCGCCGTCAGCGAGCTGTTACGACTGACCAACGAGGGGATCTTCGACATCAGCCAGTACCCGATCTCGGAGTCACAGCTCGAACGGTTCACCGACATCGAGCGGGTGCTCGCTCTCGACCCGGAGATGGTGACCCCCGAGCGACTCTCGCAGCTGCTGTCGTCGGTGAGCTCCGCCAGCGACGTCCTCGCGTTCGTCGGCGTCGGCCTCGTCCACTTGTTCGCGATGATCGCCCTGGCGTTTTACCTGCTCCGAGACGACCAGAAGCTCTCGCGATGGGCTCGGTCCCAACTCGCGGACGACCGGGGGGTCCTCGAGACGTTCCTCGGGGCCGTCGACAACGACTTCACGAACATCTTCTTCGGGAACATCCTCAACGCCGTTCTCACCGGAACGATCGGCGTCATCGCGTACACGCTCTTGAATCTCGTCTCGCCGCCGGGCGTCGCGATCCCCGCGGCGGCGCTTATCGGCCTGATCGCCGGCGTGGCGAGTCTCGTACCCATCGTCGGGATGAAGCTCGTGTACGTCCCCGTCGCGGTGTATCTCGGGGCGACGTCGTATCTGTCCGATCCGACAACGCTGTGGTTCACCGTCGCCTTCGTCGCCGTTTCGTTCGTCGTCGTCGACACGATCCCCGACCTCGTGCTCAGACCGTACGTCTCGGGGCGCAACCTCCACGTGGGGGCGGTGATGATCGCGTACACGTTCGGACCGCTGCTCTTCGGCTGGTACGGCATCTTCCTCGGTCCCATTCTGCTCGTCCTCATTATGAACTTCGCCAAGCACGTGGTCCCGGTGTTGATCAGCCGCGAGCCGCTCGTGCCGTACACGGTGGATCCGGCGGTCGCAGACCTGTCGGAACCGGTGGCAGAAGGGGACCCGCACGTCGCGGCCGACGGGGACGGGCGGCCCTCGGCGGAGACGACCGGCGGCTTCGAGTTCGGCACGGCCCTCACCGAGTCAGCCGGAGGCAGCGACAGCGACCCCGAAACGGGAGCGAGCGGCGAATCCACAGGACCGGAGACGGGGAGGCAGTGAAGCGACTGTCGACGGGCCGTCACCCGGGCGACAGTGCCGGACGGTCGAGCGGGGGCGACGGCCGTCCGCTCAATCGTCGATGCCGTCGAAAGAGACGTTGATGTAGTTTCCCTCCCAGTCTTTGCGAGCGGCGATCTCGCGCCGGCCGCGCCGGGTGAGCGTGTAGTAGTTCGTCCGTCGGTCGCGCTGGCCCTTGTCGACGAGCCCCTTCTCGACGAGCGTGTCGAGATTCGGATAGAGCCGGCCGTGGTGGATCTCTTTCTCGTAGTACTCCTCGAGTTCGTCTTTGATCGCGAGCCCGTGCGGTTCGTCGAGTCCGGCGATCACGTACAGCAGGTCGCGCTGGAATCCTGTCAGGTCATACATCGGTGAATTCTACTCGTATATTAGTGTTCTCCAAAATAAACATATCGACCCGTGAACCGGCTATGGAGGCCAGATATCGACAGTACGACCGCGGTGCCGGAAATGAAAGGGAACAACATATCTGCCGGATTACTACTTCTAAGTCGGTTCTCTAATATGTCCGTGAGGGACGCGGATCCCACTCGTCCACGGAGAGAAACCGCGGTTCGAAAGCACGGTAGACGATCCGGCGACGCGGCAGCGACTTGGCAGCGACGCGGCGACGACGCGGAGCGACGCGGTGGCGACACGGCGGTGCGGTGACTGATGGAACTCACACAGTTCGTCTCGAACGCGACACCGATGCGGATGCCCGCCGCTCTCGACGACGTCCGTTACGGCCGGAAAAGGAAGCAAGCCGCGTGAAAACCACGCGGATGCTTGCCGCCCTGAATTGGTCCCCGCTGACGCTTCGGCCCTCCAGACGAAGCGTCACCCGACCATTGCTGATTGCCCCACATAAATATATCGACTGTGGGACAGTCAGTCACGACGCGCTTTTTTCCGCCGGGCGATAACGCGTGGATATGTTCGTTCGGGGGCGCCGGCGCTGTACCGACTGCGGTCGTGAGTGGTCGTATTTCGACACTGGGACGGTCGACTGTCCGGACTGCGGGAGCCTCCGAAGCACGGGGCTCGGCGATCGGAAGCGACACACGGACAGCGCCGTCACGCTGGATCTCTCGACCCACCGTAACGAACTGGGCGGGGCCACGGAACTCCGCGACGTCGTTGACGACCTGAAGGAGACGCTGCGAGCGTACGTCCGACAGCGCGGCTTCGTGAGAGGCGGTGAACTGCAACCGGTCGACGACACGCTGCTGGCCGCGGCAGAGTTACTTCACGCGTCCGACGTGTTCCAGCGGACCCGCGATCCGAGCGAGGAGGCGCGGCTCTACGTTCTCGAACTGCTTCGCGGCGCTGACAGCGGCGAACGCCCGCGGGCGTCGTCGGTTCCGGAGTCGATGCGGGACGCGCGAGGCCTCGCCTACGCCGAAGTCACCGGCCGGTTCTGTGCGGACCTCGGGACGTGGCTCACCGACCATCCGGATTCGTCGGCGAGGGACGCCCGCGAGACCCTCGATACGCACGTCACGCGAATCGAGGCGGTCTACGGCGACGTCCCGACCGAAGAGTCCGAGGCGATCGTCCGAGCCGCCCGGGAGCTGGTCGCGTATCTCACCGCGGGCGACGAGTCCGCGCTGGCTCGCGCCCGCGACCGGCTCTCGCGACTGGGGGGTTGAGACGCCGATACGCCGAGGGAAACGCTCAAACCGACGACCGGCGTAGTCCGCCGTATGGCAGATTGGACCGACAGCATCGTCGGAGATCGGATGGCTGTCGACAGGGAGTTCAACGACCGCGTCGAGAGTTCGAGATTCTCCAATCAGGAGTGGGGGCTCATCATGACGGCGACGGAACTGGAGATCGAGAACGCCGACGATCCCGAGCGGGCACAGCTCGTCGCCGACACGGACAAGCTCCCGCAGATAATGCCCGAGTTGGACAACATCCGCTCACAGATGCCGCAGATGGGGGGCCCCGACGGCGATGACGGCTCCTCGGGCGGGGGATTCGTCGACTCGCTCAAGGGAGCGCTCGGAATCAGCGCCGGCGGCGGATCGGACGAGGAACGGCTCGACGACGCGAAACGGCTGACGCAGGACTACGCGAACGAGTTACAGCGGCACCTCGAATCGAAGAACAAGTGGGAGCAGGTCCGAATCGCCTATCAGGATTGACATCCTCCCCGCGCTGAAGCGCGAGGCTTTCTCCTCGCACTTCCGTAATCGAGGGGGCGCGCGAGCGGACCGGATGCGTCGACGTCGAAGCGAACGCTTTCGTCTCCGGCCGCCGATGGTTCGCGTATGACCGATAACGACGTCCGTGAGTTCGGTGGGATTCGCCTCGAACGCGTCCGCGAGCACGTCTGGGAGATCCCACGCGAGGGAGAGATGCGCGTTCCCGCTCGGGTACTCGCGAGCGAGTCGCTCCTCGAACAGATCAGCGGGGACAAGACGCTCCAGCAGCTCCGGAACGCGACGCACCTCCCGGGAATCGCCGACCACGCGGTCTGTATGCCCGACGGTCATCAGGGATACGGCTTCCCGGTCGGCGGCGTCGGAGCGACGGACGTCGAGACCGGCTGTATCTCCCCGGGAGCGATCGGCTACGACATCAACTGCGGCGTCAGGATGATGCGGACGAACCTGACGTACGAGGACCTCCGCGGCCACGAGGAGGAACTCGTCGACGCCCTCTTTGCGAATATTCCCTCCGGGCTCGGCGGCGGCGGCATCGTCGAATCCGGTCGGGAGACGATCGAGGAGATACTCGACAGAGGCGTCGACTGGGCGCTCGAACACGGGTACGCCGTCGAGGGCGACCTCGCTCACTGCGAGGACGAGGGGACGCGCCCGGACGCCGATCCCGACGCGGTCTCACAGAAGGCCAAAGACCGCGGGAAGAACCAGATCGGGAGCCTCGGGTCGGGCAACCACTTCCTCGAAGTCCAGCGCGTGACCGACATCTACCGACCGGACGTCGCCGCCGAGTTCGGCCTCGAACCCGATCAGATCGTCGTGCTCATCCACTGCGGCTCCCGCGGGCTGGGCCATCAGGTATGCTCGGATTACCTCCGGAAGATCGAGCAGGGACACGGGGACCTGCTGGCGGAGCTCCCGGATAAGGAGCTGGCGGCCGCTCCGGCCGGATCGGAGCTCGCCCAGGCGTACTACGGCGCGATGTGCGCCGCGATCAACTTCGCGTGGGTGAACCGACAGCTGATAATGCACCGGACCCGTCGCGTCTTCGAGCGCGTGTTCGACCGCGACTGGGAGGCGATGGAGATGGAACTGCTCTACGACGTCGCCCACAACATCGGCAAGAAGGAAGTCCACGAAGTTCCCGTCGACGAGAGCGACCGCCCCGTCGCTCCCGACGAGGCCGTCGACCGCACGGAGCGTGAGCTCTACGTCCACCGCAAAGGCGCGACGCGCGCGTTTCCCGCGGGGCGACCGGAGCTGCCGTCGGCGTACCGCAACGTCGGGCAGCCGATCATCATCCCGGGCAGTATGGGCGCGGGATCGTACGTCCTCCGCGGTGGCGAGCACTCCCTCGAGGTTTCGTTCGGCTCGACGGCGCACGGGGCGGGGCGCACGATGAGCCGAACGCAGGCGAAACAGGAGTACTGGGGCGAGACCGTCAGAGACGAGCTCCGCGACCAACAGAAGATCTACGTCAAAGCGCAGTCGGGGGCGACCGTCGCCGAGGAGGCGCCCGGCGTCTACAAGGACGTCGACGAGGTCGTTCGCGTCTCAGACGAACTCGGGATCGGCGACAAGGTCGCTCGAACGTTCCCCGTCTGCAACATCAAGGGGTAGCGGCGTCGCTGACGAGGAGAGCGGCGTCGCTGTCGGGGACAGATCTGCGAGGGGGGCGTACAGGCGGCGCATACGGCTTGACCGCGACGGCGCGCCGCGCACCCGCCGTGACCGTCGCGGTCGACGTTCAGGTCACACGCTCGCTGGCCCCGGCATCGGGTAAGAAGTCTCGGAGCGTCGATGTCGGCCGCAACCCCGCTACCCGTGCGTACAGACAACGAGTCGGTCGTTATCTCGGGTAACACAGAGCCGTTCGGCGTCAGCGAGGCCGAAGGAGTGGCTGTGACGCTCGGTGAGGAGAACCCGGGCGAAGGGATCGCCGCAGGCGGGACACGGAACGCCGTCGCGGTTCTCATAGAGCGTGACGTCGCCGCCGTCGCGGAGTAGCTTCATCCGGTGGCGGACGGCGTGTTGGTCGAATCGGTCGGCCATCGGAGAGAATGCGCCGTCCGCCGAGAAGAATCTGGCGTCCGTCCGGCCCGGAACGCGCGTCGTCGAAGCTCGAAATCGGTTGCAGCGAGCAACCAGAAGGTGTGTTTTTACCGGCGGGGGACGGCCACTACGTATGGATCGGTACGATCTCCTGTATCGCCTCTACGAGGAGTACGAGACGGACACGCTCCGCGATCTGCAGAACTTCGTCGACCTGTTCCCGCCGGTCGACTCCCGCGTGGCGCTCGAATACTGGCAGGACGCGAGCGACGAACTCGCCGCACGCAAACGCGACATCGCGGCGGATTTCGACGCGGGAGACGCGGTCGCAGAGATCGCCGCTCGGGCCACGCGCGAGCAGACGTTCACCGCGCTCGACCTCCACACGAAGTACCGGGAATCGGTGAACGCGCTCGTGCTCGACGTCGACGAGACGCTCCGGTCGGCGGGGCGGACCGACAACGAAATCCCGCGGGAGACGCTGCACCTCCTGACGGAACTGCACGAGGCGGGCGTCCCGATCGTCATCTGTACGGGGCAGACGCTCGAGAACGTCAAGGGATTCATGATTCAGGGGCTCGGCACCGAACTGGTCCACTCGGGGTCGTTCAGCATCGTCTACGAGGCCGGGACCGGCGTGTTCACGCCCGGTCACGGCTCGGACACCAAGCGGTTGCTGTACGACTCACTCGACGAGGACGTTCGGGAGGTGTTCTCGCTGGTTCGCTCCCGCGTGCTCACCGCTGCGCCCGAGGAGCTCCGGCGATCGGTCCACTTGCAGGGCAACGAGTTCAACGTGACGCTGAAGCCGAACTTCGACGTCGGAAGCGAGGACGCCGAGGCAGTCATCGACGAGGGGCTGGTCTACCTCATCGACCTGCTCGGTCGGGCGGTCGCCGAGACGGTGGAGGGAGTCGGTGACGTCGGAATCGAGGCGCGGGGCGACGACTCCGGGGACCCCCAACCGTCCGCCGAGTGGGCGCGGGCGTACTACGCCGCCGCCGATCCGGAGATCGAGGCCGTCCTCAAAACGGCGGGCGCGGTGCCGACCCGGGCGGCCGCGTCGGCTCCCGAGGCCGTCCGCACGCTCTTCGACCGGATCGACGTGGGCTACTACCACGCGGACGCCGCGGAGATCGGATCGCTGGACCTCGATAAACCCACGGGCGTCCGCGAGGCGCTGGACGTGCTGGGGATCGAGAACCCCTTCGTGTTGGTGATGGGCGACAGCAAGTCGGACCTCCGCGTGATGACGTGGGCCGAGTCGGCGGACGCCGGTATCGCCGCCGCGCCGAGACACGCCTCGGAGTCGGTGCTCTCGCACGTCCGATCGACGGACGAGCTGGTGTACGAGCCCGGCGACGCGGGATCGGTACTGCGGGTCGTGTCGGTGCTCAACCGCCTCGGCGAGTGGTAGGCGGCCGAACGACAGAGACGAAAAACGGACAGAGCTCGGCGACCACCGCGGCGAGACGCGCGATCAGCGGAGCACGGCGGACAGCGACAGCTCACTCGACGACTCGAACGTGGCGTGCACCGAGAGCGTCGTGCTGTCGGACTGGATCTCGTTACCGACGTCTCCGTCGATCCGCCACTCGACGATCACCGTGACGGCCTCGTCGGGGTCGAGGTCGACCGAACGGGTCGATCCGGCGGCGTCTGCGAGCGGGACGTACGCTCCGTCGCCGCCGACGAGCGCCACCCGCTCGCCGTCCTCGCGTTCGAGCGTGATCCGAACGTCGAGGTTGTCGGACAGTTCGCCGACGTCGGGCGTGTCGTCGACGTCCGATTCCGGTTCGGTCAGGCCGTTTTCCCGATCGAGCGGCGCGCCGACGGCGAATTGGGCCGTCACCGCGTCGTCAGCGGGGTTGGCGAGGCGAGCGGAACTCGAATCGCTGCTGCCCGGAACCGCGTTCCCAGTACCGAACAGCGCGGTCGTTCGGTCCGCTTGGGCATCCTCATCGCCACCGGTGTCGGTTTCGGACCGTGCGTCGTCCTCACCGGGGCCGTCCAGCGAGCCGTCGGCCCCGTTCTGCGGACTGGTGTCACCGTCGGACGATTCGTCGGGTCCGGCAGTCGAACCGGCCGATCCGGCAGTCGATGCGCCGGCGATGCCCCATCCGGTGTCGTCACCCGTCTCGACGTCGGTGGCAGATGCCCCGGAGGCCACCCCGCCGTCGCCGGCGACGGTCGTCCGTTCGGCGGGACGATCGACGAGGAACGCGTAGCCGTCGGTATCGGTGACAGTCGCCACTCGCTCGCCGTCGACGTAGAGCCGCGCGGTGACGGAGACGAACCCCTCGCGACGCGCCGTTGACCCCGGGACGTCGACGTCGAAGCCGTCCGATAGCTCGGCCCCGAGATACGTCGTTCCCGGCCCGCCGACGGCGTCGCCGACGCTGATCGTCCCCGGCGGGACCGACTCGACGGAGTCGCGCTCGAGGACCGACCACGTGCCGTTGGGGAGGCGGCCCCACACGACGAACGCAACCCGATCGACCGGTCGTTCGACCGCGAGCGTCCCGTCGAGAGTCCCCGACACCTCGCCCGCGTCGCCGGCCTCGTTTCGGACGTTCGCCGGATCGGCGGCCGTGATCTCCAGTGTGGCCCCCGGGACGGATTCGGCGGTGGAGCCGATCGGAGACGGCTGGCCATCAGCCGCGATCGGCGCGTTCGTCAGGAGCCCGGCGGCGACGCCGCCGACCGCGATCGTGACCACGATCGCCAGCAGCTGCGTCCGGCTGATCTGTACCGGTACGCCGACGGCACTCATTGGTCGTCCTCCGGCGTGTCGGTCGATGTCGCTTCCTCGGTGTCGGTCCGCGTGTCGGTCTCTGTACCCGATGGTGTCGCCGTCTCCGACGATGTCGGCGTGGACGTTGTGGTCGGCGTGGTCGTAGTGGTCGGCGTGGACGTTCCGGTCTCGGTGTCCGTTTCACTCTCTCCGTCGGATTCCGAACCCGATTCAGACGGCTCCGGTGCCGACTCGTCGTCGCCTGATTCTCCGGGTTCCGAGGTCGAATTCCCGGCCGACTCCGAATCAGCGTTCGAGTCGGTATCCGAGTCCGGAGCCGAGTCCGACCCGCCGGTGTCCGTTCCGTTCGCCGTCTCGGAACCACCCGGTCCGGGGTCGGTCCGCGACTCGTTCGATGCTCCCGGCCCTAGGTCCGGCTTCGCCGCCGTCTCGTTCTGCCCCGCCTCCGCGGCGCCGCCGCCTTCGGGCTGCCCACCGGTCGGGGTGGTTTCGTTGGCGCGGTCGGTTTCGTTCTGTGCGCTCTCGTTGTGAACGCCCGCGTTCTGTGCGCTCTCGTTCCCGCCGCTCGGGCCGTTTGTGCCGGCACCGACAGTTCCGTTGCCTTTCGCGTCCGGGTTCTCGGCGGGTCCGCCGTCGAACTGCTCTGTCGACTGCGCGTTCGTCGCCCCCGACTCGTTCGGAACGAACAGGCCGAACGGGCTGAATCCGTTGGTCGTCGCCGTCAGCACGTACCAGCCGTCGATCGGCTCCTCGACGTCGGTCCCGAGGAACGCCCAGCCGTCGTCGTTGTGACCGATCATCACGTTGTCGGCGTCCGCGCCGATGCGATCGAACCACGACGCGGCGATCCAGACGGAGATCCGAGCGCAGCCGTCCCCCTCGACATCGAAGCGCTCTGCGAGCTGCATCGTGTCCGTATCGGCGCTCTCGGGGACGGGATCGCAGGATTCCACCGGCTCCACGCCGACTTTCGAGACCTCTCCGTTCGCCGCGTTATCGACTGTCAGATCGACGGCGACGGCTTCGCGGTCGGATAACAGCGCGGTGGTCGCGCCGCCGGTCAGGGAGGCGACGACGACGAACACGAGCGCGAGCGCGAGTATCCGCTCGCCGTCGAACGGCAGCCGGGGGGCTTTCGTCGCGCTTTCGTCTCCGCCGTCAGTCGGTTCGCCAGTCATTGTCCCTCTCCCTCCCCTCCGTCGAACTCGTGTTTGTATCCGTACTCGCCGGGGCACGGATCGCTGTTCGATCGCGTCGGTGGGCCGCTTCCGGGGAACTCACTTCCGCCCGTTTGCTCGTAGGTCGCGGCCAGATCGAGGTCGGAGTTCGCCCCGCCGGTGGTGACGCTGAACCCCGGCGACGCGTCCTCGGCGTCGTAGGTGAAGACGTCGAGATTCCGCCCGTATTTGAGCAGGACCGCGTTCACGTGGTCCGGAATCGCCGTGATCTCGAGTGTCGCCAAGTCGCCGCCGTCACCGCAGGCCTGCCGCTCGAAGGAGACGTCGTCGCTGTCGAGCGTTTCGTCGCTGCAGAAGGCGACGTAGCTGATCTCCTTTCCGCAGGGCTGCTCGTCGCCGCCGTTGTCGTCCTCACAGTCACCGCAGGCCTCTCGATCGAGGTTCAGATCGAACGACTGGGGATCAGCGAGGTGGCGTTCCTGCACCGCGTAGAACCGGAAGCCGAAGTCGACGTCGGCGCTGTTCGGAACGGGATCCGACAGCGACCACGTGAACGAGACGGTCCACGTCTCCCCGCCGGTCGGAAGCGCGGTCTCGGAGAGCAGACCGCCCGAACCGTACCGCTCGCGGAAGGAACGGAGCGTTCCGTCGGAGAACAGCTCCGTCGCCCCCGAGCCGTCACCGCGCAGTTCGACGGTGATCCGTAGTTTCTCCTCGATCGCCTCGCACGCCGGGCAGTCCGACACGAGCCAGACGTACGCCGGGTTGTCGTCGACCGACAACTCGAACTCCGCGGTCTGCGTCGAGTGTAGCCCGACAGACCCGGTGTACGCGTCGTTCTTCCAGCTGGTCGGCGAGAGCACGTCGACGTCGAGGTCGAGCGATCCCGCCGCGAGCGTCGCTTCCGTTCGCTCGGCGTCTGTGAGCACCGCCGCGACGCCGCTGCCGGACGCGGCCGCGGCACCCGCCGTCGCGATGCCGTAGAGGACGCGCCGCCGCGACAGGCCGCTCGCCGGGGTCGATCTCTCAGGCATCGGAACCGCCTCCGGTCGGGTCGTCGTTTCGATCCAAATCGGAGCCAGGGGTACGCGTCAGAGTGGTCGAGCCGGCGTCGGTCCCCGTCTCGGAGCGAGCGTCTCCCGACGGGCTCGGCGCGGACGCGTCCGCCGCGTCCGTGCCGCCGTCGGCGGCCGGATCGCCCGCCTCGACCGCTTGGACGTCCGCGGACGAGGGGGTGGCAGAACCGACTTCCGGTGCGTCGCGTTCGACCTCGGAACCGACCGCCGGTGCGTCGCGTTCGCCTTCGGTTCCGCCGTCGAGCGTTCGACCGCTCCCGACGTACAGCCCGACACAGAACAGGAACCCGATACCCGTGGCCACGGCCACCGTGATCGACCACGCCTCGACGGTCGTGTACGCGACGTACGCACTGTAGGGAACGTACACGCCGAAGACGAACGAGAGCAGCTGGAGGCTCGACCGCGTCAGCGTGAGCGATGACCCCGTGTCGCTCCCGGTGGACGTCTCCCCGCCGGTGGCAGGGCTGGCGGCGGTGTGCTCGACAGTTCCTTCACGGATTCCGTGGGCGTGGCTCGTCGGTTCACCAATTCCGTGGGCGTGGGACCTCTCGTCCGCGGCGCTCGCGCCCCCGTCGGCGATGTGCGTGTCCCCGCCGCCGCCGCCGCGGGACGAACCGCCGTCGCCCTCGACGGACCGAACGAGCGACCACAACTCAGAGATGACGAACAGGCCCATCGGAACCACGACGACCGCGGCGAATCCGACAGGCGTGTTGACGAACTGGACGACGTATCCGATCACCGGGATGACGAGTATCACCTCGCCGATGACCCGCTCGTGCGGGACGGTCCCGGCGTCGGGGTCCTCGTTGGCGTCGCCCTTCGTCACGTACGCGGCGCTTCCGTCGCGCTCGACGACCTCGATAACGCGGTGGGTCGTCGGCGTCTCGCCGTCGGTTCCGAAGGTGATGACGTCGCCCCGCGTGATCGAATCGGGCGAGGCGTCGCGGACGATGACGGCGTCGCCGGGACTCATCTCGGGCTCCATACTCCCCGAGAGGACGACGAAGCCGTGGTCCGCGCCGACGACCTGCGGCGCGCCGTAGACGACGAACGGCGCGACGACGCCGATCAGGAGCAGTACTCCGACGATGTTTGCCGCCGTGCGGAGCGCGTCGCGATCGCGCAGCGTCATCGAGCGACACCCCGCTTTGACGTACCGTTGCGCCCCCGGCGGATGCGATGTTCCCCGTTCACAGGGCGAAGATACGTGTTTGTTGTCTTAGCTATCGACCGGTTATCAGGGATCGCCTCGCTCGTAATCGGCGGATAACCGACTCTGGCGAATATCGGGATGATGGAAGCCTGTGCCGTCTCCCCCGCTAATAGCGCGTTAAACGCCGGTTTCGGTGAGTCGCAGGCGCAGCGACGATCGGCGTCCCGTGCGATCGCGCTCATCGCCCGTCGCACCTCCGCGGTTCGACCCCGATGGCGAACTGGACCGAGTCGCCCTGGATGACGTTCCCGACGTCGGTCGGGATCGACCACCGAAACGACACGTACACGGCGTCGCCCGGGGAGAGACACGTCTCGCCGTTCCGGGTGAGCCGATAGCCGTCCTCGAACGCGGGGCTCTCCCCGACCGCGGCGAGCGTTCCAGACGCGATCATCTCGTCGCCGCCTGAGACGAGTGGGACCGATTCGACCGCGCCGTTCCCGGTCCCGAGCCCCATGTCCCGCCAGATGTCGACGGTCGCGACGTCCTGAAGCTCCCCCCGGTCGGGCGTATCGTCGCCCGCCTTTCGTTCGGGCTCGGTGAGCCCGTTCTCGGCGGTCTCGGTGAGCGAATAGCGTAGCAACAGCTCGGCGGACTGCGAGTCTCTCTCGCCGCCGTTGAGATCGGCCTCGTCCGGAATCGCCGCCCGCAGCGTCACCGCACCCGTGTCCCCGGGGAGAACGGCTTCGTCGACGATAACCCCGACGTCGCCGGTGTTGCCATCAGAGGCGGCTGTCAGGTCCGTATCCTCGCGGACCTCGCCGTTGACGGTCTCGCGCCAGTCGAGTGCGACGGGCGGGAGAGCGCTCTCGGTGTCAATCTGCGTCGACTGATCCAGTTCGACGGTCGCCAGTGCGGCCGCTCGACGCACCGATCCCGCACCGACCGCCAGCAGGACGGCGCCGGAGAGCCCGGAGAGCACCTGTCGACGTGAGGGAGTTCGCATACGTCGGTACCTTAAGAGAGGGGCGAGGCGTCCTCACGCCTCAGTGGACGGGTCGTTGTGCCGGCACTGTTCAGTGTAGAAGCCGAGGTCGAAGGCGACGCTGTCTCCCTGGACCTCGTTGCCGACGTCTCGCGGGAGCCACCACGCGAGTCCGATGTAGTGGTCCGTCGACGGCTCGAAGCAGCAGTCAACGCCGTTTCCGTTGTCTCCGCCGCCATCGGTCGAGGCGGCGAGGCAGAAGCCGACGTGGCTGATGTCTTGGCCAGTTGGAGTTTGTAGTCCGTCTCCCTCCGGGGCCCCATACTCCAACGCGCCGGGCGTCTCGTCGTCCGTGAAGTCGTTATAGGGGTCAGTCGGGTCGCTGCTCGGGCCGCCGCTGTTGTTGTCATTGTCGAAACTATAGACGTTCGCTCCGGCGGACCCGCCGGAGCCGCCGCCGCCTTTCACGATGACCTTCGCGACGCAGAATTCCGGCTGTCCCTCTCGGCTCTCGATCGACCACTCGGTGATTGTCTGGCTGCCGTCGACGAGCGCAGTCGTCACCGTGATATCGCCGTAGGGGGTGCTGTAGGTCGTCTCGCCGGTCTCCGGAAGCGTACCTTCGGGGGCCTCGTCGGTCTTGACGCCCTGAATCAGTCCGAAGTCGGTACATCGCGGATTGTCGGAGATCGTGTGCTCTACCGGGCCGTCGGTCAGCGGGGTGTCCACCGTGACCGTCTCGTCGGACACGTGCAGGCTGTCGTAGTCCGATCTCGTCTCGTCGCATTCGCCGGACGGCGGCTCGATGACCGGTCCGTCTCCGCCCCCGGGACAGAGCTGCACGCCGTCGCCGCCCTCGAGGAATAGGAGGAGTTCGCCCAGCGAGAGCTCCGGGGTCAGATAGCCGGCGTCGTCGCCGCCGACTTCCGCGACGTTGTCGCCGTCGTCGTACCAAACGCGGGTCTGAATCGCGTTGAGGAGTTCGCCGTCGGTGCCCGGACTCTCGACCGTCCCGTTCTCGGCGTCTGACTCCGCTTCGGGCTCCGTGAGTCCGTTTTCGGCGTTGGATCGGAAGGCGCCGGTCAGCCAGACGTATCCGGGGTTGTCGCAGAGGTGATAGCTCAGCGTGAGTTCGCCGAAGTCGCCGGGCTTGACGTCGTCGAGGCTGACGAGCGGCTTCGCCTCCCCGGTGTCGCCGTCCCACGTATCGTCGTTCTCCGTCCGCAGTCCGTCGCCGGTCGGATCGAGGTCTGCGTCCATATCGGCGCCGTCCTCGCAGATGTAGCCGACGCCCTGCTCGGTCTCTTGGTCGCGGTTCGCGGCGAAGGCGTCTTGAAGGCGGTCGTTGTTTGGGTCGGGGTACGCCTCGATGGCCGTCGCGTCCATAAAGTCGCCGACGCCCACTTCGCTGTCCTCGATCCAGACCTGCGGGTTTTCGGGATCGGGGAACCCGACGTACCCCTCGCCCGGGTCGCTGTAGCTGACGTGCTCGGCCCCGCTAGAGCCGTCGTAGTAGTGCTCCTGCCAGTCGATTTTTAGATCGAGCGTGCCGGCCGTGAGGGTGTTGTTCTCGAACGATTCCGTGTCGCTGAAGTACGCGCTCGTTCCGAGCCCGGCGCCCGCGGAGGCGACGCCGATCCCGCCGATACCAGCCAGTACGTTCCGGCGTGAGAGCCGATAGATCTCTTTTTCGTCGGTCATAGGTGGTCCCCTCGCGGGGGAACGACCCACCGGCGGAGTCGAACCGCCGCGTCGCCTCGGCGTCGAATCCCGGACGCGGGACGCGAGTCAGGCGACGAACGCCCGTGTGGGTGACTGCTGGCATCGCTACGCGCTGTTGTTGAACGGATCGTCGTTGTGGCGGACCTGCTGGGCGTCGAATCGGAGCGTGAACGTCACCGAATCGCCCTGGACGTCGTTGCCGACGCCGAGCGGGAGCTCCAGCAACTGGTAGAACCACGCGGCGTCGGAGTTCGATCCGACTTCGAGCGGATCCCCAGTCGACGGATCCCGGAGCAACACCCCCGTTTTGTAGACGTCGTGGGCCTCGTTCATCGTCGTGTAGTGGGCCCCACCGGGCGTCTCGCCGTTCAGATTCGTCGGTTCCTCGTAGCTCCCGAGTCCGGAATCGTTGCGGTCTGTCGTCTGGTCGAGGCCTTCGAGATCCTGCGGGCTGCTGCCGCCGCTGAGATCATCGTAGGACTGCCAGATTGTCGACAAAACCGCGTCCCCCAGATCTCCCGGAGAAGCGGTAGCCCCTTCGGGTTCGGGGGTCGCACCCTCGTCGTTGCTGTAGTCCTCGTCCACGGACGTGACTCGGACGTAACCCGGGTTCGCGATTATCTCGGGGTTCCACTCGAGGATGAGCCAGTCGCCGGGTTTCATATCGTCCACGGCGACCGTCACCGCGTCGCCGTCGGCCGTGTCCGCCGGCGTGACGGTGGTGTTGTCCCGCACGATAGTCGTGCTATGCGCGATGTTGTCGACGGTGACGCGCATGTTCAGCGCGCCCGCGGTCAGGCTGTTGTCCTCGAAGGATTCGGTGTCGCTGAACAGTGCGGTCGTCCCGAGCCCAGCGCCCACGGACGCGAAGCCGACGCTGCCGACGCCCGCGAGCAGCTTTCGTTTCGTCAGTGTGAGTCGTTCGTCAGTCATGTGCATCGCCCCCTTCACCGGGGGACACTCACGAGCGGATTCGAACCGCTCGACGCGTCGCCGCGTCGCACCGGCGTGAGCGAGAGGTGGAGGTCGAGCGCCTCCGGGGACCGAGGCCGATCAGGTCGGTTGCTCCTGTCGGGATCCGTCGTTGTGGCGGCACTGTTCCGCGTAGAAACCGAGGTCGAAGCTCACCGTATCGCCTTGGACCTCGTTGCCGACGTCCCGTGGGAGCCACCAAGCGAAGCCGACGAAGTGATTGACGCTCGGCGGGAAGCACTCGCGGTCGTCACTGTCCGGATCGTCGTCAAGTTCGTCGAACGGGCTGGCGCGGTTGCCGTCTAGGGGAACGCCGTTTCCGGCGGCGAGCGTCTCCAGATCATCAGCGAGCGTCCCCCGTCGGAACACCTCGCCGCAGAACGCTCCGGACGTCATATCGCCGAAGTCGTAGCTGTAGTCCTCACCGCCCAGCGTCATCGGGTATCGATCGGAGATGCTGCCGTCCGTCCGGTCGATGACGACGATTTCGTCGTTATCCCGATCGGATCCGACGAGATCGCCGGTGCCGGCGTCGCGAATGGCGAGGCCGGTTATTCGCTCGTCCTTCTCGCCGATGTTGCTGGAATCAACTGGGACCGCCGTGGGGTCGCTACTCGGATCGTCGACCTTGTAGAGCCCGTCCGCGTCGGTGTTCGCCGTCCAGATGTACATCGTTCCGTCGGACGAGAACACGAGGTCCGCGCCGGAGAGGTCGATTCCGGTGTCGCCCTGTGAGGTGGCCGACGGTCCGGACGGATCAACGGTGTAGAGTTCGTTGGTATCCTGGCTCGCCGCCCACAGCGTCCCCGAGGGCGAGTAGCCGGCGAGGACGATGCCGCCGGGATCTCCCGAGATCTCTCCCTCGTCGGTAAACGAGTCGCCATCGATGTCGTACGTCCCGAGGTGTCCGGACTCCTTGTCGTAGAACAGGATCTGGTCGCCGTTCGGCGTGGCGGCGATCGCGTCGGTCTGATCGAAGTTTCCATCGCCGCCGTAGTCGCCCGGACCTAGGAGTTCGGTCAGCTCGGCCGATCCCTTGGTCAGGGTGACCTCGTACAGCGTCGTCGGGTTGGTCCCGCTGTCGGTCAGGTACAGTTTCTCCTCGCAGTCGGTCTGCAGGACGTTGTCGCCGCGGGAGTCGTACCACCAGACGGTCTCGATGTTCTCGGCGAGATCGGCGTCGTTGTCGTCGTCGCCCTCCGCCACCTGTTCCGGTTCGGGATTCGGTCCGCCGGACTCGGCGACGTTCGCCGCCTGCAGCCAGACGTATCCGGGATTGTCGCAGAGGTGAAAGCTCAGCGTGAGTTCGCCGAAGTCGCCGGGCTTGACGTCGTCGAGGCTGACGAGTGGTTTATACCCCTCTTCGTCGTCCCAGGTGTCGTCGTCATCCGTTCGGAGCGCTCCGTCGGCCTTCGGATCGAGATGCTTCGGGAGGTCAGCACCGTCCTCACAGGGAGCATACTCGAAGCTCTCCGTGTTCACCTCTTGGACTCCGTCGTTGTTGGGGTCCGGGAACGCCTCGATAGACGTGTCCCGCATAAACGCCGGGATATCCTCCTCCGCGATCCAGACCTGCGGGTCGTCCGGATCGGGGAAGCCGACGGTGCCTTCGCCGGGGTCGCTGTAGCTGACGTACTGATCCCCGCTGGAGCCGTCGTAGTAGTGCTCTTCCCAGTCGACCTTCAGGTCGAGTTCGCCGGCTGTGATGGTGTTGTTCTCGAACGATTCCGTGTCGCTGAACAGCGCGCTCGTGCCGAGGCCGGCTCCGGCCGAAGCCGCGCCGATGGCGCCGATGGAGCCGAGCACTTTGCGCCGCGTGAGGTCGAATTCGTGTTCTGTCATCGTCGTGTCCTCGCGTTCGTGTCTGTCTTCGCCGCGGTCGCTGCCCCCTCTGGGGGAAAACCCACCGGCGGAGTCGAACCGCCGTACACCGTGTGGGTCGAAGTCACCGTTCGGAACCCGGAGCGTCCGGAGAGCCGACCGACTGCGTGGTCGGGTTCAGTCCGCCACCCCGTTGGACGGGAGGCCGTTATCGTCCTGGTAGGTGCCGTTGAACGGCTCCGCTGGCGGATTCTCGTTGTTGCGACTCTGGAGCGCGTAGAACCCGAGGTCGAATCCGACCGAATCGGTCTGGATCTCGTTGCCGACGTCCTCGGGGACCTCCCACTCGAAGCCGAGGCAGTGGGTCATGGCACCCGCGAATGGCTCGCGCTCTTCGGTCGAGCGGTTGCCGTCGAGGGCGATTCCGTCTTCGAGGGCGTCCATCGCTTCGGCGAGCGTGCCTTCCAAAATGATCTCCTCGCCGCCGGTGATCGTCTGGCCCACCTGCGAGAAGACCTGCTCGATCGCGTCCTCGGCGCTCGTGTCGCCGGTGACGACGAAGACGTTGTCCGAGTTCCCGGTGAGGTTGTTCAAGAACTCCTCGTCAGCCCCGGCGACACCGATCGCGTAGAGTTCGATATCGTCGTCGAGATTATCCGCGGCGTCCAGCGCGTCCGACTCGCTGTCTGGCACTCCGTCGGTGAAGATGACCATAATCCGATTGTGGCCGTCTGTACAGTTGTCGAGGTCGTCCCCGGCATCACTGATCCCGTCGGCCATCCCGGTACTGCCACTGGAACTGAGGCCAGTGAGGTCTTCCCAATCAACAGCCACGCTGTTTACGACGTCGGCGCTGCTGGAGAACAGCGTCGCCCCGACCTCGTTGTCGTCGTTGGCGCCCAGAATGTCGTTTGCCAAGCCGTTCGCCGAGTCTTGGACCGTACCGATGTCACCGCCGATCGAACCGGAGGTGTCGAGTACGAGCTGGACACACGACGCGTCCGAGCTGGTTTCGTCGTCGCCGCCGTCGAGGACGTTGTTGCAGTTCTCGTCGTACCACAGCGTCGTCTCGATCGCGTCGGCGAGTTCGCCAGCGCCCTCACCGGGGTCACCGCCGGAACCGTCGACCTCGGCTTCTGGTTCGGATTGCCCGTTCTCGTCGTTGGCCGTCAGCTCCCCGTTCATATACATCCACGCGGGGTTGTCACAGATGTGGAGGCTGACGGTGACCTCGCCGGAGTCGCCGGGCTTGACGTCGTCCAGCGTGAACACCGGGATCTCGTCGCCGTTTATGAGTCCCGCCTCAGGAGCACAGAAGTCCTGCTCTTGAACCACACTGGGCCAGTCCTCGTTTTCTCCGGGGCTCGGAACCTCTCCGATGAGGTACGTTCCGTCCTCGATTTCCTCGACGGTAAACGGCTCTCCGGGGCCGCTCTCGCTGTACCAGCTATCCACCTCGCTGAGCCGACCGGGACCGCCCGCGTACGTCGCCTTGTAGTCGAGCTTTAAATCGAGCTCTCCGGCCGTGAGCGTGTTGTCTTCGAACGATTCCGTGTCGCTGAACAGCGCGCTCGTGCCGAGGCCGGCACCGGCCGAAGCCGCGCCGATGGCTCCGATGGAGCCGAGCACTTTGCGCCGCGTCAGATCGAATTCGGGTTCTGTCATCGTTGTTTCCTCGCGTTTGTGACCGTCTTCGCCGCGGTCGTTGCCCCCACATAGGGGAGGCCCACCGGCGGAATCGAACCGCCGCCGCGCGGGGCGGGCGCCTGCGTGGGTCAGATTATATGACTGCTGTGCTATTCGAGTGTCACATCCGCGTAGGTGCTCGCGTCGTCGAACCCATCCGGACCAAAGCAGAATTCCGGAGTCAGGTTGACAACGACGTTGCCGGAACCGCTCGGCGGTGTTTCGCTGGCGTACCCTGCCTTTCCACCAATCGAGAAGTTGCTCCCCAGACGGCTTCGAGCGATCTCGATAGTGTACTGACCGTTTCCGTTCGCAGAACCACTGATATCGCTCGGGAGTGAGCTGGAGCTTCCAGAGGCGACTGGTTCTTCGAATTCGAAGCCAGTACCTGCAGTGTATATGACTTGGAAGTCTCCGACATCGTCGTCGTCGGTGTCGAAAGCTAGTCCGAAGTTGTCGGGATACTGCCCTCCGACGAGTTCTTTAGCCAGATCGATCTCGATGATAACTGGATCACCGAGTAGGGCGACGTTCATCACCTGCTCGCTACCGAGGTCACCGTACGGGAGGGCGATCGGGTTACTAAAGTCGCAGTTCTGGGAATCGATACCGCTAAACGCGCGTTCAATCCGGAACGTTTCGCTGCACGGATTATCGGTACCGTTGTTGTGCCGGGCCTGCTCGGCGTAGAACTGGATATCGAACTGGAGGCTGTCTCCCTGAATCTCGTTTCCGACCGTCTTTGGCACCTTCCAATCGAGACAGAGACAGTAGTTTCCGTCCGGGTCGAATTCGGCCTGCTCGCCCGGCATCGGGAAGCTACCACCCTCGGGGACGATCGCACCCCCATCGAGCGGAATCCCAGCTTGGATCATCGCGAGAAGTTCGGCGAGTGATCCCGACCACGCGGTCGCCTCCGTCGTGACGTCCTCGGGGCCGAACGTGTCACCGATTTCCCCGACGTTACAGTAGTTGACGTCGACGTGGATGTTCTCTTCGAGCTCACCTTCGCCGTTATTGTCCTCTGGCTCGGGTTCTGTGTAGCCATTTTCTTGCGAAGACGTCAGTTCGCCGCACAGCCACAGGTACGCGGGGTTCGTCTGGATGCGCGGGCAGAACGCGATTATCCCGTTGTCGCCCGGTTTCACGTCGCCGAGTGTGGCTGTGACTGCCTCGCCGTCGGCGGTTCCGGAGACGCTTCCGTCACCGGCTGATCCCTGGTCCCAGTAGGAGTAGTAATCGACGAGGAGATCCAGTTCTCCCGCCGTGACCACGTTGTTCTCGAACGATTCCTCGTCGCTGAACAGCGCGCTCGTCCCGAGCCCGGCGCCCGCGGACGCAACGCCGATGGTTCCGAGACCAGCCAATGCCTTCCGCCGTGAGATTTCAAACCGTTCTGTCATGGGTTTCTCTCCCCCGTCCGGGGGACGCCCACCGACGGAGTCGAACCGCCGCAGCGGAGCCGCCGTCGCGGCGGCATCCGAGCCC
Source organism: Halobellus sp. GM3 (assembly GCF_052545375.1). Classification (NCBI taxonomy): domain Archaea; kingdom Methanobacteriati; phylum Methanobacteriota; class Halobacteria; order Halobacteriales; family Haloferacaceae; genus Halobellus; species Halobellus sp. GM3. The sequence continues at coordinate 328,407 of NZ_JBQWLT010000003.1, read as the reverse complement.
TGCGTGGGTGTTTCCTCACTCAAACCCCACCGGGGAGAGCCCCATAGCTAATCGCGAGTTTCGACGTTCTAACCGGGAGTTTGCGGCGCTAACGGCCGGATCAGGGGATTAATCGCCGATTACCCGCTCACAAAACGGATTACGGCCGAGTCGGCGACTGAGGCCGGGACGTCCCGTGGCGCGTCGGTCCCGCTGACTACCCGAACGCGACCGCGGTAGGAACCGCCTAGCGCTCTCGGCCCTCGAGATGGGTGAGCTTTCGACGGAGAACTGTTGTTACCAGATGATAGCGATTCGCTTAACGTTTAATTCAGACAATTGCTCCGGCGTTAACCGACTCAATTACTATGAGGTTATCTCATTGACAGAAGGTCGCGAGGCCACCAATGAGCTATCGATCAACTGGAGGGGGACGGAAGCTATCCGAGACGGACATCCACGATCTCCTCAGGAACGACCGGCGACGCCAGACGATCAAGTGCCTGCAAGAGCAGGGCCGCGAGGTGATGCTCCGAGATCTCGCCGAGGAGATCGCGGCGCGCGAGACCGGCGAGTCGCCGCCGCCGCGAAACATCCGCGACAGCGTGTACATCTCGCTGCACCAGAATCACCTCCCGAAACTCGACGACGCCGGCGTCGTCGACTACGACCGCGACAGAAAGACGATCGAACTCCGCAAGTCCGCCCGGGAGGTCGACGTGTACATGGAGGTCGTGACGAAGTACGGGGTTCCGTGGGCGACGTACTACCGCGCGCTCGGGACGGTCTCGCTGTTTTTGATCGTCCTGTCGCTGACGGGCGTTCCGGGGGTCGCAGCGGTGGATCCACTCATCTTCGCCAGCGCGTTTCTCGCGCTGATCGCGGGGTCCACGCTGTATCAGCTCTGGTCCCGGCGCTGGCTGTACCTCACGCAGCTGTCGTGAACGAATCACGGTTCTCACAGACGGATCGGCGGCGCAAGCAACGACAGCGAGTAGCGCGCAAACGCTGCTATAGAATACACCATCAAACGATGAAACCCCTCTGTTCGGCACTGTTCAGGTAGCTGAAATCTATAGTAGCGTTTGCAAGTCTTTACACACTCGATTGCACGACGGCGTACGGTCGGATGTGCAATCAGTTGAAAACGCTACTATAGTATCCGACCGAATCGAAACTCACCCAGTATCGGTTGAGATCCCTCCTATCTCACCTCCGCGCCCGGGCCGAAAGAGATATGAATATGAATATGATATGAATATGTGTGAGTGAGAGTCAAGAGCGAAAAGTCGGTGAACGGGGGCAGGTCACCCTTCCGAAAGAACTGCGAGAGAAACTGAACATCCACGGTGGTGACGAAGTGCTTGTTCACGAAGAAGACGGAAAAATCACCATCGAGAAACCCGCAAGTCGAGAGGAACTCGCCGAGGGGTACCGGCGACGTGCGGCGGAGGCCAAAGCGCTCTCAGCGGAGATGGCTGGCGTGTCTCGCGAAGCCGACGAGTACCTCGGCGATTCCCCTGAGTGGTAGTTGATGGCCGTTCGCCACGGTGACATCGTTATCGTAGAGCTTGACCCGACAGAGGGCTCCGAACAGCGAGGAACCCGCCCGTGTCTAGTTGTCCAAAACGACGTTGGGAACGAGAACGCTCCGACGACGATCGTCGTTCCCTTCACGACGTCGCAGGGGGACAAGCTGTATCCGTTCGAGGTGCTCGTCTCGGCCGCGGAGTCGCCGCTTCGAGAGGATTCGGTCGTGCTCTGTAGCCAGATTCGGACGGTTTCAATCGAGCACCGCATCACCGACAATATCGGCCCCATCCCGGATACCCGTATGGAGGAAGTCGACGCGGCGCTCGAATACAGCCTCGGTCTGAAAGAACTCTAACGACTCTCCCGCTGCTCGGCCTTGTTCAACTCGCTAAAATCCACCATACGGAGTGGAGAATCGAACTACCGATCAATCGTGCCAAGCTTGGCGAGCATGCACACTCGTCACCGTTCTCGTGAACCAGCAGCCGCAATTCTACGCGATAAGGTCGCTTGGTTCGACGGCTCCGTTATCGAGTAGCTCACCATCAAACGTGGCCAGCGTGGCGTCGAGGTCATCGGCCAGAGAGAGGAGGACGCAATCGAGTGTGTACAACAGTGTATCCTGTTGAAGACTGTACGCGGAAATCTGGTCGCTGATTTCTGGTGCGTAAATATCGACCTGCGTGTAAATGTCGGAGAGTACGTCCTCGACCCTATCCTGTTCGACTCGCTTCTTTTTCGTCATCACCGATCGAATTTCCATAAGATTCAGGATGGACGTACAGAAGTCGTGATCCTGATTCAGAAACTCGGTCGCAACGTCTCCTCGGGCGGGTTCTTCGGTCAAACTGGCGATGAAGACGTTCGTATCAACCAGGACTTTCATCGGCGCTCGCGCACGTCTCGAACCACTTCGACGGAGTCGATATCAACGTCCGCCAGCCGTCCCGAGAGTACGTCTCCAAGTTTTGCCGCCGTGCTGTCGGCCTCGTCGCCAGAGTCTGCCCAGTCCGGCGGAGTCGCATAGCTTCCCATAAATCCGAATACGACTGACTGACGTAAATCCCTTCGGACAGTACGGGAGATGAGATCGCTCGTTCGGTAGGGAGCGACCCACCGGGCGTGTCACCTGTTCAGGGGTCAAAGACGTGATCAAATCTTCCGACTGCTAATCGAATCCAAAATTCGCAAGGCAACGTCGAGAACCGACAAACTAATCCCCTAATACGCGGCTAGAACTCTCATACCAGCCGTTCTATAGGCTACCGACTCTCCCGCTGCTCGGCCTTGTTCAACTCGATGAGCAGCCGAAACACGGCCTTGACGATGTTCGAGTCCAGATCGAAGTGCTCGGCGTTTCGACCGGCGCGCTCCATCACGCGTTCTTCTTGGCCCTCGTCCGTCGTCGGCAGGCCGCGTTCGTCTTTCACCTGCGCGATCGAGTCGGCGACGTAGGTCCGTCGCGCGATCAGGTCGACGATCTCGCGATCGATGTCTTCGATCTCCTCGCGGAGTTCCTCCAGCGAGGGCTCTTCCTCGGCGTCGGAATCGTATTCTCGCGTCATAGTATTCGTGCTCCGTCGTTCCGCGTCGTCGTCCGCCACGTCCGCCCGCTCCGCTCGCTCCACAACTCTTGGACGCGGTCGAGACCCTCGCCGCCAGGACCGTCGACCGCGACGACGCTCGGGCCGGTCCCCGAGAGCGAGACGCCCGCGACGTGCGGCATCGCCTCGACGGCCGGGTCGGCGGAGAACCCGAGCGCCGCGGAGAACGCCAGGCCGTTGACCGTCATCGCCTCGGCGTAGCGGCCGTCGAGCGCGAGGTCGGCGACCAGTTCGGCCATCGGCGCGACGTTCCCACAGCGCTCGACGTCCGCGTCGGCGCTGTAGGCGCGCTCGGCGGGCGTCCAGACGAGAACGTCCCACGAGACGTCGCCGTGGGCGAGGAGCTCGTCCGCGTCGTTGTCGGTGACGGTGACGCCGCCGAGCATCGACGCCGAGGCGTCGTCGAACGCGCCGGTGACGGTGACGCCGACCTCGCGGGCGGCCCGCACGCCGAGCCGGCACGCCTCGAGCGGGTCCGGGTCCGCCCCGAGGGCGTCGGCGGCAGCGAGCACGGCAGCGTTGGCGGCGGCGCTCGAACTCTTCAGGCCGGCCGCCATCGGGACGTCACTCTCGGTCCGAACGGTGCCGCCCGTCACGGCGGCGTCGTCGCCGTACGTCTCGATCGCGAGTTCGACGCAGCGCTCGATCAGTCGGGTGTCGGCGTCGGCGTCCTCGGCGACCGACCCGGTCACGCCCTCGGAGTCGTCGAGTTCGACGGTGGCGGTCGTCTCGGCGTCGATCGCGAACGCCGAGCCGGTCTCCGTCGCGAGGGCGTTCAGCACCGTCCCCGCCCCCAGTGCGACAGCGCGGCCGTACATACTCGTACGCTATCGACCGACGTGAAAGGTGTAGCGATCGACGGTCGGTGGCGTCTGTCGCTGTTCGGTCGCTCTGGGCCCCATTGCAGGGCCGAGCGGTCACTCCGGATCCCGTCGCTGGATCATCCCCAAGACGCGCCAGCCGAGGACCCGATCGCCCGCCGGCGCCCGCCCCGTGACGTCGACGTCGACGTACCCGCGTCGAGGGTCGGACGCGGAGACGCGCTTCTCGACGACCTCGACGTCGGCAGACAGCGCATCGCCCGGCCGGACGGGTCGATACCACCTGAGGTCGTCGACGCCGCGGCCGCCGAGAAACGCGACGCGACCGAAGAACGCCTCGGTCGCGAGTCGGTTGCAGGCGGCGAAGCTGTGGAGGCCGCTCGCGACGAGGCCGTCGAACGGGGACGCCGCGGGCGCGTCGTCGCCGACGTGAAACGGCTGAGGGTCGTACTCTCGCCCGAACTCGACGATCGAGTCGCGGGTGAGTTCGACCGTTCGATCGGATTCGAAGCGGTCGCCGACAGAGAGGTCCTCGTAGGCCAGCTGTTCGTCCGAATTCGACGGTGTCGGGTCGCGGTCGCTCATACGTCCGCGCAGACGCCCCCGCGCCAAAGCCGCTCCGTTCGCGCCGCGGGTCGACGCGTCTCGGTTCGTGCCGCGCGACGAGCGGTTCGTCCCGCGGGTCGAGTGCGTTCTCTCGCGTCCTGTAGGTCCTATCGCGTTGCTTTTGAGAGCCCCGCGCGAACACGGAGATATGAGCGCGCGCAACGACGTCCCGCCGAGCACCGTCGGCGTCGAACTCCTCGATCACGGGGTCGAAGTCGAGTACACCGACGGCCGGACGACGCTGTACCGGGGCGTCCCCGAAGCCGTCACCGACACGCTCACCACGCCGCCGAAGAAGGAGACCCACGTCTTGGTGACTGATCCCACCGAGACGGAGGGCGTGATGCTGTACGTGAACGACCTGAAGACCCACGACGACATCCTCGAGTCGACCGGCGTCGGGCGGGTCGTCCTCGAACAGGGCGAGACGGAGGAGGTCTTTCCGGGCGTCACCGTCCGCCGCGTCGGCGGGATGCGGACCGAGATCGAGGCCGACCCCGAGGTGGCCCGCGGCCGCGTGTTCGTCTTCGTCGAGGACGACTGGAGCGAGCGGTCCTACGAGTTCGTGTCCGGGGATCCCGAAGCGGACGAGCAGTGAGATGGCGCTCAGAAAGCGCTGGAAGCCGCTGACGCGGTCGACTGTCGGATCCGCTCCCGACGCGTACGGGCTCGTCGAGTTCGGCGACGCCGACGGGGACGTGACCCGCGCCGTCGCCGGCTTCCTCCCCGATACGCTGCGCGAGGAGCTGGCGTACGGCGACGCCGAGCGCGTCCGGTGGGAGCGCGCGCAGTCGCCCGAACACGCCGAGCGATTGCTCGAAGAGCGGTAGGGTAGGGGGAAAGCCGCCTCGCGGCCGCCCCGTTGATCGCCGGATCAGTCGCCCGATCAATCGCCAGACCGGTCGCCGTCGAAGCGCTTCGCCCGGAGGTAGCGCGCTCGATACCGGTTCGCGCCCTCGCCGACGTCCGCCTCGCGGATCTCGTCGACCCGGCCGTCGGCGACGGCGTCGACGATCTCCTCGATCTGTTCTCTCTCCGAGGGCGTGAGGTCGAACTCGTAGGTTCGGGTCTCCTCCGCTTCGAGCCTCGTCCACTTGCGCGCGGCCGCGACGACCAGCGAGCAGGGCTCCCTGCAGGGGAACGGCCCCGCCCCGCCGTCGACGCCGAGCTCCCGGCTCTCGTCGTACTCCCACTCCCGCCGTTTGAGACACTGCGAGTCGACGCAACAGGCCTCCGCCATCCACTCGACGGCCTCGGGCGGCAGGTCCTCGACGACGTCGTAGATCCCCGTCTGCCGCTCGGCGGTCTCCCGCCAGTGCGTCACGTCGAGTTCGCCCTCGCGTTCGAGGTTCCAGTTCGCGACCGACGCGGGGTAGAACACGTCCAGCGCCCCGACCGCGTCGCGGCCGTCGAGGTCGGGGAAGCGCCACCCCGGGACGAGCGTCGGCGCGGTCTTCAGCGGTCGATAGCGCCCGCGGTCGTCCTCGGTCGCGATCTCGCGCGCGTCGAGTGGGTCCTCGTAGTCGTCGAGGTCGTCCGGGTCGGCACCCACGTCGTCGACGTGGCGCAGTTCGTAGCGTCGCGCCCCGTGCTCGCCGAGCGTCGCCGTGACGACGACCTGTCCCCACTCGGTCCGCACGCCCGACCGGAGTTCCGCATACCGCCTCGGAACGGAGCGCTCGTCGGCCGCCTCGGCGTGCCGGAGGAACGCCCGCCGGTGCCGGCCGCGGCGGCCGACCGCGACCTCCCAGTAGTGCCAGTTGGTGACGTACGGCGCGGCCTCGTCCCCGCGCGCGATTTCGCGGAACGCGGACTCGTCGAGACCGCGGTGCCCCACGTCCCGTTCCGGGATCTCCAGCGCGTAGCCCGCATCGTCCGTGCCCGCGCGCAGACCGTCGAAATCGACCGGGTCCGCTCCGGACTCGATGCGGTCCAGCAGCGCCTCCATCTGCTCGTCGGTCACACTGTCTCGTTCGGGACCGGAGCGCTCCCGATCGGACCCCGTCTCGGACACGTCAGTCACCCGCCGTCGGCGTCTCCCCGACGCCGTCAGTCTCGCGGGTCGCCTCGCGGACGGTCGCGATGGCCGCCTCGATGTCCGCGCCGGCGTCCGCGGCGCGCTCGAGGATGACGTCGGCCATCAGGCCCTCGGTCCCGACGGCCCCGGCGTACCAGATGCGGTGGCCGCCGACGTCGGCGGGGACGTCGTACCCCGTGCGGTAGTCGTCGGTGAGCCCCATATCCTCCGGGATGTCCTCCTGGGTGTGGAAACCGTCGGCGATGAACAGCGGCACGACGACGACGTCCCCGCTCTCGAAGTAGTCGGTCACGTCGTCGACTTCCGGCTCCTCGTCCATATAGAGCGCCTGCACCTCCTCGAAGCGCCCCGTCTCGCGGACGCGCTCGGCGTGGTACTCGATGGCCTTCGCGGAGTTCTCGTTTCGCTCGGTGCCGTGGCCGACGACCGCGAGGCCGAAGCCCTTACCCACGTCGGGATCGCCCGTCACCGTCTCCGCGCGTCGGACGATCACGTCCGTCATCGCCTCGTGCGTGCCGACCGGCCCGCAGTAGTGGACGGTCTGGCCGGTGTCCGCCGCGGTGAGCGTCGCCGTGTTCGCGCTCAGTCCGTCGGAACCCCACGCCGAGACGTCCCAGCCAGACAGGCGGAGCTCCCGCGGGATCACCTGTTCGGTGAAGTACCCCTCGCTGACGAAGAGGGGGACGACGAACACCTCCTCGGATTCGACGGTCCGGAGGACCTCCCTGAGGGACGGTTCCTCCTTCCAGAACCCCGTCTTCACCTCGTCGAACGCGCCCGTCTCGCGGATCGTGTCCGCGTGGCGGTGCGTCGGCGCCGACGAGTCGGGGTTGAGATGCGACCCGTGAGCCACGATGACCAGCGCTTGCATACCCGGGGCTCGGGACGGAGCGGCCTTAGGGACTTCGCACCGCGCGGTGGTCGCGTCGGGACCGCGAGACGACACATGCGACTCGCTCAGGCGACCATATAGAACGGGTCCTGCTCGATCATCGGTTCCAGCGCGTTTCTCATGTCGTTCGCTCTGAAGAACGACAGCTTCAGTCCGTTTCTGTCGCGGCTATCGAGGACGCCCTGTTCTTCGAGGTACGTCTCCATCTTCCAGCGGCTCCAGTTGTAGATCCCGGTGAACGTATCGTTCCGCTGGGTGATTCGCTCGTGGGTGTCTTCGTCGTAGTATATCACGCCGGAGTGGGTCTCCGTCGTGTGATACGGCGTCTCTGCCTGAAGGGAGATGTAGTGATACGGCGTCGAGACGAGGCGGTTCGTGCCGATGTTCGCGATCAGGACGTTATCCGAATCGAGCTGTGCGTAGCAGCCGTTCTCTCCGAACGTATCGCGGTGGTCGCAGCCCTCGAACCGGTAATCGCCGCCGACGAGGATCGAGTGTATCGGATCGTCCGTGCGGTACTCGGCGTCGGCGAGAAACAGTCTGGAGAACGCCCCCACCTGTGGTTTCGAGTACCGCTTGTGGTACACTCCCGAGGCCCGAAAGCTCGGGGTGAATCCCGGCACTAAGACGCTCTCGAACTGTCTCGCCAGTTCGGAACGGAGCCGGTCGTACGACTGGCTCCCGAACGCGGCCGCCACGTCGCTCAGTCCGATATGCAGAAAGACGACCGGGTCGTCGTAGTCCCCGAGAATCGACTGTAGCTCGGCGAACGGAAACGGTGACGCGGACGTGTCCGTGATCTGCTCTCTGACTCGGCGCACGTACTGCTCTCTCGCGACCGCTTGCCACCGGTTGAGCTCCCGAAGCGGGTCGATGCCGCCGGTCATATCCATCCGCGTCCCTCCGAGAACCCCGATACGGCGTTGTCCGTCGTCCGGGCGCAACGGTTCGCAGCGGAAACGTCAGTTCGGCGACCCGCGGGCCGCGGGTCGCGGAGTCGTGACACGACGGGTACGCTCCGTCCGGCCCGTGATGCCAGCTGGAGCCGCTCCCTAATCGACGGTCCGCGTTCCCTCCTCGCGAACGCTGCCAAGGTGAGCACAGGCTTCGAACGGGACGTAGGCCGTTTGTAAATCGGTGAATACCCCGTTTACCGAGCCGGAGTCGCGTTATCGGTCTATTAAACGAGAGCAGATCGAGGGGGACGGCCGCTCTCGGCGGGAGGAGCACCTCGCCACACCGGTGTGGTGGGTGTTTGGCAGTAACGTCCGGATACTCCGCTGCTCCCGGGTCGAACCCACTCCCGATCGGGTGTGTGCCCGAGCGACCCCCGCACTTTTCTTCCCGTCCCGCGAGTGATGGGATATGTCACTGGCCGCCGAGACGCGGGCCGCCGTCCGGGCCCGCCCGTGGCTGCTCCGAGCGCTCCGAGCCGGCGTGGTGAACTTCGCGGCCGCCGCGGAGTCGCTCGACGTGGAGGGAGACGCGGACTCGATCGCGACCGCGCTGCGGCGGTTCTCCGAGGACCTCGATCCCGCGGCGACCGCCGATCGCGACGTCGTCGTCCGGATGCGGAGCGGCGTCGGCCTCGCGGGCGTCGACGTCGGCGCGGACGCCGACGGTGCGGGTGTCGACGGCGACGCCGAGGCGATCCTCTCGGTCGGCGACGCGTCGATCGTGACCGCGGACGGGAGCCTGACCGCCATCGTCGCCGACGGCGACGTGGACGCGGGGGCGCTCGCGTCGGTCGTCGACCGCCTCGCCGCGGAGAAAGTCGTCGTCGACGCCGCGGGCGTCGCGGGCGGCGAACTCGTCGTCGTCGTGCCCCGCTCTGACGGGCCGAACGCGCTCCGCCTCGTCGAGGACGCGCTGGCGGCGGTTCCGACGATTTAACAACCACGACGCGAGTACGGACTGGCGATGACGCTGTCCGTGACCAACACCCTGACGGGCGAACGCGAGGAGTTCGAGCCGCGGAACGACGACGAAGTCCTGCTGTACGTCTGCGGGCTGACGGTCTCGGACGACGCGCACCTGGGTCACGCCCGCCTGTGGGCGCACGCGGACGTGATGCACCGCTGGCTGGCCCACGAGGGCTACGACGTCCGCCACGTCGAGAACTTCACGGACGTCAACGAGAAGATCGTCGCGCGGATCGGCGAGGACGCGTTCGGCGACAGCGAGGACGCGGTCGCACAGCACTTCGTCTCCCACGTGATCCGCGATATGCGCGGGCTGAACCTCAAGCGCGCGGAGGTCTACCCGCGGGTCTCAGAGCACGTTCCCGAGATCGTCGACCTCGTCGAGACCCTGGTCGACCGGGGGTACGCCTACGAGTCGAACGGCTCGGTGTACTTCGACGTCACCGCCTTCGAGGAGTACGGCAAACTCTCGAATCAGCGCCTCGAGGAGATGGAGTCGCAGGCGCTCGAGGAGGAACGGTCCGAGAAGCGCCACGCCGCCGACTTCGCGCTCTGGAAGGCCGGCGCGGTCGATCCCGACGACGTCGCCGAGCACCGCCACGAGGGGCTCGATCCCGTCGACGACGCCTGCGGGCAGACGTGGGAGTCGCCGTGGGGCGAGGGCCGCCCCGGCTGGCACATCGAGTGCTCGGCGATGTCGATGACGCACCTCGACGACACGATTGACATCCACGTCGGCGGCCGCGACCTCGTGTTCCCGCACCACGAAAACGAGATCGCCCAGAGCGAGGCCGCGACGGGACAGCAGTTCGCCCGCTACTGGCTCCACGTCGGCCTGCTGCAGACCGCGGGCGACAAGATGTCCTCCAGTCTCGGCAACTTCCTGACCGTCGAGGAGGCCCTCGATCGCTACGGCGTCGACGTCGTCCGGACGTTCTACGCCTCGACGGCCTACCGCAGCGAGCAGACGTTCGGCGCCGAGGAGATGCGCGAGGCCGAGGAGCGCTGGGAACGCCTCGAACGCGCCTACGAGGCAGCCACCGACGCCTGCGACAGTACCGACGCGTACGCGAAAGTCGAGGACGGCGACCTCCGCGACGCCGTCGAAGAGACGCGCGCGTCCTTCCGCGAGGCGATGAACGACGACTTCAACGTCCGCGAGGCGATGGCTGCGCTGCTCGGACTCGCGACGGCCGTCAACCGACACGTCGACGGGCGCGAGACGTACGACTACTGGGCGCTCCGCGAGGCGGTGGAGACGTTCGAGGACCTCGGCGGCGGGGTGTTCGGGCTCTCGCTCGGCGGGGACGACGCAGGCGAAGGGACCGTCACGCTCGCCGAGGAGCTGGTCGAACTCGTCCTCGACGTCCGCGAGGCCGAGCGTGCGGCCGGCAACTACGAGCGCGCCGACGAGCTCCGGGACGGCCTCGCGGCGCTCGGCGTGGAGGTACAGGACGGGGACGACGGCCCGACGTTCCGGTTCGAGTAGCTGGGGAAGGCTTTCACGGAGAGGTCCCCGTCTCAGTGGCGGCTCATTCTCCGGCCGCGGTGGCGATCCTACGCCGTCGTGAACAGGTGCGTCTCGTCGGGGATCTCGAACAGCCCGATCCGGACGCCGGCGTCGAGCCACCCGTAGCCGTACGAGAACGACGCCAGCGCGTTCACCGGGTCGTCGTTCTCGCGGAAGTGCCGGCCGTCTTCGAGGTACGAGCGCGCCATCTCCCGGATCTCTGCGGCCGCCTCGCCGAGCGGCGTCGATTCGGGGACCGCGATCTCCGCCTCCGCGAGCGCGTCGGCGAACATCCCCTCGTAGCGGTCCGTCTTCTCGATCAGATCCGCGGGCATGGCTATGGAGAGTGACCCTCGATACGTATGTCTGTCCCTCGGCTCCAGTGGCGGCTGCCGCTCGCGACAGCACCTGCCGACGTTCGACGACCGAGAGCGATTGCGCTCTACCAATCAGTATTGTGGGTATATAGCAATACAGTATGGCAGGCGGCGCGCACGACAGCGGAACCTAAAAGGATGGGTCGAACAAAGGAACGGGTATGACAGGTAACGCCGACGAGGCCGTCGAACACCGCCCGCTCATCGTCGCTGGCTCCGGAATCGCGGGGCTCTCGGCGGCGATCTACGCCGGGCGATCGAACAACGAACCGCTCGTCTTCGAGGGCGACGAACCCGGCGGACAGCTCACGCTGACGACTGAAGTCGACAACTATCCCGGCTTCCCCGAGGGCATCTCCGGGCCGGAGCTCGTGCAGAACATGAAGCAGCAGGCCCAGCGCTTCGGCGCGGAGATCAAAAACGGCATCGTCGAGTCGGTCGACGTTGCCGAGCAAAGCTCGGCAGGAGACCAGACGCAGTCTGGTACTACCGAGGAGCGTCCCTTCACGGTCCGGCTGAAGAACGGCGATGTCTACACGGCCGACGCGCTCATCGCCGCCTCGGGCGCGTCCGCGCGGACGCTCGGAATCCCCGGCGAGGACGACTTGATGGGCTACGGGCTCTCGACGTGTGCGACCTGCGACGGCGCGTTCTTCCGCGACGAGAAAATAATGGTCGTCGGCGGCGGCGACGCCGCGATGGAGGAGGCGAACTTCCTCACCAAGTTCGCGTCCACGGTCTATCTCGTCCACCGCCGCGAGGAGTTCCGCGCGGAGGACTACTGGATCGACCGCGTGATGGAGAAAGTCGAGGAGGGCGAGATCGAGATTATGCGAAACACCGAGGTGACGGAACTCCACGGGAGCAAAGAGGAGGGCGTCGACCACGTCACGCTGGTCAGCCACCCCGAGGGCCACCCCACGGCCAAGATCGACGATCCCGAGACCGAGGAGTCCGACTTCGACGTCGGGGCGGTGTTCTACGCCATCGGACACACGCCGAACACGGCGTATCTCGAGGGGACGGGCGTCGAACTCGACGACGAGGGCTACCTGCGGACGCACGGCGGCACCGGCGGCAATCAGACCGCGACGGACGTCGACGGCATCTTCGGCGCGGGCGACGTCGTCGACTCCCACTACCAGCAGGCGGCCACCGCCGGCGGGATGGGCGTGAAGGCCGCGCTCGACGCCGACGACTACCTCGAGGAACTGAAGCGCGAGGAGAAAGCCGCCGCGAGCGGCGAGGTCGCGACCGCAGAGAGCGACTGATCGGGGACCTATCGGGGACCGGTATTCGATTTCAGACGCGGAGGGCGCTCTGGCTGTCGTGTTCGACGAACCCGACATATGATGGCATCACACATATCCGTCTGTACGCGCTACCGTGAGGCAATGAGGTCGGATCCGACGCTCGAGACGATCGACGGACTGCTCGCGGCGGCACTCGAAGAGACGGTCGACTCGGAGGCTCACTACAAGATCCGCAGCGCTCGTCAGCTGTTGGCTGTCGTTCAGGAACGACTCGAAGAACTGGATCGGGACATCACCCTCGAACTCGACGAACTCGACGAACTCGACGAACTCGACGAACTCGACGAACTACCGACCAACGGAATCGAACCCAGCGAGTAAATGCCCGACCGCACGGCTGGACGCGGATCGAGGACAACGAAGTCGCAGCCGATGGGATCAGGGACCGTGGTGATCGTCGAAGACCAGGGGTTACAGGAACGGTTGATCGGGTTTCTGATCGGCGACGATCACCGCGTCGTCGCGACCGCGCAGTCGGCAGACGAAGCGTACCGGGCGGTCGCGGCGAACCGCCCGGACGTCGTGTTGATGGATCTGAACCTCCGGCAGGGCAACGGCTTGGACGCGACCCGCCGAATCAAGTCCGCCCACCCGGAGACCGCGGTGATCATCAGTTCCGCGTATACGGACGCGGGGATACGCTTCGAGGCGTTCACGGCCGGGGCCGTTGGCTACCTGACGAAACCGTACGACCGAGCGCACCTCATCGACGCGATCGGCTCGGCGCTTTCGGAGTGAGGCCGCGTGCCACGCTCTCGCCGAGCGGAGCCGCCCTGTCGGCGCCGACCGATTCGCCTCCCGGCAGGACCGTCGGCGAGCGGAAACGATTAGCACCGGGGCGCCGTCAGGGAGACCGTGTCACGGCTTCGTCGTAGCGGCTCCGCGCTCGCGAGAACGCTGGAGGAGGCGGGCGTCATCGAGGAGTCCCGGCTCCGCCCGACCGTCGATCTGGCGTGGCCGCGGATCGTGACCGGCTTCGCGATCATGTCGAAGCGGACGGTCGACCTCGCGCTTGTCGGCCTCGTCGTCGGCCCGACCGCCGTCGCGGGGCTGACGATCGCCAACGCCTTCTGGATGGTTGCGAAGTTCTCGGCGATCGGCCTCGCCGGCGGAACCGTCGCGCTCGTCTCACAGAACTACGGCGGCGGCGACAGCGCTCGCGCGGCGGCCGTCGTCCGCCTGAGCGTGCTCCTCGCGGTCGCCCTCGGGGTGCCGGTCGCCCTGCTCTACGGGACGGCCGCGGAGCCGCTCGTCGGACTCGTCGGCGACGACCCCGAGAGCATCGGTCACGGGGCGACCTATCTCGCCATCGTCGGCCCCGCGCTCCTGTTCGAGTTCCTGAACCTGATCGCCAGTCGGACGTACGCGGGCATCGGCGACACGCTCACGCCGATGGCGGTGCGCGCCGGCGGGGCCGTCGCCAACATCGTGCTGTCGGCGGCGTTCGTCCTCGGCCTCGGAATGGGGGTCGCGGGGGCCGCACTCGGGACCACGCTGGCGACCGCCCTCGTGACGGTCGTGTTCACGTGGGGGATGACCGGCCGGACCTACCTCCGCGGCCGCGGCGCGAGCCCCGTTCCGCTCACGCTCGCGCGGCCGTTCTTCGATCCCGAACTGCTCGGTCAGATCGCTCGGGTTTCGACGCCGCTCGTGGCTCGGCGGGCCGCACAGGGGCTGGTGGTCTTTCCGCTCCTCGCGATCGCGGCGACGTTCGGCCCCATCGCCGTCGCCGCGATCGGCGTCGGCCGTCAGGTCCGCGCCCTGCTGGAGAGCTTCTCGTGGGGCTTCTCGATCGCGGCGTCGACGCTCGTCGGCCAGGAGCTCGGCGCGGGCGCGGAGGGCGAAGCCGAGGCGATCGGCTGGGGGATCGTCCGGCTGTCCGCGGTGATCTACGTCGCCGCCGCCGCCGCCGTCGTCGCCTTCGCGGACCCGATCGCCGGGATCTTCGTCGACCGCCCCGCCGACCGGGCGCTGTCGGCCCAGTTCGTTCGCGTCGCCGCCATCAGCGTGATCGCGATGGGCGTCGACGGGTCCGTCACGGGCGCGTTGCGCGGCGCGGGCGACACGCAGGTTCCGTTCCTCGCGGCGCTCGCGGGGCTGTATCTCGTCGCCCTTCCGGCGGCGTGGCTCGGCACCGTCGTCCCGGCGCTGGGGATCGGCGGCCTCCTCCTCGCGCTGCTGGCGGAGACCGCCGTGCCGATGGTGGTGAACCTCTGGCGCTTCCGGTCGAACCGCTGGAAGGCGATCAGCCGAAGCTACCGGCCGAGCGTCGGCGACTGATACTGCGTGTTCTCGTCTCGTAGCGGTGAGCGCCCACCCCGGTGACGGCGCTCACCGGTAAAAAGTGAGCAAACTCAGTATGAGACAGTCGGGTGTCGCCGCTCCTCGACGGAATCCCGCCCGATTCCCACAGACCCTTATGTCGAGCCGCCGGAGAGGGCGTATGGTCGACACTGAGACCTACACAGTCGAAGCGCCGAACGGCGACGTCGAGGAGATCGAGCTCCCCGCGGGGCTCGTCGACGTCTTCACCGAACAGGGCGAGTCGCCGACGGTCGTCGTCGGGGACCTGCTCATCCAGTCGTTCGCCCAGCAGGCACACGGCGTCGTCCACCACAGCCAGGGCGAGACACCCGCCGATCTGGAGGCACTCAACGAGAAGATGGAAGCGCTCTTCGAGGAGCGCTTCGGCGTCTCCCTCGGCGAGGCGATGGGCCACAGTCACTGAACGCGTACGCCCCCGTCCGGCGTCGCCTTTTTCGCGAGCGTATCCTCAGACGAACGCGAGCGGGACCATCGCGAGCACGCCCGCCGCGATCCCGCCGAGCAGTTCGCGTCGACCGCCGCCGGGAAGCCGCCGGCCGACGTCCAGCGCCTCCGGGATGAACTCCGTCAACACGAGATAGATCATCGCGCCCGCCGCGAAGCCGAATCCGGCGGGGAGAAACTCCCGCGCCGTGCGGACGAAGTAGAACGCCAGCACCGCGCCGACGGGCTGTGGGAGGCTGGAGAAGACCGACCACCACACGAGCTTCCAGTTTTCGACCCCCATCGAGCGCAGCGGGATCGAGATCGCGACCCCCTCGGGGATGTTGTGGATCGAGATCGCGATCGTCATGAAAATCGCCAGCAGCGGTACCACGAACCCGAAGATCTGCGTCCCGCCCTCGATGCCCAAGTCCGCGAACGACACGCCCACGGCGACGCCCTCGGG
The DNA here is from genome assembly GCF_052545375.1 of Halobellus sp. GM3. Classification (NCBI taxonomy): domain Archaea; kingdom Methanobacteriati; phylum Methanobacteriota; class Halobacteria; order Halobacteriales; family Haloferacaceae; genus Halobellus; species Halobellus sp. GM3. The sequence goes on along the minus strand of NZ_JBQWLT010000003.1, from coordinate 312,598 downwards.
GAACGAGTGGATCGTCAGCACGCCGAGAATGAGCACGAGCTTCTTGAAGTCCGCCTCGGCGTACTGCTTCGGGTCGACCTCCGCCGCCTCGATGAGGTCGTGGGCGACGTAGACGAGGACGACGCCCGCCAGTAGCCCGACCACGAGGAGCGCGAGCTGCCGCTGCGGGATCGGCTCGGCGGAGATCCCCGAAAGCGTCACTTCCACGTACGCCCCGAGCGCTTCTAAGACGAGTCCGAACACCGACGCCGAGAGCATGATCCCCGAGGCGATCCCCCACAGCGTGACGTTCCACCGGTCGCTCACGTCCGAGACGAAAAAGAACGGTAGCGCCCCCAGCCCCGTCGCTAGCGCGGTGATAAAGCCCGCGACGAAGACGAACGCGAACGACCACAGTTCGACCATACGAACGCTAGCGCGGCGACGACCATAAATATTTCACATTTCTGATTGTTTTGGCCAGCCTAAATCGGTGGATAATCTCCCGTTCAGCGACCTATCAGTGGTGGCACGATGATTAATGATATTAATTTTGATTGGTTTCTGGCGCACCGTCGAAGCACTCTTTTGGATCGTCCGCACAGAGAGCGTGTGCACCGACGAGCGCTCGAATTCCTCGAACGGTCGCGGGAGCGTTACGACCTCGATCTCGACGTCGAGGAGTTCCCCGAAGGCACGGAGACGGCGGCGGACGCGGCGGCGGCGGTCGGCTGCGACGTCGGACAGATCGCGAGCAGTCTCGTCTTCGAGGCGGACAACGAACTGGTCGTGGTGGTGACGAGCGGCGCCAACCGAGTCAGCCATCGCGACTCGCGGCGCACCTCGACGCCGAGAGCGTCGCGATGGCTGACCCCGACGAGATCAGTTCGGTGATCGGGTGGAGCATCGGCGGGGTGCCGCCGGTTTGTCACGACGCCGACGTTCCCCTCCTCCTCGACGAGTCGCTCCTGGACTGCGGGACGGTCTGGGCCGCCGCCGGCGCGCCGACCGCGGTGTTCCCGATCGACCCCGACGAGCTCCGGCGCGTCGCTTCGGCCACCCCGGTCGAGATGTGAAGAGCGCGACCTCTGACGGCCGGCGGCGTCGCTACCGGGCGAACTCCACGTCGGTGAACTCGAAGCGCGCCCCGCCCTCTGTCCCGTCGGTCACTGAGACCTCCCAGCCGTGGGCGTCGGCGATCCACTTGACGATCGCGAGGCCGTATCCGGTGCCCCGATCGGCCGTCGAATGACCGAGATCGAACACGCGATCGCGCTCCTCGGTCGGGATGCCGGCCCCGTCGTCCTCGACATAGAAGCCGCGTCCGTCGAGGAGGCCGACGCGGACGGTCGCCGACTCGCCGGCGTGCTCGACCGCGTTCCGAAACAAGTTCTCAAAGAGGTTCTGGAGGCGGTCGGAGTCGGCCAGCACCGCGGCACCAGCGTCGTTTTCCAGCGTCGCGTCGGCGGTCCCCACGGTGGTCCAACACCGGTCGACGAACGCGTCGAGGGGAACGCGTCGAGGGGAACGCGCTCTTTCTCGCCGACGTGTCGTCCCTGCTTCGCGAGCGTGAGCGTGTCCTCGATGATGGCCCACATCCGAGCTATCGCGTCGTCCATCGACTCCAAGTGCGCAGAGTCACACTCCGCGGCGGCGAGCCGGAGATGTCCCTCCGCGACGTTCAGCGGGTTTCTGAGGTCGTGCGCGACCACGCTCGCGAACTCCGACAGCCGCTCATTCTGCTGTTTGAGCTGTTTCTCGTACTTCTTCCGGGTGCGGATCGTCCGGAGTGAGACGAGAGCGCCGACCAACTGCCCGCCGGACTCGATCGGCGTGATCCGCGTCTCGGCCGGGAGCCGGCGCGGCACGGGGGCACCCTCGGGGTGGATCATCGACAGCTCCACGCGCTCCTCGATCGACTCCCCGGCGAGGACCAATTCCACGGCCGATCGAAACAGCTCGAAGCCGTACTCGACGACCGCCTCGAACCGCCCGTACTCAGCGCCGAGTACGTCCTCAGGGGAGGTTCCCGAGATGGTGTAGAAGCGCTCGTTGGCGAACGCGATGGTCCCCTCGGCGTCGATCGCGAACACCGGCTCCATCTGGTTTCGAGAGACGGTTTCGAGGTCGATCGGACCGTCGTCTCGGGCCATGGGCTGCGTACAGCGCTCCGTTATGTAAATCGCACGCATATTTCCCACCGGTTTTGGTTCGATTTGACCCGACCGGTGTCCCGGTTCGGACGGAATCGGTTTCGTGTGTGCGTATCGAGTATCGCCCCGTTCGGGGGATTCCGGGGGGTTCGCGCACGTTCACCTACGCGGTCGCCGACAGCGTGCGATCGACATTCCACCGGGTTGTTCCCAACACAATAGTATATCCCTCACAAGACCGTACCCTCCGGTGTGATGAGCCGAGATACCACCGCCGACGGCGGACGCGCCGGAACCGACGCGGCCGACCGTGAACGCGTCTGGCTCGTCGAGCGGACGTACTCCGACGACGAGCAGAACATCGTCATCCTCGTGTACGCGACCCCCGACGGCTCTCGGTACCTCAGAAAAGAGCGCGCGCTGACCAGTTTCGACGACGCCCGCGACACCACGGCGTCGCTGCGCCCGCGGGAGTCGAGTCTGGGCGAGGTTACCGACGCGGACGAACGCGAGCGCTACGCGGCCGAGGCGCAGCGTACGCGCGAGCAGTACGGGCCGAACGAGACGATTTAGCGGCGCCACAAACCGTTCCCCGTCGCACGTCCGGGTGCGGCCCACCCGAATTTAACCGTCGAGGCGACGTAGTCACCGTCGATGGGTGAGCTATCCGAGCTGTTCGCGCCCGACCGCGTCGCCGTCGTGGGCGCGACAGAGCGCGAGGGATCCGTCGGGCGGGCGATTATGGAGAACCTACTCGCGTCCTTCGAGGGCGACGTCGTCCCCGTGAACCCGAACTACGAGTCGGTCCTCGGCATCCCCGCCGTCGACGGGGTCGGCGCCGCCGCCGCCGATCTCGCCGTCGTGGTCGTCCCGCCGGGGATCGCGGTCGACGTCGTCCGCGAGGCCGGCGAAGCCGGGATCCGCAACGCGGTGGTGATCACGGCGGGGTTCAGCGAGACCGGAGCCGACGGGGCCGCACGGGAACGCGACCTGATCGACGTCGCGACCGAGTACGGCACCAGTCTCGTCGGTCCCAACAGCCTCGGGATCATGTCGACGCCGGTCGGGCTGAACGCCACGTTCGGGCCCGAGAACGCCACGGCCGGACGGATGTCCTTTATGAGCCAGTCGGGGGCGTTCATCACGGCCGTCCTCGACTGGGCGAACGATCAGGGAATCGGTTTCAAAGACGTCGTCTCGCTTGGAAACGAGGCCGTACTCGACGAGTCCGACTTCGTTGAGGCGTGGGGCGACGATCCCGACACGGACGTCATCATCGGTTACCTCGAGGGGATCGACGACGGGCGGACGTTCATCGAGACGGCCCGCGAGGTGACGCGGGAGACGCCGATCGTCCTCGTGAAGTCCGGACGCACGGACGCCGGCGCGCAGGCGGCCTCCAGCCACACCGGAACCATCGCCGGCGCCGAGCAGGCGTACGAGGCCGGCCTCGAACAGGCCGGCGTCATCCGCGCCGACTCCGTCCAAGAGCTGTTCGACGCGGCGCGCGTCCTCGAGAGCCAGCCACTCCCCGAGAGCGACGCCGTCGCCATCGTCACCAACGCGGGCGGCCCGGGCGTGATGACTACCGACGCCGTCGGCGACTCCCGGCTCTCGTTGGCGTCGTTCACCGACGAGACGCTCGAGGCCTTCTCGGAGACGCTGCCGCCGGAGGGGAACGTCTACAACCCGGTCGACGTGGTCGGCGACGCCGACAACGAGCGGTTCCGTGACGCTGTCGACGTCGTCCTCGGGGACGACCACGTCGGCAGCGTCGTCGTCCTCGCGTGCCCGACGGCGGTCCTCGACTACGAACGGCTGGCCGCGGACACGGCGCGGCTACAGGAGCGACACGGGAAGCCCGTCGCCGCCTGTTTCATGGGCGGCGCGCGGGTCGCGCCCGCGGAGGACGTCCTCTCGGCCGCCGGCATCCCCAACTACTTCGATCCCTCCCGGGCGGTGCAGGGACTCGACGCCCTCTCGCGCTTCCGCGACATCGCCGAGCGCGAGTACGACGCGCCGGCGTCGTTCGACGTCGACCGCGAGCGCGCCCGCGCGATCCTCTCCTCGGTGGTCGAACGCGACGACGCGCGGCTCGGGGTCGAGGCGATGGGGCTGCTCGAGGCCTACGGCATCGACGTCCCCGACGGCGAGATCGTCGAGTCGCCCGAGGACGCCCTCGACGCCGCCGAACAGATCGAGGGCGACGTCGTGATGAAGATCGTCAGTCCGGACATCCTGCATAAGTCCGACATCGGCGGCGTGAAGGTCGGCGTCTCCGACGAGTCGGTCGCCGACGCCTACGAGGACCTCGTCTCGCGCGCGCGGAACTACCAGCCCGACGCGAGGATTCTCGGCGTACAGATCCAAGAGATGGTCGATCTCGACGCCGGCGTCGAGACCATCGTCGGGGTGAACCGCGACCCGCAGTTCGGACCGCTCTTGCTCTTCGGTCTCGGCGGCATTTTCGTCGAGACGCTCGAAGACACGACGTTCCGGGTCGCGCCGGTCTCGGGGTCCGAGGCGGAGGCGATGACGCGCGAGATCGACGCCGCGCCGCTTCTGCGAGGCGCTCGCGGCCGCGAGCCCGTCGACGTGGACGGCGTGGTCGAGACGATACAGCGGCTCTCACAGCTCGTGACCGACTTCCCGGCGATCCTCGAACTCGACATCAACCCCCTCGTCGCCGCGCCCGAGGGCGTCAGCGCCGTGGACGTACGGCTCACCGTCGACCCCGACGAACTGGGACGGGCCAGCGACGGGCGCGCCCACGGTGACCGCGACGACCCCCGGAAAGCGACCGGCGAACACCACTGAGGTACCACCAATGCACGACACCCTACTCGTCACCTCGATCGCGGAAAGCACCGGCAAGACGGCAATCACACTCGCGCTCGGTCGGCTCGCACAGGAACGCGGCCTCACCGTGGGATACATGAAACCGAAGGGCACGCGGCTCCAGTCGAACGTGGGGAAGACCCTCGATGAGGATCCGCTTCTTGCCCGCGAGCTCCTCGGGCTCGAAAGCGAGATCCACCAGATGGAGCCGATCGTCTACTCGCCGACGTTCGTCGACGGCGCGGTCCGGGGCAGAGAGTCCCCCGACGAACTGGCCGCTGTCGTCCGACGGCACTTCGAGGACCTCGCCGCCGGAACCGACCTGATGCTCGTCGAGGGCGGCGGCGACTGGACCACCGGCGGTATCGTCGACCTGACCGACGCCGACGTCGCGGCGCTGCTCGACGCCGACGTCCTGCTCGTGGCCGACTACGAGACGCCCGGCGATCTCGACGCGGTCCTCGCGGCCGCCGACGCGTTCGGTGACCGGCTCTTGGGAATCCTGTTCAACGGCGTGAGCGACACCGCCTTCGACGGCCTCGAGGGGGAGGCCGTCTCCTTCCTCGAAGACCGCGGAATCCCCGTCCTCGGCGTCGTGCCCCGCGAGCGCGACCTCGCGGGCGTCACCGTCTCGGAACTGGCCGCGGAACTCGGCGGCGACCGCCTCACCGAGGGCGACGGCGACGCCTACATCGAGCGCTTTCTGGTCGGGGCGATGGGCGGCGACGCCGCGCTCAGGCACTTTCGGCGTACGAAGAACGCCGCGGTCATCACCGGCGGCGACCGCTCTGAGATCATCGCCGCGGCGCTCGAGGCCCCGGGAGTCAAGGCGGTCATCCTGACCGGCGGGCACCGGCCGACCGGAGCGGTGCTCGGTAAGGCCGAAGCGAAGGGCGTTCCCCTCCTTCTCGTCACCGGCGATACGCTCTCGGTCGTCGACCGCGCGGAGGCGGTGGTCAACACCGGTCGCGCTCGCGACGAGGAGACCATCGCGCGGATGCGCGAACTCCTCTACGACCACGCGGATATCGACGCGCTCGTCGGGCCGGACCGTACCGCGTCCACCACGGGTGACGGCCGGACAGCGAACGGGAGTGAAGAGCAGTCGGCCGGAGACGCACAGACCGGAGACGACGCGGACACACAGGCCGGAGACGACGATAGTCGAAAGAATTCGAAAAGGGGTAATTAGACGCATTAGACGGGCCGTTCGGCCCATTTCCTACCGGGACAACGCCGAAATAAACCACTGATTAACTATTACCGATGCCGACGAAGTGGGGGTATGGAGTTCGATTGGCCGACGTTCTTCGAGTGCGCCGCCTGTGGTGCAGCGGTGCCGACGGCTTCGGTCGCATACGACGACCTCGGGTATCCCCTGTGTCCGGAGTGCGGGGCGCGAACGGGGCCGCTCGCGAGCCTCGACGCCGCGGAAGCGGTCGAAGGCGGCGTCGCGGACTGATTCGGATCGAGCTACCGCTGTAACCGCCGCGTCGTCTCGACGAGCGGGTGGCGACCGTAGTCTAAGATCTCGATGTCGTCGATCGAGAAGAGGCCCTCTTTTTCGGCCGTCTTCTGCATCCCGAGATCGACCGCCTCATCGAGGACGATCACGGACGCCTCCATCTCTTCGATGCCGAGCTGGCTGGCGGCCATCACGCGGTGGTGGCCGTCCGCGAGCAGGAGTTCCCCGCCGTTGTCGATAACGACGAGCGGCTCTGCGAGCCCCCGTTCGAGCTCGTACTGCCGTCCTTCGAGTTCGTCGGCGTAGACGCGCCCCTGCGTCGGCGTGAGCGCGCTCAGTCGGACGGTTCGGTTCTCCTCGTGGACGCTCACCTCGTGGATCTGCTCGAGCGTCCGCATCAGTTTGCCCACCTTCTCGGGCGTCGCGCGCTCGATCTGGGAGCGGACGACATCGGTGTTCGAGATGATCCCCACGAGGTTGTCCGCGTCGTCGACGACCGGGAGCTTCTGAATCCCCGACCGCAGGATCACGCGCGCGGCGTCGATGACGTCCATGTTCGGGTGCGCGACGATGATGTCCTCGGTCATCACCGTGAAGATCGGCGCGTCGTCGTCGACGAGGAGGAGGTCGCTGGCGGTGACGAAGCCCTCGACCTTCCGGCCCTCCGAGACGGGAAACCCGTTGTGGCCCTCGCTCTCTTTGATCCGGCGCGCCACATCCGCGACCGTGTCCGTCGGCGAAACCGTCTGCACCTCCCGCGTCATGTATTCGTTCACTTTGGGTCTCCCGCTCATCGTCGACAGTAGACCGTCGCCCCGCAAAAGGGTACTCCCCCGTGGTCGTCCGTCCGCCCGCTCGCCGTCGGGAGCGCTGTCCGTCCCACCGCGTCGCTGACGGCCGGTCTCGTTCGGCAGTGGCTCTTCGTCGGGCATCGCTCACCACTCCTCGAAGGGGAACTCGAGGGTCCACTCGATCTCGTCGTCGCCAACGTCGAGAAGCGTCGTCGCGTTCTCGAGCGTCTCGAAGAGGCGCCCCGAAATGACTTCGGTGACGATGTCGTACAGTTCGTCGGTCGATTCGTCGGCGACCTCCGCGAGAATCCCTAGCGGCACCTGCGCGCCCGCCATGTCCGCGTGTCCGCCGGCGCTGCCGATCGCGCCGAGCGCGTCGCGGAGCGTCTCGCCGAGGTCGACGTCGGTCCCGCGCGCTCGCCCGGAGACGTAGATCGTCCCGTCTTTGAACCCGTAGACGACCACCACGTGGATGCCCTCCATGTTCAGGAGGTGATCGGCCGCCTGTGCGAGCGCGTCGCGGTCGCGTATCGCGCCCACGTTCGACGCGAGCGCGTCGCCACGGACCTCGCGATCGCGGATCGCCCGCGAGAGCGTTTCAAGCACCTCGGCGGTCATACTGGGTGATTCGACCCGGTCGAGAAGCGAGAGGTCCGCGAACTCGAGGAGCCACGCCGCCGCCTCGAAGTCCGCTGCCGAGACCTCCCTCGAGAAGTCGTCGGTGTCTACCCGAATCCCGAAAAGCAGCGCCGTCGCGAGCGACTCGGTAGGCCGGATGCCCGCCCGGCGGAGGTAGTCCGCGAGCAGCGTACTCGTCGCGCCGATATCGTGCCTGAGGTCGACGAACCCGGCCTCGATCGGCGCGCGCGGCGGATGGTGGTCGATGACGATGTCGACGGCGGTGTCCGCCGGGAGTCCGTCGTTGACCCCCGGTCGGGAGTGGTCGACGAGCGCGACGCCGGCGTAGGGCTCGATTCCCTCCTCGTCGAGTTCGACGAGTTCGAGGTCCAAGAGGTTCACGAGCGCGCGGTTCTCTTGATGCGAGATCTCCCCGAAGTAGCACGCGTCTGCGGGCGTGCCGACCGCCTCGGCGAGTCGGGCCAGCGCGAGCGCGCTCGCGATCGCGTCGGGATCGGGGTTGTCGTGCGCCACAACAGCCACTCGACCGTCGATTCGTCGGAGCGCCGAGGCGAGTCGGTGCAGGCGATCCGCGTCCGGCGTGCTCGTCACGGTCCGCAGGCGGTCGAGGAGGGCTCTCTCGGCGTCGACGACCCGGTCTGCGACGCCCTCGATCCGTTCGCGCGCCCCCGTGGACGATCCGGAGTGTAGGTACGCCACGATACAGGCGTCCGGGTAGGCCGCACGCGCGCGCTCGGCGGCGTCGGCGTTCGTCGTCGCGTCGTCGCTCGCCACGAAAACGACATCCACGTCGGCGGGGAGCGCTTCGGGTTCGTCGGGCGCCCGCCGGACCGTCTCGACGCTCGTACCGCCGAGTTCGTCGACGACGTCGCCCCGCTGAGTGACGATCGTCAGTTCGCCGGGCCACTCGGCGACGCGTTCGATGGCCTCGCGCGCGGCCTCTCCGCACCCGAGGACCAACCGCCGTTGCATACCCATCTCTCTGGACCCCCACCTTTTTACTTCGTCGGGTGCGCCTGCGGCGCACCGCTCTCCACGGGCGACCTATGAGTCGCCCGTGGGGAAGCGAGACGGCGAGCCGTCTCGCACTCCTCGCAAAAAGCTGGACCAAAAAGGTGTGCAAGTCAGACGAACGACTTAGCGTTTCGTTCAGTTCCTCTTGGGTGGTATTCCCCTGAGGAACGGGGGGAGTTCATCCAGGTGAGAGTAAATGAGTTCGAGAAGTGGTTCGATTTCGTCCCATCGAGGACCTTTCTGTATCGTCTGTTCCCCTTCCTTCCAGTTGATGTATCCTAATTCTTCGAGTTTGGGAAGGTGGGCGTGATGTAGTAGTATGCGTCTCCTCTCTGTCCTGAGCAGTGGGATACCAGTGTAGTTGATAGACTCTCCTTCCCCCGAGTTCACTTCCTCATAGAGTTCGAACAGCAATCGGCGGCGGCAGATATGAGATAATGCATCCAATGCATAGTCCGTCTTTTCTGTGTTAGGTCGTTGTGCCAGCATAACACGCACATTATGGCCAGAATATAATAATCTTTGATGAACTACACAGGCGACCGATATGTGAGTAGACTTGCTCTCTCGGCCAAATCGACGTAACCGAACGTGAAATCCAAGTTGGAAAATCACCCAAGACTGAACAATTACACATCAATTCTAAGTGGAGACGAAACATTATGAATTGGCTTTGAGGGGCCCTCAATTCAAATTACGACTACTATGTTAGGTGGGGTTTTAGCTAATCTCGGCGGATATGGGCACTATACTGACTGGACATCTCGGTCGGAATGGGCGTTTACAAGCGGTGTAGGAGAATGCCCCGGGGCTTGACCCCGAAGCGGTTCACCTTAGTAGGAACTCCCGCACTGCTCACTTACGTATCAGGGGTGCAGCAACGTTTCTGTCGTCATCGAGATTCGTTTCAAGTATTCTCACAGGGCTGTCGTTCATTGGGCTGTTTTGGCATACCATAAGGCTCAAGCAAGCGATTGATCTGTATTGTTCAAGAGAGTGGGACGGCACATACGGGGGGACCCTCTAGCTGCCTTATAAATGTATTACCGGATTAAGCTAAATCTCGATGCTATTCTGGGCCCGTTATTCAATTGTATGGCACACAGAAGTCGCACTAGCGAGACGGGCAAAGACGCTGAATCAAAATTTTATCTCCCTGTCGGCATCATACCATCTTCCAAAGAGAGTCGGATCGAGCGCATCTGGGCGGCCCTATTCAATCACCGCGTCTGAGAAGTTATAGTAGCGTTTGCAACTGATTGCGCATTCGATCGCACGCGGTCGTGCGATCAGATGCGTGAAGACGTGCAAACGCGACTATAGGACCGCTGCAAGGGTGGCGATGTGGGGGAAGCAGTCAACTAGTTTTCCCACGGATCTTCTCACCGACCCAGTTCAAGGACCATCTTACGGGAGTCTCGGGTGTTTTTTGTGAATGTCACAAGATGTGTTTCAATTAAGTACCTCGGAAACGAAAATAGAGCGAGAAGCACGTCTTAGAAATCACTCGTGTAGAGGACTAATGAGCGATATTAAAGCCGTCATCCGAGTCGAGAATCCGGATATTGTGCTCACGAGGACTGTTAGTCACGACCAAAGTGCGAAAGTTATGCCCGTGTCGGAAGCCGGTACTGATCCCGACTCGGGGCGGTTTCTATACCACGTTGAGTCCTCGGACTTCTGTCGATTCGAAGATGGGTTACGGAATGATCACACGATAGCCGCGTTCAATCGAGTCATCGAAACCACCGCTGAGAGGGCAATCTACAGCTTTGAGTATACTGACAACGCAAAGACGTTCTCGCCGGTGATCTCGAAAGCGGACGGCGTCGCGCTTGAGATGGAAAACGAAGGCAACGCGTGGCTCATCTCGCTGTGGATGCCCGATCGAGACAAACTGGCCGATATTTGGGACTACGCTCAGGACAACAGCATCGACATCGAGCTTCGGCGGGTAAACGAGTATGCGAGTTTAGGAAAGACAACTGCTGGATTGACTGAAACGCAACGCGAGGCGTTACTCGTCGCATTCGAGGCTGGGTACTTCAACGACCCACGCGACGTAACGCTCACCGAGGTTGCGGACACGCTCGACATCTCGAAGCCAGCGGCCAGTGGTCTTCTGCGACGTGGGATCCAGCGATTAATCATCTCCACCCTCGTTGAAGACAGTTGACCAACGACACATTTTCCCGCTGGTCAGTTACGTGTTGCAACTGCTACGACAACGGATACTCGCGCACGTGTTCGCACCGGAAGATTTCGGAACCTCCCGAACTCGTTCGGGCCTGTAATGATCCCCACCGAAAGGGAATGTTCCGTATGAACTCAGTTTCGGTCAGTCGGCGCCTTGACGCCCCGACGACGACCGTACGCGACGCGATGTTCGACCTTGAACCGTTCGTACGTTCGGCTGGATTCGATGAAGTGACGGTCGACGGGGACATCATAGACGTCGCAAATCAGGTCGGCCCGATCCGAATTGAACTCACGTTCTCCGTCGTCGACGACCCCGCAGGGGACCTCACGTACGAACAGCGCGAGGGGATTTTCGAGACGATGCGAACGACGTACGTTCTCTCTGAGCGACCTGACGGAACGGAGGCCGTAGCGACGACGGAGTTTGCCTTGGATCTCACCCTCATAGGTGAATTCTTGGACGCAACCATAATCAAGCGTCAGCGGCGGGTCGAACTCACAGCGCAGTTAGAGTACCTTGAATCGGCCACGCGGTGAGAGCGTGCGAATACATTCGGCGCGTTACTTTCCGTCGACAGTGACCGACAAGCCAGTATGGCGAGTGTCTCACGCGACGACGTCGAATCTGTCACGGACCGCCTTCCCCACAACTCTTGGTCGGGGAATATCGAAAAGCCGAAACACGCCGACGGTCCCGACCTCGTCGCCGCCAAAGCTATCGACGCCGTGAATCACACGGCAGCAGGCCACCACGTGAACTTGGTCACGCACGGGACTCACGGTCATCCCCGCGGGTTCCTGTACCCGGCGCTCACTACCGGGTTCGGCGGCGATCTGGGAGAGGAGTACGTCAAACAGTGCAGATGCGGCGGCCACGTGACCCGGGCTTACGGAAGTGCGAGGAGAAAGCCTCGCGCGTTAGCGCGGGGAGGATGTCAAGTCGAGTAGACTGATGAGCGCGTTCCATCCAATACGTGGCCCACAATCGATCGCCCCTCGTGTGAGTCTGCCGGTCAGTGGGCGCTCTGATTTCATCGACGTACGAGTCGATCCCCGGCATAATTGCCGGTCAGGAGAGGTGGATAACCACCGTGATCCGGATTTATTCAAGGTGATCGATATACGCTGGGAGATCCCGTTTTGGTCTTGACACGCGGGATTCGGCCTGGTATTTATCGCATCTGCTCCTGTATGTCTATATGGAAACGATGTCTAGTACCCACGACGACCACGATCACGACCACGACGCACAGCCCGTCACCGACCGGATTCACGACAACTCGTGGTCGGCGAACCTCGAGAAACCGGAACACGCCGATGATCGGCAGCTGGTAGTCGACCAAGCCCTTTCGGCGATCGAACACACCGCGCCCGGCAACCACGTGAACCTCGTCACACACGCCAACCACGGTCATCCAGAGGGCTACCTCTACGACGTGTTAGAGAGCGAAGGCGGTGACGACGTTGAGTGGGAATACATCGAACAGTGTGGCTGCGGGGGACACGTCATTAGAGTTCACGTTCCCTATTAGCGTTTGCAACTGAGTGCGCATTCGATCGCACGCAGTCGTGCGATCGGATGCGTGAAGACGTGCAAACGCTACTATAGCGACCGTCAGAAGCGATCTTTCGGCCGGCTCAATTTCTCCGCATACGAAGATGGAGCTACTTCCGATTTCCTGTCTAAATCTACGTTCTTGAATATATTCGGAGTACTAACCACGTCACTCGAGACCGTACGATAATCTATGCCCGGGTTCCCATCCCCGTTCGGGGGCGAGGACGACGAGCTCTTCGACTCCTACGACGAATTCGTCTCTGATAACGTTCCGAGGCCAGGGCCGTTTCTCGACGGACACAACATCTTGGCTGGGCCGGATCACGTCAGCTTCCACAGATTGACGCGTGAACTCTTCGAGGAACGGAAGGTGTACGATATGACGTTCAACTACAACCTCGCACGGTTGAACCTCGATACGCGCCATCCCGGCGCGGGGTATCGGTATGCGGTGGAATCACCCGACGCCGACGACGCCATCGACGTCGACGCCGTCTTGCGGGCTGAATTCACCCCCACGACGCCGTTCTGTCCGCAGACGCACACGCTGACGATCGGATCGTTCAGGGCCTGGAACGGCCTGTCGGATCGGCACGAGTACGACCTCGTTCGCGTCCGGTCGGCGCCGATGCACCACCAGAGCGAAGCGATCAACGAACAGCTCGCGGAACTCGAAACGACGTTCCTCGAAGAAGGCGACCCCGAAGCCGAACCGACCGAAGCCCGTGAGATCGGCTCGAACCCGATGGAGCGTGCAATGACAGAAGAGGAGGCCAGCCGTGGTCCTCAGGCGCCGTTCTGAGCGGGAGGCGAGAGTATCGGTTTCCACATCGAGTTCGTTGCGTATGCATACACCGGCGTCAGTTACCCACGACTGAAGTCGTGGGCTTGTCAGTGGACTCCCCTTCTGCCGTCGAATCGACGGAGGCGGTGTAATCGCCCTTCAGGTTCAGCGTCCCTGACGTTAGCGCACACTGACAGGGTGCGCCTCCATCCGAAGACGTCTGCCCCGAATGGAGACGTTTCAACAACTTGCGAGCGATGTTCTTGCTCGCGTTGTAATCCGCGTTCAGTTCGTACTCGCACTTCTGACACACGAATTGGTGTTTCGACCGCCGGTTGGTCTCGTGGGTAAACCCACACGATGAACACCGTTGGCTCGTGTACGCAGGACTCACCTGTTCACCCTCGATGCCGAACATTTCAGCCTTGTACTCGGTGTACTGGTAGAGGCGTCGGAACGCCCACGCGTGGAATCGCTTTGCACCAGCCATCCGCTCGCGAATGTCGGTCACGGTGGAATGTCGCACTTCGCTTGTCGTAGACGACGCTCCACGCATCGAAATGCGGTTGGCTGGTGTTGTCGCCTTTTTTGAGTCGGGCGACACCGCTTTTCGTGGCCTCGATAGCCCGTCGAATCCCCTTCTGGACGAGATTCGCGGTCAACTCCGTCTCGGTTCGGAGTTGTTCGTAGAGAGCGTTCTCTGCTTTCTGTTTCGAGGTCACGCAGTAGTCGTTCGGGTGTCTCCACGCCCACGCTGCGGTGGTGTTCGCACAGTGGAGGAACTGGGTTTTGGTTTGATGGATGTCGTCGCACCGCTCGTCGGGTACGTCGAGTTTGACTTTGACGGTACGAATCACGTCCTCCATCCGTGTTTCACATATAGAATTAAATCTTTATAAATTTTACAGCTCACGGTGGGGAGTCAGACTGCTATTGCTCGTGGATTGTGTCGAGGGTTGTCGGATTCCTCCCACGACTAAAGTCGTGGGCTTCCTCCTTGTATCTCTGTGAAGCTGACCGATAAAGGCAGGGAGGTTGCCCGAGAACTCGCGTGGGGACTCTGCGTCGTCGAGGACTTTTTCGAATCGGAGCCCTCCGCGGACCTCAACGAGGACCAGTCCTACGATATCGGCTATACGCTTCCTCCTGAGGCTATCAAGCGATTGCGTGACTTGGTCAACCATCCCCGCATCGATCGCTGCCCGCAGACGAGACAAGACGACGATGGCTGTCGCATCGCGTAGCGAGTTCGTCCGAACATAGTCGGGGATGTGTATTGGACGACAGGTCGTGAATATGTCTCTATGAGTGTCGACCTGAACACTGACGCGGACGTAGTACTCGATGTTCGAGAGATAGACGGTCAGCCGTTCGATCCGATTATGACCGCACTTGGTGAACTCTCGGAGGCGGAGACGCTACTGCTCATCAACAGTTTCGAACCTGAACCGCTGTATGAGGTCCTGACAGAGCGCGGGTTCGAGTACGAGACTGAGCAGCGTGATCCGGATCACTGGCGCGTCCGTATTGAACACGCCCGATAATGATTGTACTCACTGTTTACCGGTGATCGCCCACTCGGTTGGCGGCAATCACCGGTACAAGACGAGAACAAGTCAGTATGAGGGAACGACCAGACTCTCGCAGCATACTGTTGTATCGCGCCACTCAGCGGGCGGTGACGACGAGGTGGTCGTCGTCGGTTCGGCCGATCTCGGGGACCGACTCTCGGCGTGAGTTGAAGACAATCGGGGTCGCGGCTGCGCGAGTGGTATCGTCCGCGTGCAAAAATCGCTCGACGACCTC
The DNA here is from genome assembly GCF_052545375.1 of Halobellus sp. GM3. Lineage (NCBI taxonomy): Archaea > Methanobacteriati > Methanobacteriota > Halobacteria > Halobacteriales > Haloferacaceae > Halobellus > Halobellus sp. GM3. The sequence goes on along the minus strand of NZ_JBQWLT010000003.1, from coordinate 297,372 downwards.
GACGACGGGTCGGTCCTCGTCGTGAAGATCACTGACAAACGCGCCCGAACGGAGTATCCACAGTTGGCTGAAACAGGAGTTCCAGCAGCGATACGTCGACGCCTTCGAGTGGCGGATCGTCGAGCAGGAACCGGGCCGCGTCGCCGTCCGGATCACGAAGCGGACGGACGTCGACGGTGAAGACGCCGAATCGGGCTCCTGTTCCGGGGAGGAGGCCCACCACCACGGTCACGACCAGCACACACACCACGACGGTGAGGAGGCCGAGAGAGACGGGAGAGCAGCGTCCGAATCCGACGAGAACCTCGACGTCGAAGTTAGCCAAGAACTCGATGTCAGGGAGTATCCGCCCGCTCGTCGCCACGAGCTGATCTTCAAGGCGTACGACGACCTCGAACGGGGTGAAGCGTTCGCCCTCGTCAACGACCACGACCCGAAGCCGCTGTATCATCAGTTCGCCGCCGAGGAGGGACCGGAATTTCACTGGCAGTATCGACAGAAGGAACCCGGGGAGTTCCGAGTGCTCGTCGGGAAACTCGGCGAAGGCGAAGAGGCGTCATTAGACCCCGTAGAAGAGGGAGCCCCATTCTGAACGGCGAAAAAAAGGTGGGTTCCTAGAACAGCGCGGCGGCGACGGCTTGGGCGGTCTCGATGACCGGGCCGAAGCCGGGCAGGAGCAGCATCGTTCCGATGCCGGCGAACAGCACCGCGGCGTACAGGCCGACCGGCCGGTTCTCGATCTCGAAGTCGCCCGCGGGCGACTCGATCCACATCGCCTTGACGACGCGGCTGTAGTAGAACAGCGACAGCGCGCTGTTGACCGCGCCGACGGCGGCGAGCCACCAGAACCCTGACTCGATCGCCGAGTAGAACAGGGCGTACTTCGAGAGGAAGCCGCCGAACGGCGGCAGCCCCGCGAGGCTGAACATAAACACCGTCATCGCGACCGCCGCGATCGGCGCCACAGACGCAAGCCCGTTGTAGTCCTCGAACGTCCGGCCGACGCCCCAGTGTTCGGCGAGGGCGATGAACAGGAACGCACCGGTGTTCATGAAGCCGTAGACGAGCAGGTGCGCCATCGATGCCCCGAGCACGTCACCGTTCGGACCGCCCGCCGTCAGCGCCGCGAGTCCGATGAGCGCGTAGCCCGCGTGTCCGATCGAGGAGTACGCGAGCATCCGCTTGACGTTCTCCTGCGTCGCCGCGGCGAAGTTGCCGAGCGTCATCGTGACGACGGCGAGCACCTGGAACGCGAGCACCCAGTCGACGCCAGCCGGAATCGCTCCCAGCGGGAAGGCCTCGACGAAGACGCGGAACGCGACCGCGAAGCCGGCGGCCTTCGACGCCGAGGAGAGGAACGCCGAGATCGGCGCGGGCGCGCCCTCGTAGGCCTCCGGCGCCCAGAAGTGGAACGGGACGGAGGCGGTCTTGTAGGCGACGCCGCCGACGAGCATCAGCACGCCGATGCCGAGGACGCCGGCCATCTCGGTGTCGCCGAGGGCCGCGGCCACGTCGCCGAGCACGAGCGATCCCGTGACGGCGTAGACGAGGCTGATACCGAAGACCATCACGGCCGAGGAGACCGATCCGATGAGGAAGTACTTCAGGCCTGCCTCGACGCTGCCGCGGTTCTTCTTCAGGAACGCGACGAGCGCGTACGAGGGCAGCGAGGCGAGTTCGAGGCTGATGAACACCGTGGCGAGCGAGTTCGCCATCGACATCATCGTCATCCCCGTGGCGGCGAAGAGCACCAGCGAGTAGAACTCCGCTTGGTGTGCGTGACCGCGCAGGTAGTCGTAGGCGGCGACCGCCACCATCGCGGTGACGACCGTGAAGATGAGTGTGAAAAAGAGGCTCATCCCGTCGACGACGAGCGAGTCGCCGAACAGCGAGATCGCACCGCCGGTGTGTTCCTGTCCGGTTCCAGCGACGAGGAACCACGCCGCGACACCGAACGCCAGCAGCGATCCGGCGGCGGAGACGCCCGCGAGGAGCGCGTTACTCGTCCGCTTCGGCGACAGCGTGTCGATGCCGAGCAGCACCAGCCCGGTCAGTCCGAGCAGGATCGCCGGCAGGAGCGCCGTCCAAGCCGCGACGGATTCCGCCTGCAGTGCGAGCGCGTCGACCATCACAGCCCACCTCCCGAGAGGATCGGGTTAACCGCGTCTTGGATCATCCCGAAGAAGAGGTCGGGCGCGACGCCGAGCACGATGGTGAGCAGCAACAGCACCGCCAGCGGCGCGACGTCGTGGAACGGCGCGTTCGTGATCTCGTACTCGTCGTCGAAGCTGAACGGCCCGAACAGCGTGCGCTGCATCGCAAAGAGCAGGTAGCCCGCGACGATGACGATGCCGAACATCGCCGCCGCCGTGAACAGCGGCATCCCCGCGTGGACCGTCGACTCGAAGGAGCCCTTGAAGATGAAGAACTCGCCCGCGAAGCCGGCCATGAGCGGCAGTCCCATATAGCCGAACGCACCGGCGACGAAGATGCCGGCGGTGACGGGCATCCGGTCTGCGATGCCGGACATATCGCCGACCATCCGGGTGTGCGTGGTGTTGTAGATGACGCCGACCGCCATGAACATCAGCCCGGAGATGAGCCCGTGCGCGATCATCTGGAACGTCGCGCCGCCGACCCCGTAGGTCGTGTACGCGACGAGTCCGAGGATGACGTACCCCATCGAGGACACGGACGAGTACGCGACGATGCGCTTGAGGTCCTGCTGGGCGAGCGCCAGCATCGCGCCGTAGATGACGCTGATGACGGCGATCCCCGCAATCGGGATGACCAGCGCGGTCGCGACGTCGGGCATCATCGTGAAGTTGAACCGCAGCAGGGCGTACGTCCCCATCTTCAGGAGGACGCCCGCCAGCATCACCGACACCGGCGTCGGCGCTTCGACGTGAGCGTCCGGCAGCCACGTGTGCAGCGGCGCGACGGGGACTTTCACCGCGAAGCCGAGGAACATCGCCACGAAGGCGACCAGCTTCAGCGTCGCGGCGTCGAGGCCCGCGAAGCCGCCGAGGTCGCCGGCGCGGAGCGCCTGTGCGATCTCGGGGAGGCGCATCGACGACACTGAGTCTCCGAGGCCGAACACGAGGGCGATGAAGCCGATGAACATCACGAGCGACGCCACGTTCGTGTACACGAAGAACTTGATCGCGGCGTAGCGGCGGTTCGGACCGCCCCACACGCCGATGAGGAAGTACATCGGAACGAGGACGGCCTCCCAGAAGACGAACCAGACGAAGAAGTCGAGCGCGGTGAACACGCCGAGGAGGTTCGCCTCCATGAAGAGCATCAGCCCGTAGAACTGCGATTTGCGGTCGCCGATCGGCGTCCACGCGCTGACGATCGCGAGCGTCGTGAGAATCGTCGTGAGGACGATAAGCGGCAGGCTGATGCCGTCGACGCCGACGAACCAGTGCAGGTCGAGGCCGCCGAGCGTCAGCCAGACGACGTCCGTCTCGAACGCGATCGAACCCCCCAGAAGGGCGTTCCCGCTCGCGTCGTACTGTGCCCACATCCAGAGGCTCCCGAGGACCGGGAGCGCGCTGAGTGCCGCCGCGAGTCGACCGGCGTACTCGTCGGGAGCGACGAACACGACCAGCGCGGCGAGGAACGTGACTGCGATGAGCGCTTCGATAATCATACGAACCACCCTCCGAGGAGGCCGAAGGCCAGAATGAGCGCTGTCAGCCCGAGCGTGAGGAGCGCCGCGTAGTTACTCACCACGCCCGTCTGAACGCGACGGACGCGTCCGCCCGCGAACAGGCTGACGCCCGAGACGCCGTTGACGACGCCGTCGACGATGCCGCCGTCGAACTTGTTCGCGACGCGCGCGACCGGGCGCGTGACGCCGTTGGCCAGCCAGACCTGGTACTCGTCTTGGTAGTAGTTGTTGTACAGCAGCGTCTTGATGCGCCCGAGCCGATCGGTGTGCCGGATCGGCTCGGGGACGTTGTACAGGAGGTACGCGACGCCCGATCCCGCGAGCGCGAGACCGAGCGAGACCGCGCCCGGAAGCAGCGGGCTCAGGTGGAGCCCCGCTGCACCGTACCCGGCGAAGTCGTGGAGCAGCGTACTGTAGTGCTCGGTCGTCAGCCCAGCGATGCCGTGTTCGAGCCACTGGTGCAGGTACTCGATGTGGAGTCCGGTCAACTCTGCGACCGGAACCATGTTCACGAGGCCGGCCGTCGCGGCCAGCACGCCGAGGACGGCGAGCGGGAACTTGACGTTCCAGCGCACGCCGTGGGGATCCTCCGCGGTCTGCGTCCGCGGCTTCCCGTGGAAGGTGAGAAACACCATCCGGAAGGTGTAGAAGCCGGTGAAGAAGACGGCGAGCAGCCCCATCGCGTAGGCCGCGAGCAGGATCACGTTACCGTCGAGACCGTGGAGCAGCGTCTCATAGAGGACCTCGTCTTTCGACCAGAAGCCGGCGAACGGGAAGATGCCCGCGAGAGCGAGCGATCCCGAGAGGAACGTGTAGTAGGTGACGGGCATCTTGTCTTTCAGTCCGCCCATGTCCCACATATTCTCGTTGTGGTGCATCGCGATGATGACCGACCCCGCACCGAGGAAGAGCAGCGCCTTGAAGAAGGCGTGCGTCATCAGATGGAAGGTCGCGGCGACGTAGCCGCCGCCGCCGAGTGCCAGCATCATATACCCGTACTGTGAGATCGTCGAGTACGCGAGCACCTGTTTGATCTCGCGCTTGACGAGCCCCATCGTCGCCGCGAACAGCGCCGTGAAGCCGCCGATGAAGGCGATGATCGCGAGCGCGGTCGGCGAGATGGCGTAGAAGCCGTACATCCGCGCGACGAGGTAGACCCCGGCGGCGACCATCGTCGCCGCGTGGATGAGCGCCGAGACCGGCGTCGGGCCCTCCATCGCGTCGGGCAGCCACGTGTGCAGCGGGAACTGCGCGGACTTGCCGATCACGCCGCCCAGGACGAGCAGGCCGACGATCGTGAACCACGTCTGCGGCGCGAAGCCGAGCGTGTTGACCGTCGCCTCGCCGCGGAGCGCCGCCTCGGCGAGCGCGGGGAACGACTCCGAGCCGGCGAACGCCGCCGTGCCGAACGTCGCGAAGACCGCGACGACGCCGACGAGGAAGAAGTAGTCGCCGAACCGGGTGACGAGGAACGCCTTCTTCGCCGCGCTCGGCGGACCCGGCTCGCGGAAGTGAAAGCCGATGAGCAGGTACGAACACAGTCCGACCAGCTCGAAGAACATGAACGCCATCAGCAGATTGTCCGCGACGACGAAGCCGAGCATCGACGCCGTGAACAGGCCGAGGCCGGCGTAGTAGCGCGGTAGCCCCGTCTCGTCGGGGTCGTCGTTCATGTAGCCGAGACTGAAGACGTGGACGAGGAACGCGATGAGCGTCACGATGAGCAGCATCATCGCCGACAGCGGGTCGATCAGGATGCCGAACGTGAGATCGACCGCGTCGATCCCCTCGGCCCACGTGTAAATGGTCGCGTCGTACGTCTGTCCCCCGGCGACGGTCAGCACCGTCGCGATTGCGAGGATGAGCGACCCCGCCGTCGCGGCGATTCCGGCCTCCGCGCCGCCTCTCGGCAGGCGGTCGCCGAACGCGAGCGCGACGAGGAACGAGACGAACGGCAACAACACGATCGCGGGTGCGAAGTCGAATATTCCTGCCATCTTACCACCTCATCGTCGCTGCCTCAGTGACGTCGACGCTGTCGAAGTTGCGGTACAGCACCAGGATGATCCCGATCCCGATCGCGACTTCGGCGGCGGCGAGCGCCATCACGAACAGCCCGAACGTCTGTCCCGTGACGTTGCCCCAGACGTAGGAGAACGCGACGAGATTGATGTTCGCGGCGTTCAACATCAGTTCGACCGACATCAGGAACAAGAGCGCGTTGCGCCGGGTCAGGATGCCGAACAGGCCGATACAGAAGACGGCCGCGGAGAGGAGCAGGTAATACTCCGGCGGCACCATCACTCCTCACCCCCGCCGAACAGCGTGCGTTTGAGCTCTCGGCCGCCGTCGGCTATGAGCGTCCGGCCCTCGCTGCTCTCGCGCGTCGCGAGGTGCACAGCGCCGTCGAGTGCGACGTCCAGCGTGACGGCCATGAGGAGGAACGCGACGAGGAAGCTCTCGCCGGCGACGTCGCCGAGGTCGAGGTTGAACATCGCGTAGCCGATACTGGCCGTGATGTTCGCGCCCTCAGCGAACCCCTGCGGGTCCGGGAACGTCGATGCGAGGATCGCTGCGGCCATCACGACGAACAGCGCCGCGGCGGCGAGACCGGGAACGAGGTGCGATCCGAGGTTCAGTTCCGGTTTCGTGGTCATGTGCTACTCACCTCCGGTTGTGTGCGCGTCAGCATCACGGCGAACGTGATCAGTATGAGCACCCCGCCCACGTAGACGAGGATCTGCATGGCGGCGAGAAACTCCGCCTGCAACATCACGTAGTGCACCGCGACGCTCAAGAGCGCGCCCCCGAGTAGGAGTGCGGAGTGCCAGACGTCCCGCACGAGGACGACGCCCAGGCTGCAGCCCACGGTCACGAGGGCGAACAGCGCGAACGCGATGGTTTCATAAACCATTGTGTGTGTCTCCTTGAGGTATCCCTTTGAAGATTTCGAGAAGTCCGCGGGCGGATTCCGCCCCGAGCGGACTTTGATCGGCGGCCTGTCCCACGCAGTGAGGGGTCACCTCACTGGTAATCCACCTCGCCCTCCCCCTCGCCGATCCACGCGCCGCGGTCGGGTTCTCGGGAGTTGAGCGGGTCGATGTCCTTGTACCACGGGACGTTCTTCAACTGCTCTTTGTTGTACACGAAGTCATCTTTCGTGTCGGCGACGAACTCGAAGTTCTGCGTGAGCAGGATGGCGTCGACGGGGCAGACCTCCTCGCACAGCCGGCAGTAGATGCACTGGCCGATGTGGAGGTTGTACTGCTCGCCGTTGCGCTGGTCGTCTTGGACGATCTGGATCGTGTCGTTCGGACAGACGTTCTCGCACTGTCGACACCAGATACAGCGCTCTTGGCTGAACTTGTGGACCCCGCGGAACCGGGGGCTCACCTCGGGGGCGACGTCCGGGTACTCGACCGTGAACGTCTTCCCGTCCAGCGCGTGCTTCATCGTCGTCGCCATCGATTTGAGTACGCCGATCATGCTATCACTCCCACGATTACGGCCGTGAGCACCAGGTTCGCGAAGGAGAGCACGAGCATTCCCTTCCACCCGACGTCGAGGAACTGGTCGACGCGGAGGCGGGGGATCGCCGAGCGCGCCCACTGGGTGAACAGATAGAACGCCCAGATCTTGATCGTGAACCAAACGAATCCCGGCAGGACCGGTCCGGCCGGCCCGCCGAGGAACAGCGTCGCCGCGAGCGCGCCGCCGAGGAAGATGTGGATGAACTCACCGAGGTAGATGAGTACGAAGTACACCGAGGAGTACTCGGTCTGGTACCCGGCGACGATCTCGGTCGGCGCTTCCGGCACGTCGAAGGGGTTGCGGCCGACCTCCGCGAGGTTCGCGACCACGAACAGCACGAACGCGAACGGGTTCACGAACGCGAACCACTGCGGGATGGTCACGCCGGCGATGGTCAAGAGCGGGTCGGTCTGCTGTGCGACGATCTCGCTCATCTGGAGCGTGCCGGTGAAGATGATCACCGACGCCCCGGTGACGACGAGCGGGATCTCGTAGGCGATGTTCGATGCGATCGCCCGCAGACCGCCGAGCAGCGAGTACTTGTTGTTCGACGCGTAGCCCATCATCACCAGTCCGAGAGAGGCGATCGAAGACGCCGCGAAGGCGAAGACGAGCCCCGTCTCGGGGTCCGCGAGGTGGATGCCGTTGCCCATCGGGATCACCGCGAAGCCGAGCAGCGCCGAGAACGGCACCAGAAGCGGCCCGAGGTCGTACGCCGGGCGGTCGACGCCCTCGGGGATCACGAGCTCTTTCGAGAGCAGTCGGACGGCGTCGGTGACGATCGTCAGCAGTCCGAACGGACCGATCCGGTTGACCGCGATGCGGTCGGTGAACGCCGCGGTGATCTTCCGCTTGGCCCACGGGCCGGCGACGGCCGTCTGGACCAAGAGGAGGTTCGCGATCAGGAACGCGCCGAGCAGACCGCCGACGATCTGACCGACCGTCCCCGACAGCCCGAGCAGGCCGGCGATGCGCTCGGGGAGGAGGACCTGCGACTGCAGCGGAATCATCACCGATCCACCTCGCCGAGCACGATGTCGAGGCTCCCGAGCGACGCGACCATGTCCGGGATGTATTCTCCAGCACTCATCTCAGGCAGCGTCTGGAGGTTCGAGAAGCACGGGCTGCGGATCTTGAAGCGGCCGGGCTTTTCGGTGCCGTCCGCGCGGATGTAGATCCCGAGTTCGCCCTTTGCGGCCTCGACGGCGCGGTAGATCTCCGTGTCGTCGTCGGGGCGCAGGGTGCGCGGGACGTTCGATTGGATCGTCCGCTCCTCCTCGGGCCAGTCCTCGAGCAGGTCGACGCACTGCTCGATGATCTTCGCCGACTCCTCGACCTCTTTCATCCGGACGAGCAGCCGACTGAAGTTGTCGCAGCCGTCCTCGGTGATGACGTCCCACTCGAGCTCGTCGTAGTAGCCGTAGGGGTCGTCGCGGCGGAGGTCGTAGTCGATTCCCGACCCGCGGGCGACGGGGCCGGTCGCACCGTAGGACTTCGCGACTTCCGGCGGGAGCACGCCCGTATCGATCGTTCGGGCCTGAAGGATCTCGTTTCCGGTGATGAGGTCGTGGTACTCCTCGAGCGCCTGCGGGAGGTCGTCGAGGAAGTCACGGATCATCTCGAAGAACTCCTCGCGGGGCTCCGGGAGGTCCCAGACGACGCCGCCCAGCCGGAAGTAGTTGAACATCATCCGCTGGCCGGTGAGCTCTTCGAGCACGTTCTGCACCTTCTCGCGGTCCCGCATCGCGTACATAAAGATCGCGGTGAAGTCGCCGTAGACGTCGAGCGCGAACGTCCCGACCGCGAGCATGTGGGAGGCGATGCGGCAGAACTCCGAGCCCATCGTCCGGATGATCTGTGCGTACTCCGGCACGTCGATGTCGTTTAGGTCCTCCGCGGCGCGGGCGTACGCCCACTCGTTCAGCAGTCCCGACGACGCGTAGTCCCAGCGGTCGGGGTACGGCATGATCTGGTGGCGGTAGGTCTTCGTCTGGCACATCTGCTCCTCGCAGCGGTGGAGGTAGCCGATGTCCGGATCGACGTCTGCGACCTGCTCGCCGTCGAGGACCGTCTTGACGTGGAGGACGCCGTGGGTGGCGGGGTGGTGCGGGCCGATGTTGACGTACATCGTGTCCCCCTCCTCCTCGCGGTGGTCCTCCGCGAGGGGGTTCTCCCACTCTTTGAGCGTGACGATCTGCGGGCGGTCCTGGTCGTAGCTCTGCGAGAGCGGGTGTCCCTGCCACGTGTCCGGCAGCAGAATCCGGCGCAGGTCCGGGTGCTCGTCGTACTCGATGCCGATCAGGTCGTAGGCCTCGCGCTCGTGCCAGTCGGCGGTCCGGAAGACCGGCTCTGCGGACTGGCTCACGGGCTCGTCCTTCGGCGTCGGGACGACGACGCTGGCCTCCCGCTGTCTGTCGTCGAAGCTCGTGAGGTGGTAGATCGACTCGTAGCGATCCTCACGCTCCTCGGCGGTCACACACGAGAGGTGATCGAAGCCGGCCTCGTCGCGGAGGCGGCGGAGCGTCTCTTGGACCGCGTCCGGCCGGATGACGAATCCGGGCGCGTTGACGTGCTCCTCGCGGTCGACGACCAAGTCGCCGAGCAGCTCGGCGATCTCGTCGCCCCCGGTCGGGAGCACCTCGACCGCGCCGTCTTCGGGGGTGGGTTCTTCGAGGCTCATGGCGAATCAGCCCAGTTGTACCGCATCACGAGGTCGTCTTCGTCGATCTGTTCGGCGAGTTTCTCGACGATCTCGTCCTGTTCGAGGTCGTTGAACTGCTCGAGCTCGTACGGCTTGACCGTCACCGGGCTCGACTCGCCCTCGGCGATGCGTTGCTGCAGCTTCGCGACGCCGTAGATGAGGGCCTCCGGGCGCGGGGGACAGCCGGGGACGTGGATGTCCACGGGAATGACCTCCTCTGCGCCCTTGATGACGTTGTAGCCCTCTTGGAACGGGCCGCCCGAAATCGTACAGGAGCCCATCCCGACGACGAACTTCGGCTCGGGCATCTGGTCGTAGACGCGCTTCATCCGCGGGGCGAACTTCGAGACGATCGTCCCCGGAACGATGATGACGTCCGCCTGCCGCGGCGACGCGCGGGGGACCCCGGCCGCGAACCGGTCGAGGTCGTGCTTCACCGAGTAGGTGTGCATCATCTCGATGCTGCAACAGGCGATCCCGAACTGCAGCATAAACATCGACGAGCCGCGGACCCAGTTCATGAACTGGTCGAACTTCGTGAGGATGAACGGCGTGGAGCCGAACGCCTCCCGGAGTTTCGAGTTGAACCGGTCGTCCGCGCCGCCGCCCGTCATCCGGGCGTCCCGCGTCTCGGTCTGTACCTGCGTGTCGTCCGTGACGAATGGTGTGTCTCGTTCGCTACTCATGCGTTTCTCTCCGTCTTCCGGCGGTTCGCCAGCGGGCTTTTGACCCATCTGACTGCGCCGTTGCGCCACGCCCAGACCAGTCCGACGATGAGGATGCCGACGAATGCGAGCATCGGCAGCAACACCGTCGAGAGGGCGACTCCCTGCTCCAGTGCGGGCCGGTAGATCACGGCCCACGGGAAGATGAGAACGGTCTCGATGTCGAAGACGAGGAACAGCAGCGCGACCATGTAGTACTGGATGTTAAACTGGACGCGCGCCGTTCCGGTCGGCACCTCGCCGCTCTCGTAGGTGGCGCGTTTACCTTGTTCGGGTACCGACGGGCGGAGTATCGCCGAGACGGCCATCATCCCCAGTGGGATTCCGACGGCGACGAGCCCGAGGGCCCCGATTGCGATCCATTCACTCATTCCGTAGTCTCCCTGACGTTCGGCAGTTAGCAGTGCCCCCCCATAAGCGTTGATTTATACGCCGGACGCGCGCCGACGAACGAGCTCGCGGCTATCCGTCGCTGCGGCGCTCTACGTACGAATCGACCCCGAGGTCGTGGAGGTCGCGGGAGTCGCGGGCGACCTCCCCGACGAGCGCCTCGTGGTACTCGACCAGCCGCTCGCGCAGTTCGTTGTGCTCGCGAGCGAGGATCTGTGCGGCCGACAGCGCGGCGTTGAACGATTTTCCGGCGTCGACGGCGACGATCGGCGCGCCGGTGGGCATCCCGATGACGGAGTCGACGGACTTCTCCTGCACGGGCACGCCGACGACCGGGAGCGGGTACGCGATCGAGGCGGTCATGTTCGGCAGGTCGGCGGACTTCCCGCCGGCGCCCGCGATGACGACGTCGAGGCCGCGGGCCGCGGCCGTCTCACCGTAGGCGTACATCAGTTCGGGCGTCCGGTGCGCGGAGACGACGTACGTCTCGTAGGTGAAGCGGGCATCGGGCGCGTCCGCGAAGTCGGTCTGCTCGGCGAAGCCGAGGCGGTCCAGCGCCTCGTGCGCGCCGCGCATCACGTCGAGGTCGGAGTCCGAACCCATAATGATCCCGACGTCGGGCGTCGCGTCGGGGTCGACGTCGGCGTCGGCCTCCTCGCGGAGACGGTCGATCAATTCCTGTACGGTCACGTCGGAGTCGGTGTCGGGCGTGTAGTCAGTCATCGTGTGTGCTGTGTCTTAGTCGGAATGCGACGCGGCGGGGCGTCCCGTGTTACTCGAAGCGGCGTGCGTCTCGATCGCGTTACTCCAAGCGGCGGGCGTTCCGTGCTACTCGAAGCGGAGGGCGTCCCGTATCTCTCTCGCGTGCGCGAGGAGGTCGCCGGGGCGCGCTCCGCTGTCGGCGGTCCGGGCCGCATCGCCGTCCGCCGAGCCGTCGCCCGTGACGGTGACGTGGCCCATCTTCCGGAGCGGGCGGACCTCGTCTTTGCCGTACCAGTGCAGCGAGGCGTCCGGATCGCCGAGGACGGCCTCGACGGTTCCGAGTCGCGCCGGCCGCGGCTCCTCGACGGTGCCGAGGACGTTCGCCATCACCGTCGGGCAGCGGAGCCGCGTCGAGCCGAGCGGCCACCCGAGGACGGCGCGGACGTGCTGTTCGAACTGGGAGCACCTCGCTCCCTCGATCGTCCAGTGCCCGGAGTTGTGCGGCCGCGGCGCGATCTCGTTGACGAGTATCTCTCCGTCGCCGGTCTCGAACAGTTCGATCCCGAAGACGCCGCGGCCCGAGAGCGTCCCGAGGACCTCGCGGGCGACCGCGTCGGCGCGCGCCAGCACGTCCTCGGTGGTCCGCGCGGGGAGGATCGTCTCCCGCAGGATCTCCGCCTCGTGGACGTTCTCGCCCGCGGGAAACGTGCGGACCTCGCTGTCGCCCTGCACGGCGATCACCGAGAGCTCGCGCTCGAAGTCGACGAACGCCTCGGCCATCGCGGGACCGCCGACCGCCTCGATCGCCGCCTCGGCGTCGTCGGGGTCGGTCACGGGGACGTTCCCGCGGCCGTCGTAGCCGCCGGTGCGGGCTTTCAGCATCACGTCGCCGAACTCCGAGAGCGCCGCTCGGAGGTCCGCCGCGTCGTCGACCCGCCGGAACGGCGGGACCGGAACGCCCGCCTCCCCGAGTTCGCGCTTCTGTATGAGCTTGTCCTCGATCGTCTCCAGCGTCTCCGGAGCGGGGTTCACCGACAGATCGAACTCCGCTGCGACGCTCTCCAGCAGCTCGGCGTCCGCGAGTTCGATCTCGAAGGTCAACGCGTCGACGCGGGCGGCGAGCTCGCGGAACGCCTCGGGGTCGTCGAAGTCGCCGACGATCTGCCCGCTGGCGACCGGCGCGGCGGGGCACTCCGGCGTGGGATCGAGGACGACAACCTCGACGCCGAGCGGGGCGGCCGCCTCGGCGAGCATCCGGCCGAGCTGGCCGCCGCCGACGACGCCGAGTGTCGGTCCGGGTACGGTGACGGTCACGGGCGACCGTACTGGAGGATAGTGAATAAGCTTTGCCGAATCTGACGAGTCAATGGCCACGGACGTGGATATCTCAGAGGCGCCGGCGAGTCTGTGTCTCCGTCCGACGCTGACGGGGCTGTGCCCTCCGCGCCGGCGCGCGGTCAGGTGCGCTCGCCGGAGGCGTCCGCCGCGCGTTCGGGCGCGACGCGCCGCAGCTCTTCGCGCTCGATGAAGACGACCACGTTGTCGCCCCACAGGCGGAATTTGTGCTCGAAGGCGGCGTACCCCGACAGCTCCGCGGACACCGCGTTGCGGTCGTAGTCCTTCGCGATCACGACCGGCGGCGGATCGGCGAGCGCCTCGGCGGGCTCGGCGTCGGGCGGCGAACTGGTGACGTTCGCGCCGTACCGCTCGAGATACCACGGGAGCGGCAGCCGGTCGTGCCACGCGGGCCCGCCCGGCGGCGCCGTCCGGAGCGACGACTCGTCGCGGACGTAGAACACCTCGCCGTCGCCGCTCGGCGGTCGCGTGCCGACGAAGAGGACGTCCGCCCCGTCGTCGTTCGCGTCCGACACCTCGCCGACGACCTCGATCGTGGGCTTGAGCGAATTCTCGGGCTGGGCCCACTGCAGCACCTGCTTGTCCGCCTCGTCCGTCGAGTTGAAGTACGCGGCGTTCCCGGCGGCCGCCCCGCTGACCCCCGCGAGGACGACGAGCGCCGCGAGACCGACGCTCACAGTGTCGCGCGCGGCGAGCGCCTCGCGCGCGGCATCGACGACGAACCCGACGCCGACCGCCGCCGGGACGGCGAGCGGAACGACGACGTGGACGGCCGCCCACGGGGCCTGGATGTCGGTCGCGATCGGGTAGCCGAACAGCGACGCGATCGCCCAGTACGTCGCGAACGTGACGATCTCGCGGGGACCCTCGCCGCGGATCCCGTAGCGGTCGACGACGACGCCGAGAAGCGCGAACGCGAGGACCGCCGGCGCGCCGTACACGAGCGTCTCCGCGAGGTCGGCGAGATACGGCAGGTACGGGTGGTCTTGGTGACTCCCGCCGCCCCACGTGTCGACGAGCTTCTCGGCCGCGCCGACGGTGCCCGCGTCGAGGATTCCCGGTAGCTGCGCGGGGTTTCCGAGCGCCTGCCAGAGGTCCGGCCGCGGCGCGTAGAAGAACACCACGATGCCGAGGAAGATGAGGACCGAGCCGGCGGCGGTACCGAGGAGGCGCCCGAGCGACGCTCCGGTGGTCGGCCCGTGCGCGCGGAGACGACCCGCCAGCGCCGCGCGCCACCGCGCGAAGACGGCGCGGCCGGACTCGCCGCGGGCGCGAGCCGCGATCAGCCGGTGATCCGCGAGCAACGCGCCGGCGCCGAGAAAGCAGAGGACATAGAGGATCGCGTTCGCCTTCGTCGTGAACGCCAGTCCCAGCGAGGCGGCCGCCGGGAACGCATAGCGGAGCCGGCCGGTGTCGAACCCGCGGACGACGAGTCCGAGCGCGACGACGGCGAACGCGGCCACGAGGACGTCGTTTCGCATGAATCGCGAGTAGTACACGACCAGCGGGTTCAAGGCGAGTACCGCGGCGAGCGCGAGGACCTCCGTGTCCCGAAGCCGCTCGCGGAAGAGCCACGCGGCGAGCGGGAGCAGTCCCCCGACGACGGCGACCGGGAGGCGCGCGGAGAAGTCCGAGGCCGGCAGCAGGACGAACAGCCAGTCGTTGACGATCGGCAGGAACGGGCCGTGGACGATCGGGCGGTAGGTGTGGACGCCGGTCTCGTGATACCGGAGGATCCAGTAGCCGACGCGCCCCTCGTCCCAGTGGAAGACCCGCCCGCCGAGCGCGACGATCCGGAGCGCGAGCGCGACGGCGGCGACGGCGACGACGCCGAGGAGGACGCGGCGGGAACGCCCGCGGGCCGCCGCGGGCGGGTCGCCGGCGACGGGAGCGGACGTGGTGTAGTCGACACGGTCGTGGCCAGTGGACGCATCGTCGACCTCGTCGGATCCGCTGTCGCCGTCGAGTTCGTCGCTAGCGGCCTCAGCGGACCCGTTGTCGCCGTCGAATCCATCGTCAGCGGACTCAGCGGGCCCGTTGTCGGTCTCGTCGAGTTCGTCGCCAGCGACGTCAGCGGACCCGGTATCGTCGTCGAATCCGTCGTCAGCGGACTCAGCGGGTCCGCTGCCGGTCTCAGATCGGTCGTCAGCGGCGGCGGAGGGCGCATCACGAGGCTCGCGCGGACCCTCGTCAGGGCTCATTGTCACTCAGTGACCACTACGCCGTTACAACTCTTGTGTTTGTAAATCCGACCAGTTGTGGTTGCCGCCGGCGTGCCGATAGGATTTTGACGCCGCCGCGGAACCGCTCGGGTATGGTAACGCTCGGACTGGTGGTGGCCGAATTCAACGCGTCGGTCACCGAGGAGATGGCGGCGGCGGCCCGCGAGGCCGCCTCGGGGCGAAACATCGAGATCGCGGCGGAACTGTCGGTCCCCGGCGTGTACGACTCGCCGCTGGCGGCCGACCGCCTCGCGCGGCGCGAGGACGTCGAGGCGGTCGCCGTCGTCGGCGCGATCGTCACCGGCGACACCGACCACGACCGCGTCATCGCCGACGCGACGGCGAAATCGCTCACGGAAGTCAGCTTAGACCGCGACGTTCCGGTCACGTTCGGCGTCTCCGGCCCCGGACAGAGCGGGGCCGAGGCGAGAGAGCGGATCGAGAAAGGTGCGGAAGCGGTAAACGCCGCGGTCGATATGGTGGTGACGTTGTCATGAGTTTCGACTTCGCAGCCCGCGTCGAACGGGTGGAACCGAGCGCGACGCTGGCAATCAGCAACAAGGCGAGCGAACTGGAAGCAGACGGCGTCGACGTCGTCGACCTCTCGGTCGGCGAGCCCGACTTCCCCACGCCGGAGAACGTCGTCGAGGCGGGCAAGGCGGCGATGGACGCCGGACACACGGGATATACGCCCTCGAACGGGATCCCGGAGCTCCGAGAGGCGATCGCCGCGAAGCTCCGAGACGACGGGATCGACGCGGACGCGAGCGAGGTCATCGTCACGCCCGGCGGCAAGCAGGCGCTCTTCGAGACGTTCCAGACGCTCATCGATGGGGGAGATGAGGTCGTCCTCCTCGACCCCGCGTGGGTCTCCTACGAGGCGATGGCGAAGCTCTCGGACGGCTCGCTCAACCGCGTCGACCTCGCGCCGTACGACTTCCAGCTCGAGCCCGCCCTCGACGACCTCGGCGACGCGGTCTCCGACGACACCGAACTGCTCGTCGTGAACTCGCCGTCGAACCCCACGGGCGCGGTCTACTCCGACGCGGCGCTCGAAGGCGTCCGCGACCTCGCGGTCGAGCACGACATCACCGTCATCTCCGACGAGATCTATCAGGAGATCACCTACGACGTCGAGCCGACCAGCCTCGGCTCGCTCGCGGGAATGAGCGACCGGACGGTCACGATAAACGGCTTCTCGAAGGCCTACTCGATGACCGGCTGGCGGCTCGGCTACATCCACGCGCCCGAGTCGGTGATCTCGCAGGCGGCGAAGCTGCACTCGCACTCGGTCTCCTGTGCGGTGAACTTCGTCCAGCACGCGGGGCTCGAGGCGATCGAGAACACCGACGACGCCGTCACGGAGATGCGCGACGCCTTCCGCGAGCGCCGCGATATGCTCGTCGACCTCTTCGAGGAGCACGGCCTCGACGTCCCGGTCGGCGACGGGGCGTTCTACATGATGCTGCCCGTCGATGACGATGATCAGGCGTGGTGCGCCGGCGCGATCGAAGACGCCCACGTCGCGACTGTCCCGGGCTCGGCGTTCGGCTCGCCGGGCTACGCGCGGATCTCCTACGCCGCCAGCGAGGAGCGGCTCCGCGAGGCGGTCGATCGGCTCGTCGAGCACGGCTATCTCTGAGCGCTCGGCGCCAGCGTCGGCCCCGTCGACGCGACCGCGACCACCGGACTGACGGTACCTATTTCCTCCGGGCACGCGGACGCCCAGTCGTTGCTCTCAATACCCCGCGAGCGAATCTCCGCTGTCGGTCGACAGACGCTCGGTCTCGGCTGGCCGGTCGCCCTCCAGCAGGCGCTCAACACGCTGATGCGGACGGTGGACATCCTCGTCACCGGCTTCTTCTCGCCGGTCGCGGTGGCGGCCATCGGTCTCGCGGACCTCTACTCGCGGATCCCGCTGCGCATCGGGATGGGGCTCGGCAGCGGGGCGATCGCGCTCTCCAGTCAGGAGACGGGTCGCGGCGACAGCGTCACCCGCGACCACGCGGTCACGCAGGCGCTGCTCATCGGCTTACTCTGCGGGCTCCCGCTCGTCCTCGTCGGAGCGCTGTTCAGCGAGTCGCTGATCGCTCTGCTCGGGGCGGAGTCCGCAGTCGCCCGGGAGGGCGGCCGCTACCTGGCGATCGTCTTCGCCGCCGCGCCGATGCGCATCGTCGGCTTCGTCGGCGCGCGGGCGTTGCAGGGAACCGGCGACACCCGCACGCCGATGGTGATAAACGCCGGGGCGACCGGCCTGAACATCCTCCTGTCGGTCGCGCTCGGACTGGGGCTCCTCGGCGCGCCGCGACTGGGAATCGTCGGCGTCGGGATCGGGACGGCGGTCGGTCGGACCCTCGAGGCGCTGCTCGTCGTCGCCGTCTTCAACAGCGACCGTTCGGCGGTGTCGCTCGCGCGGCCTCGGGGGCTGCTTCTCACCAGACAGCTGCTCGAAGTGAGCGTTCCCGACATCCTCGGCGGTCTGAGCACCGAAGTCGCGTACTTCCCCTTCAATTCGCTGGTCCTCCTGTTCGGGACCGAGGCGAACGCCGCCTACCACGTCGCAAAACGCATCTACCAGCAGTTCGCCGCTCCCTTCTACCGGGCGTTTCGAACCGTTTCGAGCGTTCTCGTGGGGCAGGCACTCGGCGCGGGTTCGTCCGAGGAGGTCCGCGAGACGGCGGCGATCGTGGCCCTGTTCGGTCTCGCGACGCTCGGATCGATCGGCGCGCTGCTGTTCGTGGCGGCGGAACCGCTCGCGACGCTTTTCACCCGCGACGCGGCGACGATCGGATTCGCGACCGGCTTCACCCGCGCGTTCGCCGTCGCGTTGGTGGTCATCGGGTTCCTCTTCCCGCTGGCGGGCGCGCTGAAGGGCGCGGGCGACACGCGAACGCCGCTCTACGCGGGCGTGGTCGGCTCGTACGTCTTCCTCCTCGGTGGTTCGTATCTACTCGCGATCACGCTCGGGTTCGGGCTGTCCGGCGTCTTCGTCGGGATCGTGCTCTCGTACGTCGCCCGCGCCGCCATCGTCGGCGGCGCGGTCCTCGACGACGAGTGGATCGAACTGGCCGCGCGGATGATCGACGAGCGGGAGGGTACCGACGGGTGATCCCGGCCCCTCACGGCGCGATCGGTCCCTCGGGGCTCACGCCGCGTCGTCGACGGCGGCGTGAACCCGCAGCAGCCTGTTCCGCAGTTCGGCGGGCGACGCGGCGAACAGTCGGCACATCGCTTCCTTGCCGACAGCGCCGCGGTCGTATATCGCGTCGGGAACCGTCTCTCTCCCGCTCATCGCGCGCTCGACCGCCCACGCCATCGTCCCGCCCTCCCGCTGCTCGGTCGGATACGCGTCGGGCTCGGTCGTCCGGTCGACCTCGACGGCGTCCAGCCGCTCGTCGACCGCGGCCGCGACGGCGTCGTCGAGGCGGACGTTCGCCGCCGCGGTGACGGTCGGGTCGTACGACCGGGCCGCGAGGAGGAGGCGGGCGACGTGACTCGACGCGCCGAGACGGACGCCGCCGGTCGGGGCCACGCCCGCTTCGGTCCGGTGGACCCGTCCCTCGACGGCGGCCACCTCGTCTCGCCCCATCGCGTACGGCGTCGCGACCGCGACGTTCAGCCCGACCTCGGGAACGAGGGCTGACGCGCCGCGGTCCCGGAGCGCCCGGACGACCTCGCGGACGCCGGCTATCGCCTCGTACCGCGCGGCGTCGTTGCGGATCGTCGCTTGGTGCTGAACCGGGCCGGAACCGCCGCCGACGTCGAGCCCGTACCGAACCGCGCGGTCGATGACGGACTCCGCGCGGTCGACGGCGCTCAGCGGATCGTCGCCGCGAGCGAGACCGGCAGCGACGGCCGACGAGAGCGTACAGCCGCTCCCGTGGGTGTGCTCGGTGTCGTGACGCCGCGCCCGGAACGTCCGCGTCTCGCCGTCAGCGTGGAGGACGTCCACGAGTTCGTCGCCGCCGAGATGCCCGCCGGTCACGAGGGCGGCCGCGGGCCCCGCATCGACGATCGCCGCGGCGGCCGCGCGCATGTCGTCCTCGTCCTCGATCGCCGTTCCCGTCAGGGCCTCCGCCTCGGGACGGTTCGGGGTGACGAGCGCTGCGCGGGGGAGCAGTTCGTCGCTGAGCGTCGCTTCCGCCTCGGCATCGAGGAGCCGGTCGCCGCTTTGAGCGATCATCACGGGATCGACTACCAGCGGGAAGTCGTACTCGGCGAGGCACTCGGCCACCGTCTCGATGATCGGCGCGGTGCTGAGCATCCCCGTCTTCGCGGCTCCGACGTCGAAGTCCTCGGCGACGGTCCGGATCTGCGCCTCGACGACGTCCGTCGAGACGTCTTCAATCGCGTCGACTCCGCGGGTGCTCTGTGCGGTGACGCTCGTCACAGCGCTCGTGCCGAACACGCCGAGGGCCTCCATCGTCTTGAGGTCCGCTTGGACGCCAGCGCCGCCGCCGCTGTCGGATCCGGCGATCGTGAGGGCGACCTCACGGGTGAGCGCCATTCACACCACCTCCGCGCTAGCGCGCTCGCTCGGCCACTCCTCGCCGGTGTAGGCCATCTCCCAGAACGCGTATTCGAGTTCGGCGCTCCGGCGGAACGCCGCCGCCATCTCCCCGCGCAGCGACGGGTGTGCCTCCGCGCAGCGATCGACCAGTTCGCGCATCCACGCGACCGACTCGACGAACGCGTCGCTCGTGTACTTCCGGATGAAGGGCGTGTAGCTGTGCCGGCCGTCGGCGAGTTCGGCCATCTCCTCGGCGACGTCTGCATACCCCTGCCCGCAGGGGTAGACGGCGGCGACTCCGACCGCCAGCGGACGCTCCCGCGCCGTTCGGAGCAGGAAACTGGTGTAGGCCTCGCAGGTCGGCGTCTTTCGGGCGGCCGCCAGATCAGCGGCAGTGAGTCCGTACTCTGCGGCGAACGAGCGGTGAAGGTCCATCTCCTCGCCCACGACCGCGGTGGCCACCTCGAAGCAGTGAGCCATCGTCGGCTCGTCGGTCGCTTTCGCCCCGAGAATCGCGAACGTCCGCGCGTAATCGAGCAGGTACAGGTAGTCCTGTTCAAGCCAGACGCGGAACGCCGCCTCGTCGAGGCTGCCGTCCGCTAACTCGCGGACGAACGGATGACGCAACTGTGCATCCCAGAGGTCAGTCCCGGTTTCGAGCAGGTGGTCGCTGAAACCCATCTACGTCCGTTCGGTCCCGCCCCGGCGTGATATAACCAACGTATACAACTGGAGAATACCCCGGCGAGCGATCAGCGTTCGACGACGCTGTCCGCCCACGCTCGCAGGCGACCGAGCGCCGCGCGTTCGTTCCGAGAGACGCGGTCGTCGACGCCGAGCTCGTCGCTCTCGAAGGCGTTGCAGACGACGAAGTCCGCGTCCTCGTAGTAGTCGAAGAGCGTCGAGACGCCCAATCCGCCGACGTCGCCCGACTGGAACGGGATGGTCGCGTCGTTGACGAAGACTGCGCGGGGGTTCTCGGGGGCGGACTCGACGATCCGGCGGGACCGACGCGCGTTCTCGGCCGCGAGCGCCAGCGTTTCCGACTCGGTCTCACCCGCGGCGCGCGGCGCGTGCGCCTCGACGACGCCGTACCAAACTGTCTCTGGGACCTCGCTGAACCGTGTGAGCCTCCCGCCGAGTATCCGCCCGTCTCGCTCCAGTTCGGGGGCGAAATCCAACGCGGTGACGCCGTCGCTTCCGTGCTCACCCACCCACGCCTCCAACGCACGGGCGGTCAGCCGCGTCTTTCCGACGTTCGACGGCCCGGTCACGAGCCGCCGACCGGACAGCGGAAACGGCAGCGAGTCCATCTCAACTCGTCCACTCGGTGGCCGCCGAGCGGCCGCCGAACCGCTGTCGGGCGTACTTCACGAACAGGCCGACGATTGCGACAGCGAGCAGTGCTGCGAACGCGAGAATCGCCCCAGAGAGCGGGGTGACGCCGCCCGCCACCTGCTCTCTGAGGAAGTTGGCGGCGAGCGCTCCCGAGACGAGCAGGAGTGCGACCCCACCCGCGTTGGCCGCCGTCGCGGCCGGTCTCGGCACCGCTGAGGAGTTGAGGAGGTACACGACGAGCGCGATCGCGAAGGGCGTCCCGACCGTCCCGAGTGCGAGCACGAGCACGAGCTGGCCGAGCACTCGGCCGCCGAGCACGGAGCCGAACGCCGAAAGGAGCGAAACGGCGGCGAGCAGCGCTCGATAGCGCGCGTCCTCGACGGTCGTTCCCCAGCCGAGTTTGTCCGCGAGGACGAACGGCGGCACGATGGTGTTCCCACCGAGCGTCGAGACCGCCGCGCCACCCAGCCCAAGGAGGAAGAGCCACTTGGCGTTCTCGCCGACGAGCGGGCCGAGCGCCTCCGCGGCCGCCACGGTGCTGAGTTCGGGGTCCGTGAGTACGCTCGCGGCGACGAGGAAGATAGCGACGCTGTAGATGCCGAACGCGACGAGCATGGACGCGCCAACGTCGAACGTCGCGAGGCCGTACTCGTCCTCGCTCCACCCCCTCGCGCGCATCGTGTACGAGTGCATCGTGATGAGGGTGATGTGGACCGCCCCGCCGAGAATACCCGCGGCGACCAGCGCGGTGCCGCCGGGCAGCGTCGGGACGAACCCGCCGGCTACCGCGGCGGGGTCGATGGGAACGACGAACAGCGAGGCGACGAACGCGACGACGACGCCCGCGACGAGGACTTTTGCCGCGGTCTCGAGGAGATCGTACCCCCGCCCTGCGAGCCCGACCGCGAGCACGACCGCCCACGTGACTCCCCAGAGGCGAGCGTCCACGCCGGTAATCGTCGCGGAGACGCTCGCGAGCGTGTTCATTATCACGAGCTGTGCGACGCCGGCGGCGAGGACGACGTCGACGACGAGCAGCCACGCCCACCACTCGCCGAGGTGGTCTTCGACCACGCCGACGATGCCCCGCTCTGTGAGTAGTCCGAGACGCATCGCGAGATACTGCGCGAGCGCCCCGGCGACGGCCGACAGGATGACGACCCACAACAGGTCGTAGCCGTACCCCGCCCCGGCGGTGATCAGCGTCGCCATCGTCGCCGGACCGGCCGCGATGGCGCCTGCGACCCACGACGGCCCCATCGATCCCGCGTACGCGCCTATTGTTCGGATATTCATCGGTCGACACCTCGGAACGGATCGACTGCCACCGACATACCACTGAGTTTTATTCACGAGTTATAAATCGTGTGATGTCGCGATGCCCGGCTTCGTCCACGGACCGCCCCGACTGTCCCGCCCTCCTCAACCATCCCGTCCGACTCCGTCAGTCCCGCTCAACTCGACTGCCCCGGACGCCCCGACCACCCCGCCCAACTCGACTGCCCCGGACGCCCCGACCGCCCGCGAGTTTTTACGTGATGCCGACCCACTCGGTGACGTGTACGTTCGGGACCTTCCCGTCTCCGCGGCCGTCCGCGAGCACTACCGCGCGTCGGGGATCGAAGAGTTGTATCCGCCGCAGGCGGCCGCCGTCGACGCCGGCGTCGCCCGCGGTGAGAACGTCGTCGCCGCGATCCCGACGGCGTCGGGGAAGACGCTGATCGCGGAGCTGGCGATGCTGACCGCCGCCGGGCCGGCGCTGTACATCGTTCCGCTCCGCGCGCTCGCCCGCGAGAAGTACGAGTCGTTCGCGGAGTTACCGGGCGTGAGCGTCGGCATCTCCACCGGCGATTTCGACTCGCCCGCCGAGGAGCTCGGCGGCGAGGACATCGTCGTCGCAACCGCAGAGAAGGTCGACTCGGCGATCCGGAACGGCGCGACGTGGGTCGAAGAGCTCGCCTGCGTCGTCGTCGACGAGGTCCACCTGCTCGGCCGCGAGCGCCGCGGTCCGACGCTCGAAGTCACGCTCGCGACGCTCCAGCGCCGCGCGCCGGGCGTCCAGATCGTCGCGCTCTCGGCGACGGTCGACAACCCCGAGGACATCGCGTCGTGGCTCGACGCCGACCTCGTGGAGTCGACCTGGCGGCCGGTGTCGCTTCGGACGGGCGTCTACGCCGACGGCGACGTCGATTTCGACGACGGATCGTCGCTCGCCGTCGACGTCGGAACGGTGGGCGCAGACGAGGAGGAGGACACCGAGGCGACGGCCGCGCTCGTCGCTGACGCCATCGACGCCGGGGGGCAGTGCCTCGCGTTCGTGCGCTCCCGGCGGGAGGCGGAGGCGCTCGCGACCCGGCTCACCGCGGCCGATCTCGACGCGGGCGCGTTCGGGTCCGCCGACGTCGCCGCCGAGATCACGGACGTCGACGACACGGGCACGGCTCGTCGACTGGCCGCGGCGGCCGAGGCGGGCGTCGGATTTCACCACGCCGGACTCGTCAGCGAGCACCGCGCGCTCGTCGAGGCCGCCTTTCGCGACCGGGAACTGGGCGTGATCTGCGCGACGCCGACGCTGGCCGCGGGCGTGAACGTCCCGGCGCGCCGCGTCGTCGTGCGCGACCTCCAGCGGTACACCGGCGAGGAGATGGCGATGCTCCCGGTGCTGGAGGTCCACCAGATGTGCGGCCGCGCGGGACGGCCGCATCTCGATCCGTACGGCGAGGCGGTCCTCGTCGGCGACGAACGCACGGCCGAGGACCTCTGGGAGCGCTACGTCGACGCCGGTCCCGAGGCCGTCGAATCGCAGCTGACCGCCCGGGAGGCGCTGCGGACGCACGTCCTCTCGGTCGTCGCGTCCGGATTCGCCGACTCGAAGGCGGCGGTCCTCGACCTGCTCGATGCGACCTTCTTCGCCCACCAGTCGCCCGACGTCGACCTCTCGGGGCTGCTCGACACCGTCGCCGACGAACTGGCTGGGATGGAGTTACTGACGGTCGCTCCCGACGGCGACAGCGGTGGCGCGAGCGACGCGCTCGCCGCGACGGACCTCGGTTCGACCGTCTCCCGGCAGTACGTCCGCCCCGAGACGGGCGCGCGCCTCCTCGAGGGCATCCGGACGATCGAGTCGATGCCGGCCGAGAACGTCGGCCCGCTCACCGCGCTCGGGGTGGTCTGTGCGACGCCCGATATGCGCGGGACGTACCTCGGGAACCGCGAGCGCGCCGACGTCTACCGTTTCGCGACCCGCCACGCCGCGGCCTTCACGACCGCGTCGGAGGACGCCGACGACTTCGAGGCGTGGCTCTGCGCGGTCAAACTGGCGCGCCTCCTCGACGAGTGGAGCGAGGGCGCGACGATCGAGACGCTCGTCGAGCGGTACCGCGTCGGCCCGGGCGACGTCGAATCGCACGTCGAACGCGCGGCGTGGCTCCTCGGGGCCGGTGACGCGCTCGCCGCCACGCTCGACGCCGACGTTCGGATCTTCGAGTCGGCCCGGCAGCGGCTCGGATCGACCGGGACCGACGGGGTCCAGCGCCCCTCGCGGTGAGCGCTGTCGGCGGATTTTATCAGCCTTCGGTGTGAATCTCGACGGTATGGCCGGCATTACCTACGAGGACTTCATCGACCTGTCGTACGAACCCGCCGACTCCGAGCTCGTCTGCACGTTTCGGATCGATCCCGCAGACGGGATGGACGTCGAGGGCGCGGCCTCGCGCGTCGCCTCCGAGTCGTCGAACGGGACGTGGGCGGCGCTGCCGACGGGCGAGGGGTTCACCGACATGGGTGCGACCGCGTTCGACATCGACGCCGAATACGGCGGGAATGTCGGCGGCAGCGATCCAGATAGCGACGCCGCGACGGTCAAAGTCGCCTACCCGGCGGGGCTGTTCGAGCCCGGGAGTATGCCGCAGATCCTCTCGTGTATCGCCGGCAACATAATGGGGATGAAGGCGGTCGACACGATCCGGCTGACCGACTGCGAGTGGCCGGAGGGCCTCGCGACCTCGTTTTCGGGGCCGCAGTTCGGCTCCTCGGTACGTCGAGAGATATTCGGCGTCGAGGACCGGCCGATCCTCGCGACGGTCCCCAAGCCCAAGGTCGGGCTCTCGACCGAGCGGCACGCCGAGGTCGGCTACGAGGCGTGGACCGGCGGCGTCGACCTCCTGAAGGACGACGAGAACCTCTCGGATCAGGACTTCAACCCTTTCCACGACCGCCTCGTCGAGAGCCTCGCACAGCGCGATCGCGCCGCCGACGAGACCGGCGAGCCGAAGTCGTATCTGATCAACGTCACCGCGGGCACGAACGAGATGCTCGAACGCGTCGATCAGGTGGCCGCGGAGGGCTGTGAGTACGTGATGGTCGACGTCATCACGACCGGCTGGGCCGCGGTGCAGACGGTTCGCGAGCGCTGCGAGGAGCTGGGACTGGCGATCCACGCCCACCGCGCGATGCACGCCGCGTTCGACCGCCTGCCGGAGCACGGCGTCTCGATGCGGGTGCTCGCGCAGATCTCTCGGCTCGTCGGCGTGGACCAGCTCCACACCGGCACCGCGGGCCTCGGAAAGCTCGCGAACGAGGACACCGTCGGCATCAACGCGTGGCTCCGCGGTGACCTCCACGGCCTCCGCGACGTTCTCCCGGTCGCCTCCGGCGGCCTCCACCCCGGCCTCGTTCCGGACCTGTTGGACGCCACCGGCACCAACGTCTGCGTGCAGGCCGGCGGCGGCATCCACGGCCACCCCGACGGGACGCACGAGGGATCGAAGGCGCTCCGCGCGGCCGTCGACGGCTACGCCGAGGGGCGCTCGATCGAATCGAAAGCCGAGGAGAGCCCGGCGCTCCGGACCGCGATCGAGAAGTGGGGAACGGAGACGCCGCGATAGCCGGGATCAGCCGCGCCGACGCCGGTAGAGCGCGGCCGCGGCGACGAAAACGACCGCGCCGCTCGTGTTCACCGCGAGGTCGATGAGCGTGTCGACGACGTAGAACTCGAGCGACCAGTGGTACCAGAAGGTCTTGAACACGAACTCGTAGACCTCGAAACCGGCGCCGATCGCGAGCACGGCCGGCACGAGCCAGAGCGCTGATCGGAGCGTCGCCTCGCGGAACGTGAAACCGAGGGCCGCGGCGACGCCCAGACCCCCCATCGCGTGCGTGAGGAGGTCCCACCACGGGAGATCGGTGTAGACGTTGTAGTAGACGCCGCCGAAGTGGAGCCCCGACACGGCGACCGACCAGACCGCGATCGCGACCCACGCGGCGGTCAGGTGATCACCCCGTGGTATCTCACGGCGGAGCCGCCCCCCGAGCGTCGTCGGCCACGATCGGATCGCTCGGTCGTCGGGGTAGCCGGCAGTCCGCATCGTCGCCCGCGTCGCGACGAGCGCGAGGAGGAGCGAGCCGATCCCGACGACGAGTTTCGGAGAGAGGTGCGGGGCTGTCGCCATCGACCGCAGGTCGCCGGTGCGTCGGTAAAACTCTTCTGTGGCGCGTCGACGACGGTTCACGCTCCGGGGCTTGCCCCCCGTCGCGACGGGCTCTGTCTACGCCTCCGCCCACGGCTCGCTCGTCCCCTCGCCGAACAGCTCGCGCATCAGCGTGACGATGCTCTCGGGCGGGAACTGCCCGCGCTCGGTGACGATCGCGTCGACGTACCGCGGCGGCGTCACGTCGAACGCGGGGTTCAGTACCGTCGGTGATCCGATCCCGTCGGCGGTCTCGTCGTCGATCACCTCCCGCTCGTCTCGCATCTCGATATCGACGGTGTGGCCCGTGAGCGTGTCGGGGTGAAGCTTGATCGTCTGTGCGGCGCAGACGATCGGCGTCCCGCGATCGCGGGCGTTGACCGCCAGCCCGCTCGTTCCGATCTTGTTGATGACGGAACCGTCGGCGGCGATGCTGTCGGCGCCGACGAGGACGTGGTCGACGTCGTTGAGGTACCGCCGCGCCGCGGAGTCGACGATGAGCGTCACGTCGACGCCCATCTCCGCGAGGGCCTCGGCGGTGATGTGGCCTTGGTTCCGGGGACGCGTCTCCTTGACGAACGCCGAGAGCGACTTCCCCTGCTCGACGGCGGTCTCGACGCAGGCGAGCGCGTCCGTCGAGTGGCAGTGCGTCATGATCGTGTCGCCGTCGCGGAGCCGGTTCGCCCCGACGCGGCCGAGGTCGTTCTGGGCGGTGTCGAGCCGATCGCAGAACTCCGAGACGCTCGCGCGGACGCTCGCCCGCAGTCGTTCGACGTTGCCGCCCTCCACGTCGCGGAAGACGTACCGGAGCGCGTTCGGCAGGCTGACCGCCGTCGGACGGGTGTCGTGGAGCACGCGGGCGGCCGCGCGGAGCTCCGCCCGGAACGCGTCCGGCGAATCGGCCTCGCTCTCGGCCGCCTGTGTGCCGAGCGCCCGCGCCGCGGCGTCGGCGATGGTCGCCGCGCCGCGGATCTCCATCGATCCGATGTCCTCGGCGGTGCGGTGGACCGCCTCCACCACTGCGCCGTCGGCCGCCGCGTCGGTTCGGGGATCGCTATCGCTCATAGCGGTACTTCTCCGCGCTCGCTGAAAAACGCGCCCCCGATCGACCTCGCCGAACCGCCGTTACGCGTACTGCTCGATCAGCGAGCGGAGCGACGACTCGTCGCGCACGCCGACGACCTGTTCGACGGGCTCGCCGTCGCTGAAGAGCAGCAGCGTCGGAACGCCGCGGACCTGATACTGCTGGGCGAGCTGTTGGTTCTGATCGATGTCCACTTTCGCCACGGCGGCGTCGGTGCTAGCCGCCAGCGACTGCACCGTCGGTTCGAGCATCTTGCACGGACCACACCAGTCCGCGTAGAAGTCGACGAGGACGACATCGTACGTCGACACGGCATCCTGCAGCTCCGGTGCGCCGTTCACGTAGATCGGTTCCTCGGGAGCGGTATCGGACCCGCTGTCTTCTGCGTCGGCACTTGGGTCCTCCTCGCTGAGCTGGGACGCCAGCTCCCGGCGCTTTTTCTCGCGGATCTCGTCGATCTCGTCCTCGGTCTGGGTTTCGCTCATCACTCCTCGGTACGGGTGCGGACAATAAAACAGTTTTGCAAGATTTGAACAATATAATTGTGCAGAGAGTGCCGGCAGAGCGCTGGGCCGAAAATGGGAGACAGACGGTTACGCGGGGATTCTCACCCGCGACAGATTCGACCAGTCCACTCGTCCCCGCCGCCGACGGCACCGCAGCGTTTGCAGACCGTCACACGCTGTCGTGCGATCGGCCGCGCAAGCAGTCGCAAACGCTCCGATAGCTGGCGGGCTGTCTCAGTCGAGGAGGCCGTCGGTGCCGCCCTCGGATCGTTCGCCGTTCAGGGCGTCCTCGACAGTGACGAACCGGAACTCGTCGTCGACGCCCTCTCCGTCGTCGACGCCCTCTCCGTCGTCGACGCCCTCTCCGTCGTCGACGCCCTCTCCGTTGCTCCCACCATCATCGCCCGCGCCAGTATCGCCTGCGTCCTCGCCCGCGCTCGGGTCGCTTTCATTCCCTGCGATTCCGTCTTCGGCCGTCAGATTACCGTCGTCGGTCATTCCGCTGTCATCCGTCATATTTCCACCTTCGTCCCCCGCTTCCGGCAGGTCGCCGGCCGGCGGCTCGAAGTACCCCATCGCGAAACCGCTGTAGACGGCGTTGCCCTCGGCCGATAGCTCGGCCTGACGGGCGCTTTCTTCCCCGTCGTCGGCAGCGTCGGCCGGGGGTTCCTGCTGGTCGATACCGCCGTCTTCGAGGTCTTCCGTTCCGTCGCCCTCGGGGGCGGGTCCGGCGTCCGTCCCTTCGGTACCGGCCTCGCTGTCGGCCTCCGCTGTCGTGACGCCGCCATCGGCCTCGGCCATCGGCGTCTCCGTTTCGGTATCGGCGCCCGCGCCGGCCGTCGTCCGAGAGATGCTTATCGCGTCCGCGTCCGGCACGGAGTGAAACACGCGCAATCGGGCGCGTTCATCGCCGGGATCGGAGATGTCGTCGACTAGGACCGTGGCCTGGAAGCCGCGCGTCGACTCGCTGTCCTGTTCGGTACCGTCTTGGGCGACCTGCTCGTCGGCCGCCTCTCCGTTCGCGGTGCCGTTCGTTTCGACGTCGCCGAGGCCGTCTGTCTCGCCGTCGCCGAGGCCGTCTGTCTCGCCGTCGCCGAGGCCGTCCGTCCCACCGTTCTCGGTGCCGTTGGCCTCGCTGTCCCCGAGGCCGTCACCGGCATCACTGTCCCCGAGGCCGTCACCGGCATCACTGTCCCCGAGGCCGTCACCGTCGTCGGTGTCCGGTCCGGCGCCCGTGGCCCGCTCGAAGGAGAGCGTGTAGTCGCCAGCGTCGACCTCGACGGTCTCGTATTCGCCGAAGGCCAACTCGGAGACGAGCTGGTCGCTCTCCCCCGTCTCGCCGGCGTCCGCCTCGTCCAATCCGTCCGTTTCCGTTTCGGCGTCTCCCGCCCCGTCGGTCTCGTTGGCACCGAGACCGGTGTCAGACTCGTTTGTGTCTTCGCCGAGACCGGTATCGGACTCGTTGGCACCGATGCCGTCGCCCGTTTCGTTGCCCGCGACGCCGCCGTCTGTTTCCTCCCCGGCTGAGGATTCGTCGCCGGCGGCTTCGTCGCCCAGCTCGACACCGCCCGCAGAGGACGCCCCGCGGGCCGCCTCGCCGAAGGCGACGACAGTGTACGTCGTGCCCTCCTCGACGGTGACCTCGTCTTCGAGCAGAACCGTCTCGCCGTCGGTCTCACCGCCGTTCTCGCCGCCGTACAGCTCCTCGATGGAGCCTTCGAGCAGCCCGCCGCCCGCGGAGACGACCTGCACCAGATACGTCCCGGGATCGACTTCGGCGTACCCGCTCACGTCGCCGAATCCGAGACCCTCGATCGCGGGCGTCCCGCTGACGCTCGATCCCCCCTCTGTCTGCGACTCGGCCGCGGGTTCGCCGCCGACTCCGGCGTCGCCGTTCGCGGTCTCGGTACCGTTCGCGCTCTCGGCGACCGCCTCCGTTTCGGTGTCGCCGGTGGCCTCGGCTCCGTCGCCGCCCGCATCGTCACCGTCCGCGCTGCTCAGGTAGATGTCGACGTCCGGCGCGTCCGGGGACGCGTGGGCGACTCTAACCGCGCTAGTCTCGCCGTCGGCCGTGTCGTCCTCCTGTGCGCTGATTGTCGTTGTCGCAAGGCTCGCGATGCCGACCGCGCCGGCACCCTGTAGCACTCGCCGTCGTGTGGTGTTCGCTTTTCTCATCGCAGATAGTGACAGGGTGGCGACCACATTTGTTAATAACCGCCTCCAGTGGATAAGCCGAAAGTACCGAATGAACCGTTTTCAGCGGCCCTGTATCCGATATTAAAATAGTAGTTTTGATGGGTCATACCTCTTATGAATCTTGGATTTCTGTACACCCAGAGGGCTAACGGGACGCTATCCAGGAGTAAGCCGGGGTGAATTCGACACCTTTTCCCGGTCGGTCGATCCGTGTGCAGCCCGTCCGCCGGGTAAGGTCTGCGGAGACGCGTGTACGCTCGGCTTACGCCGGAAGCGGCACTCGACTTCGCCGCGTTCGAGACGGAGGTCACGACAACCGAGGCATATCGGATCGGAGAAGAATCCAGCTCGGAATTACCTCTTTAGATCTTCAATTATCCCTCGACCCTTGTCGGTCGCAGCCCAGAGACGGCCTTTTCGTCGATCTGGCGTGATGCACTCAGCGAGATCGTGGTCGTTCAGATCGGAGAGAACATTGCTCACGTGACTGAGGTAGTATTCCGTCATTTCAGCGAGTTCTTTGGGGGTCCGAGGCTTCTCTTCGAGGGCCAGCAGAATGTTTTCGCGGTAATCACTTGCCTTGACCCACGAGTATTCCTCAATGTCCATTCGATCGAAGCGTTGACGACAGCGCAGTATTTATCTTGATTACAACTTATACACAAGATAGACATATGATGAGCAATGGGAAATTTAAACGACCCCCGGTACGTTCACTAATGAAATGAGCGAGGGGAAGCTAACCGCTATCGACTTATTTTGTGGGGCTGGTGGGCTCTCTCAGGGGTTGAACGACGCGGGGTTTGAGGTATTATGGGCGATCGATCACGAAGCGAAGACCAAGCCGACATACGAGTCGAACCACGGTTGCGAAATGACGGTCGGGGACATCCGTGAGCAGGAGCCACCCGAACTGAGCCTCGGAGAAGGCGAATTAGACCTTGTCGCCGGCGGACCGCCCTGTCCGACGTTCTCTCTCGTGGGTCGAAGTAAGATCAACTCGCTCGAAGGGAGAGATAATCAGACAGACGAGCGGCACCTTCTCTACGAGGAGTTCCTCCGGTTCGTCGATCACTACCAGCCGAAGGCGTTCGTGATGGAGAACGTCGAGGGAATGCTCTCGGCGGAAAACGAAGACGGGGTGCCCGTTGTCCAGACGATCAAAGAGCAGATGCGGGGTGAGAGAGCGGTGGCGGATCTCGATCTCGATCTGGAGTACCGCGTCCGCGTGCAGTTGCTCGACGCAGCCGACTACGGCGTTCCGCAGCACCGAAAGCGCCTCTTCTTCATCGGAAACCGGATCGGCGAGGAAAATCCGGATATGGAGCAATGGACCACCCACCGGGCTCCGAAGAACGAGAACGAGAAGCACATCAAGTACAGAGAAGACCCCTCGAAGCGTTCAGCGGAGGATCAGCATACGCTCGACGGATTCGTCGACGACCGAACGGAGGAGCGATTCCCGACGTTCTACAAGAACCGTCGCAACAAGAAGCCGTGGAATACCGTGGCCGACGCGATTCTCGATCTCCCGCCCGTGTCCCCCGCGGGGGACACACCGCCGACAAAAGCGGAGGAACACGAGCTCGGTCCCGTTTCGGAATACCAGTACTGGGCTCGCGATCTCGACGAGGAACAGGACTGGGAGGATCAGCCGCTGTTGAACCACGAGTGTCGGGGGCACAATATGCGCGATCTGACGCTGTATAAGCTCCTCGGGGAGGGCACGTCGTACATCATCGGAGATATCCCCGAGGAACACCAGCCGTACCGGACGGACATCTTCCCGGACAAGCTGAAGAAACAGAACCCGAAGGAGCCCTCGACGACGATCGTCGCGCACCTCTACAAGGACGGTCACATGTTCATCCACCCGAACGAAGCCCGTTCGATCACCGTCCGTGAGGCCGCGAGGCTCCAATCATTCAAGGACACCTTCGAGTTCCCGGTGTCGCGAACGCACGCGTTCAAACAGGTCGGAAACGCCGTCCCGCCGCTCTTGGCGCAGGCGATCGGGACCGCAGTTCGATCGGAGATCTTCAATCAGCCGGTTCACAGCGAAGAGCCGCAGAAGGCAGATTGAGTCAGCGGGGAGCGGGAACGCCGGCGAAGGAAGCGACGTCCCGAATAAACTCATCCGCAGGGCGGAGCGCGTACGAGAGTCCCTCGTCATCCCTGTATCGGTCCCAGACGAAGGAGTCACGCGGGACGTAGATCCGACCGCCGTCGTTACCGATGTCCCGCAGCTTCTCCCGGGAGACGTCCGCCATCAGGAGCGAGACGAACCAGACCTCGTCGACGCCGATTTCGGCCTCCCGAGAGAGGCTCTGTCGGAAGCGTTCCCGGAGCGTGCGCTTGCAGGAGAACCCGATACTTCCGTCCGGTCCGTCGACCACATTGTCGATCTCGATGTCGCCGAAATGCTCGGGTGTGCCTGTCGCGGGAATATCGAACCGATCGAAAATGTGCTGGAGTGCCGTTTCAAGGACATTACCTGCCGTAGAGGCCCTACTTTGCCCCGCGCGGCGCTCGTACTCCTGGACGATTCCGGAGACGATCCGCGCGACCTCCGTTTCAGAGACGTACGGGTCGGATCGAAGCTCCCGCATCTTCTCGTGGACGTAGTCGATGAGTGGTTCCCGCTGTGCGCCCAGCTGATACGCTTCGCCCTCGAAGTCCACATTGAACAGCGCGTCGTAGGCCGCAGCGGGATCGAGCGCACCGGATTCGTTTTCGAGCGTCTCGTCGACGATCTCGACGATCTGCGACGCACCGAAACTGGGGGCTATATCGAGAACCTCGCTGGTCCGGACGACGGCGTCGATCGCGATCCCGAACTCACGGAGGTCGTCGGGCTCTTCGATCCGTCTGAGGATCCGCTCGACTAAGTCCTCCGTCTGTCGGTACCGCTTCGAGATGTCGTCCCCGTACTCCCGAGAGACGGAGCCAGTGATGGTGTCCTCGATATGCTGCGTTTCGAGCGCGACGTCCGAATCAGTCAGCGGTCTGTCTTTGTCCAGTTCTCGAGCGAGATGAGCGGAGAGTCGTTTGAGAGTATCCACTTCCTTCGTGGCGTAGCCACCGAAGCTGGCGGCGACGAGATCGCGTGAAAACCAGTACACCTTGAAATCGGAGGGGTCGCCGGAATATTCCGCCATTCAGTAAGAACGAACAAAAGAGGTGCAATGAGAATCAATTACATTTTAAACACAATTTGAATACGACACGAGGAGAGTACACCGCCCGGAGAATTCGAGGAGATGCGCGACTGGGCGGAATCAAGTCCGCGACCGATCCTGACGAGCGTGAGCGCGTACAGGCGGAACTGGACGCGGCCGCGCTCCACGCTTACGGGCTGGAGCGCGAGCAGACGACGTTCGTCCTCGACGACTTCCACCACGTGCAGCATCCGCGGCGGATGACCGACGAGTACTTCGCGCTTGTGCTGGAGAAGTACGATGAGCTGTCGAATCGGTAGGGACCGACTCGATTCGGTCCGATAAGCGGGCTCTTTTTTGATTTATCGGGGAGCATCACAAGCTGTCACCCACGCCGGAGGGGTGCCCCGCCGTTTGAGCCGTCAGGTCCAATGATGTAACAACATCGCTGAGCGCGTCCACCGCTTGCTGGAGGAGTGTTCATTCCTCCCTAGGCCTACCGTTCCCGGTTGCGGCGCTCGGTGACGTCGATAATGAACCCTTCGAGCTTCGATTCACCGGTAACGGGATCTTCTATGATCCGACCGATATCGCGGACCCAGCGAATTTCGTCGTCTTTCGTGACGATCCGGTATGTGAGATCATACTCCTCGTTCGCTTCGAGCCCGGTCTGTACATCGTCCCACACGTGCTCTTGATCGTCAGGATGGATGATTTTCTCAGCGTGCAGCATCTCTTCCAGTTCAGCCGCCGTGTATCCGGTCACGGATTGAGGGTTCCCTTTGACGTACTCCAGTGGCCACCCTTCCGCATACAGGTGGCGATAGACCCAGCCAGGGTGGTTGTCCAAAGCGGCTTCCAACTGCTGTTTGTATTCCTGACGTTCGCTTATGTTCTGAAACTGAGAAAAGATGGCGACCACGTCGCCGTCGTTGTCGGTGACGACGCGGTTGTGCCATTCACACATGATGCGATCGCCGTTCTTCCGGACGTTCTTGTTGATGCTGTGGTGACCACCTTTAACCGTCAGAAGTTTAGAGACCACCTCCCCGACCGCTTCGCGATCGGGCTCCGGAACAATAGACCCCCACGATTGCCCACGGAGTTCCGCTTCGGCGTATCCGAGGATTTCCTCGGCGACGTTGTTGACCATCTTGACCTCGAAATCACCGTTCCACTCGATGACGCCGAGGGGCGATTGCTCGATGAACAGTGAGAGCCGCTTTTGGCTTTCCTCTATCTGTCGTTGAGAGCGGTACTGACTGACTGTGTTTGCGATCCGGTTGGCCAAGACTGCATACTGGCTCGTTCCGCTTTCTTTTTGCAGGTAGTCGGTGACGCCCGCCGAAATTGCATCGGCGGCGATTTCTTCCGATCCCTTTCCCGTGTATAAAATAAACGGGAGTTCGGGGTAGTCTTCTCGGACGGCTTCGAGGAACTCGATGCCGCTCTGGCCGGGCATATCATAGTCGGAGACGATACAATC
Source organism: Halobellus sp. GM3 (assembly GCF_052545375.1). Classification (NCBI taxonomy): domain Archaea; kingdom Methanobacteriati; phylum Methanobacteriota; class Halobacteria; order Halobacteriales; family Haloferacaceae; genus Halobellus; species Halobellus sp. GM3. The sequence goes on along the minus strand of NZ_JBQWLT010000003.1, from coordinate 262,323 downwards.
GAACTCGGTGTCGCTGAGACGTTCAAGGCCCTTGTTGGCACTTGTGGCGGTCTCGGTCTCGAATCGCTTGTCCTCACGTTCGAGAAACGTCGCGGCAAGGTCTGCCCACCCCGGCTCGTCGTCCACGTGAAGAACACGAACCGTGCTCCTTGTCTCGCGTATCGCCTCTCCCATACAGGGTTATACCGTTGACCTAATTTAAGTGTGTTAGATTTTGGCATACATATCCGGTTCAACAAAAACGAGTCTGCGAGAGACGCGCATTGTATTCAGCACCATTTGGGTATGGCTCAAGAAGGCCGTCTTCAGCGAGTCGCTTCAGCCGCCGTAAAATTTCGTCTCAGAGCCGGTGGAGGGATTTGAACCCTCGGCCTATTCCTTACGAAGGAATCGCTCTGCCAGCTGAGCTACACCGGCGCCGTCGTCCTGACGCACTCGACCGTACTGCGATGAATAAGAAAAGGCTTCCGAATCACCCGCAGTCGGTCACTGACTGCGACGGTTCGTCCGAGGCCACACGGGATCGGAGTCCGGTCACTCGGCGGCCGTCAGTCGAACGTCGAGACACACGTTGTACTCGTGGGGAGCGTACGATCGGACGACCCGTTCGGTCTCGACCGCGACGTCGTAGTCGGCGCCGGCGGCCTCGCGGATCGCGCGCTCGCCGGGGCCGAACGGGTCGTCCTCGTGCTGGATGTCGTAGTAGTGGAGCACGCACTCCTCGCTCGCGAGCGCGACGGCGGTCTCGAGGAACGCGCCGGCGCTGTGGGGGAGGTTCATCACCAGCCGGTCCGCCCAGTTCGCGTACTCGTCGGCGAGGTCGCGGACGTCGGCGTTGACCGCGGTCAGCCGGTCTTCGACGCCGTTGCGGCGGGCGTTTTCCCTCAGGTACTCGACGGCCGCGGAGTTGAGATCGCAGGCGAGGACCTCCGCCCCGCGGTCGGCCATCGGGACGGCGAACGGGCCCACGCCGGCGAACATATCGATCACCCGCTCGCCCGCGTCGACCTGCGAGACGACGCGGTGGCGCTCGGTGGCGAGCCGCGGCGAGAAGTACACCTGGGCGATGTCGAGGCGGAACTCGTGGCCGTACTCGCGGTGGACAGTCTCGGTCGAGTCGCCGACGAGGACGTCCCACTCGCGAACCCTGAGTTCGCCTTTGACCTTCGAGGCGCGGTTTACGACCGTCCGAACGCGGAGGTCCGACTCGACGACGGCCTCGGCGATCCGGCGGGCGCGCGCCTCGTCGTCCTCGTCGAGGATGACCACGTCGCCGAGCCGTTCGTAGGAGGGCTCGAAGCCGAGGACGTCCGCCGGCGTCGTCTGCGTCTCCCGCTCGGGAACGTCGCGCTCGACGACGTCGTACGCGGGCGGGACCGCCGACGCGTCGGTCACGGGGATGTAGAGCGTTCCCGACTCGACCGTGATCTCGCGGCCGTGATCGAGGAGGTCGCGCTCTGCGAGCACTTGGCGAGTCGCTTCGCCCTCGCTCGTCGGAACGCGGACGCAGGAGCCGGTCATTACCCGAGGTGGGCGAGCGACCGGAGTAAGCGTGACGTTTCTCGGCGCTCGGCCGGGGCTCGTTGCTCGCGCCCGCGAGACGCTGCCCCCCCGGCGCTACTCACTCGTCCGCCGGCGCTCGCTCGGCGCCGCTCGCTGGAACGACGAGCACCGGCGTCTCCGAGAGGCGGACCACCTTCTCGGCGACGCTCCCGAGAACGAACCGCTCGACTCCGGTGCGGCCGTGCGTTCCGAGGACGACGAGGTCCGCGCCCGCCGCCTCGCAGTGGTCGAGGATCGCTCGGTGCGGCACGCCGTGTTCGACGGCCCCGTCGGTCTCGACACCGATACGCGCGCCGCACTCACCGACGCGGTCGACCGCCGACTGGGCGGCCTCCTCGTAGGCGCTGTCGGTCTCGCTCGTCCGGAAGCGCCGGTCGGGGACGACGGAGAGCGCGTGGACCACGGCGTCGAACCGACCCGCGAGGTCGACGCCCAATCGCTCCGCCGGGGCCGCGGCGTCGCTGCCGTCGGTCGGGACGACGATCTCGCGGTAGGGGCGTTCGCCGGTCGCGCCGACCCGGGCCGTGAGCACGGGAACCGGTGAGAGGCGGACGACCTTCTCGGCGACGCTCCCGAGGACGTAGCGGTCGAGCCCCCGGCGCCCGTGGGTCCCCATCGCGATCATGTCGATCGACCGCTCGGCGACGGCCCGCAGGATCTCCTTGTGGGGGAACCCCGCCTCGACCGCCGTCTCGACCGACACGCCGGCCTCGCGCACGCGCTCTGCGGCGCTCGCGACGACGGCCTCCAGTTCGTCCTCGACCTCGCGGCGCTCGGTGACAGTCGAGAGCCCGTACGGATCGACGACCGCGACGAGGTGGACCTCGGCGTCCAGCGCCCCGGCGAGCGTGATCGCGTGATCGAGCGCCGAGTCCGCGCTCTCGCTTCCGTCTACCGGCACCAGAATCCGACGGATATGTCCGACGGCGTCGTGGGTCATACGGCGGGGTTGGCGGCGCGTGGAGAAAAACCCGGCCCCGACGCGGGGTCACTCGCTACCGGCATCGACGAACGCCCCGCCGGTGTCGGTGAGGCCGTTTCTGTCGGCGGGCTCTCCGCTGTCTCTGTGACCGCCGGAAGCGGCGTCGGCGAGGTACGCCTCCACGGCGGACGCGGCCGCGTTCGGGTCGGTGAAGCTGTCGCCGAGGCCGACCTCCAGACGTCGCCACCCGTCGTCGCCGTCGGCGCTTGGGCCGTCCCCGTCGATTCCACCGTCTCCGCCGTCTCCGGTTGCCGATCTGTCGCCCTCGGTCGCGGCGCCGCCAGTCACACCCGCGGACTCTTCGGGCGCGTAGACGTCGACCCACCAGTACAGCGACAGCCCCTTCGAGAACTCGGCGATCCGGACGCGCCGGTCGCTCTCGCCGTTCTCGTAGACGGTCGCTCCCTCCCGGGTATCCGCGGACCATCCGTCCGGTAGATCGACGTCGAAAGGATCCTCCGGTAGATCGACACCGAAGGAATCGTCCGGTCGATCGGTACCCCGACGCCGGGGGTCGCCGTCTGTGCGGGCGTCGTCCGGGCGGCCGCGGCGTGTGCCGTCTCCGACCGCGGGCCCGAAGTCCTCGTCGACGGGTGCTCCATCGTCGATCATCGCAGTCAGTCGGACGTTCGCGCCTCCGGACTTGTAGCTCCCGGTTCGGCCGCGCCCGCCGCCGCGTCACTCCGCGTGCGTTCGGCGCGCTCCCCCGTGTCGGGGTCGGCTCGCTCCCCCGCGCCGGAGTCGGTCGATCTGGTCGTCAGAATCGATCGCGAGGAGTTGGCGACGACGAGGAGGCTGCTCGCGCCCATCGCGAGGGCCGCGAGGAGCGGATTGAGCACGCCAGCGATCGCGAGCGGGACGGCGACGAGGTTGTAGACGAACGCCCACGCGAGGTTCTCCCGGATTCGGCGGTGCGTCCCCGCTGCGACGTCGAAGACGGCCGGGACGGCTTCGAGGCCTCGCTCGACGATCACGGCGTCGGCCGCGCTCCCGGCGAGGTCGGTGCCGGACCCGAGTGCGATCCCCACGTCGGCGGTGGCGAGCGCCGGCGCGTCGTTCGAGCCGTCCCCGACCATCGCGACTGTCCCGCGGGATCGAAGCCGCGACACGGTCTCGGCTTTCGCCTCCGGCGGCACGCCGGCGAACACCTCCCCGACTGCCGGGTGGTCGCGGAACCGCGCCGCGGCCCGCTCGCCGTCGCCGGTGAGCACGACGACCTCGCGGGCCGCGCCGAGGTCGGCGACGACGGACTCCCACGCGGTCCGCGGCGCGTCGCCAACGTCGATGACGGCCCGCGCCCGGCCGCCCCAGCCGACGACCGTCGGCACCCGACCGGCCGACCGGATCCGCGCCGCGTCCGCGTCGAGTCGATCGGGGATCGAGAGCCCCACCGAGCGCAGGAGGTCGGGATGTCCGACGACGACCTCGGTGCCGCCCACCCGTCCGGAGACGCCCTTCGCGTGGGCCTCCGCGTCCGTCACAGTCGGAAGCGCGTCGGGGGCGGCCTCGACCACGGCGGTCGCGATCGGGTGGGAGCTGTACCGCTCGACCGCGGCGGCCAGTTCGAGCGCGGTGTGTCCGTCCGGCCCTGTTGGCTCCGTCGCCGTTCCGCCCTCGTCGGTCTGTTCGTCCCGTCCGCCCCCGCCGTCGTGGACCACGTCGAGGACGCGCATCCGCCCGTCCGTCAGCGTCCCGGTCTTGTCGAAGACGACGACGTCGGCCTCGGGGGCGTCCTCGAAGACCGAGTCGGAGGCGACGACGACGCCGGCGTCGGCCGCATCGCGGACGCCCGCGGCCACCGCGAGCGGCGTCGCCAGCCCGAGCGCGCACGGGCAGGAGACGACGAGGACGGTCAGCCCCGTGAGGAGGGACTCGGCCGGCGGCGTCCCCGTCGCCAAGAGTCCGGCGGTCGTCAGCGTCGCGAGCGCGAGAACGAGCGGGACGAAGACCGTCGCGAGCTTGTCCGCGAGGCGTTGAACGCCAGACCGCGAGGACTGGATCTCCCAGAGGAGTTCGACGAGCCGATCCAGCGTGCTCGCGGCGTCGTCGCCGACCTCGACGGTGACGGGATCGTCGGTGACGACGGTGCCGCCGAGGACGCGGTCGCCGGGGGCGCGCCGGTCCGGGAGGGACTCGCCGGTGACGAGCGACTCGTCGACCGCCGCGCTCCCCTCGACGACGACCCCGTCGACGGGGATCCGCTCGCCGGGGCGGACGAGCACGTGATCGCCCGCCGTCAGTTCGTCGACGGCGACCGCCTCGGTCGTTCCGTCCGGCCCGAGCCGGGTCGCGTCCGCGACCCGCGCGCTCGTCAGGTCCGTCAGCCGGCTCGCCGCGCGCGCTTTGATCCGGTCCTCGTAGTAGTTCCCGACGGTGACGACGAGGACGATTGCGACGCTCACGTCGAAGTAGACGTGCGTGCGGCCGGCGAGCACCGCGCCGATGCTGAACACGTACGCGGAGACGGCCGCGAGCGCGACCAGGAGGTCCATGTTCGGCTGGCCGGCCCGGAGGCTGACGTACGCCCCGCGGAGCAGCGGATAGCCGGTGTAAAAGAGAACGATAGAGGACATCACCCAGACGTTCCCGAGGACGTAGAGCCCGTCGAAGCCGCCGAGGTCGACGAGCGGCTCGAAGCCGAGATACGTCGGGTACAGAAACAGCGCGTACCAGACCATCACCATCATCCCGAAGACGCCGCCGCCGATGAGAAACGCCGCCAGCCCCGACCGCTCGGCCTCGCCGGTCGCCTCCGGATCCGAGACCGCGTAGCCGTAGCGGCCGAGTCGGTCGCCGAACGCCTCGACGTCGGTCCGCTCGGGGTCGTACGTGACAGAGAGCATATCCGTCGCGTACGACGCCTCGACCGCGTAGACGCCGTCGTCGCTCGCGGCGGTCGATTCGATGAACGTCTCGCAGGTCGCACAGTGCATCCCGTCGACCGCGAGATACGTCTGTTCGGCGTCCGGGGGGTCGTCGTCGACCGAGCCGGTCCCGGTCGCGGCGTCGCCTCCACCCCCGTCGGTGTCGTTCGCGTCGCCGAGCGCGGCTTCGATATCGGCGTCGGCCGCCGCCTCGGGGCCGCCGAGCGCGCGGGCCACTTCTAGACACCCGCGGCAGCAGTACGCGCCGTCGACGTCGTCGTCGGTGACCGGTGGATCCGGGACCGGGAGGTCACAGAGCGAACAGGTCATCGGACGTCACCCGAGCGGTTGATAGACCGGGATCATCGGATGCGGCAGGTGGATCCCGACGAGCATCAGCCCGTGGGCGAACGGGAGATACCCGAGCAGGAGGAACGCCGCGCCGAGCACGCGATGCAGCGACCGGCGACGCCCGCTCGACAGCGACCCGAGCGCCGTCCCGTAGACGAACAGCGTGGGGAACGTCCCGAGTCCGAGCAGCGACAGCAGGAACGCCGCCCGGAGCGGGTCGCCGATGACGAGCGCGTAGAGGTAGGCGGGGTAGGTGATCGGACAGGGGAGGAAGGCGTGTCCGAAGCCGAGCCCCGCGATCCGGGCGTCGCCGACGAGCGCGTCGACGCGGCTCGTGAGCGCGGCGCTCACGCGGGCGAACGCGGTCGAGAGCGCGCCGGGAAGACGAACCGTCGCGCCGACCCCGCCGCGGAGGTACGAGACGCCGGTCGACATAATCAGCCCTCCCACGAGCACGCCCGCGACCGCTCTGATCCCGTTTCCGACGACGATCACGTCCGCCGCCCCCACGGCGAGCGCCCCGATCGTCGCGAGCACGGCTCCGACGACGGCGTACCCGCCCGCTCGTCCGAGGTTGAACAGGGCGTGCTGTCTGACCTGCCGGACCGAGAGGCCGACGTCGCTGTCGTCTGTCGCTCGGAGCCGATCGGCGTAGACGCTCACGAGCGGTCCGCACATCCCGAGACAGTGGGCGCCCCCGAGCGCGCCGATGACGAGGAAGACGCCGGCCTCGACGCCCGATGACGGGAGGTCGCCGACGGCCGACAGCGAAATCGCTGGCGCGGACACGGCTCTCTAGAGCGCCTCGTCGCTCGGAGGGACGCCGTCGTCGTCGGCGTGGCCGTGCTCGTCCGACTCTGTCGGCGACATCAGGAGGTACAGGCTCACGGCGATGATGACGACGTTGACGAGGGTGATCGCGCCCGCCCACCACGTCCGGAAGATCCCGAAGGCGGCGACCGGTAACAGCGCCAGTAACGCGACCAGTCCGGCGAGTCGTGGCGTCAGTTCCATAGTCCCCGTTGCCGACGCGATAGATTCGGGATTTCGGCGATTCCCACGGGATAGGAATTGGTTGCCGCGTTCAAGAACGCTGCACCGGTAGGCGAGCGTATGGCAGCCGAGTCGACAACGGAGACGAACGGGGGCGACGTACCCGCCGGGCCCGAACAGGAACTGGCCGATCCCGGCCCCGACGCCGTCGACGCCGATGGGCTCGTCATCGGCGCCGGGCGCGGCGGGATCGTCAGGCGAATCGACCACGACGACTTCGACCCCGTCGGCACGCTCGTCCTCATCGCGATCTATATGGCGATCGTCGGCGCGATGTGGATCTTCATGTACTTCGTCGAGTTCCTCGGCGGCGACCTCACGGTGATCGGGTGAGACGATGGACATACACAGATACGAGAAGATATGGCTCGCGGGCGCACTGCTCCTCATCGTCGGCTTCATCGCGACCGTCTCCTACGGCGCGGTCGGAGCCGGGATCGAGATGGTCAACGACGAGGGCGGGCAGGTCGATCCGGCGTCGCTCGACGACCACCCGCGGTTCGGTGAACCGGGGACGTATCAGTCCGGACCGAACGAGTACGACGTCTACGTCGTCGCCCAGCAGTTCGCCTTCGTCCCCGGGACCCAAGAGCCGATACGCGTGCCGGCCAACTCGCGGGTGACGTTCCACGTGACGTCGCGCGACGTCACCCACGGCTTCGAGGTGGTGGGGACGAACGCCAACACGATGGCCATTCCCGGACAGGTCGCGACGATCACCGTCGAGTTTGGTGACGCGACCGAAGACGGCTACGGCCTGCTGTGCCACGAGTACTGCGGGGCCGCCCACCACGCGATGGAGGGGAGCATCGAAGTCGTTCCCCAGAGCGAGTGGAACGAGAGTATGGCGGTGAACTGAGATGGCGACGTTCGTCGACAGATATCCGGACGAGGCGAAGGTCATACAGGCAACGTTCGCAGTGTCGTTCATCTCACTCGGGATCGGGGCGTTCTTCGGCCTGATTCAGGCGCTGCACCGGACGAACGTGTTGCGCGTCTTCAGTTCGGTGGACTACTACACGCTCCTGACCGGACACGGCGTCCTGCTCGCGCTCGTGTTCACGATCTTCTTCCTCGTCGGGCTGTTCACGTGGGCCATCGTGGTGAGCTTCGAGCGTTCGCTTCCAGACATTCGCTTGACGTGGGCGTGGTTCGGGCTGATGACGACGGGCGCGACGCTCGCCGCCGTCGCCATTCTCGCGGGCCTGTTCCCCTCGATCCCGATGAGCGCGGACGTCCTCTACACCTTCTACGCCCCGATGCAGGCGCACCCGGTGTTCTACATCGGCCTCGCGATGTTCATCGTCGGCACGTGGATCGCCGGCGCGGACTGGTTCCTCGCCTACCGCGAGTGGCGGCGGGATCACCCCGACGAGCGCATCCCGCTGCAGTCGTTTATGGTGCTGACGACGATGATTATGTGGTACGTCTCGACGATCGGCGTCGCCGTCTCCGTCGTGTTCTTTCTCATCCCGTGGTCGCTCGGGATCGTCGATTCGGTGAACCCACTCCTGACGCGGACGCTGTTCTGGTACTTCGGCCACCCCGTCGTCTACTTCTGGCTGATGCCCGCGTACCTGCTGTGGTACACGGTGCTCCCGAAGCTCTCGGGCGGCCGGCTGTTCAGCGACCCGCTCGCCCGCGTCGTGTTCGTGCTGTTCGTCCTGCTGTCGACGCCGGTCGGTATCCACCACCAGTACCTCGACCCCGGCATCGCGGAGGGCTTCAAGTTCATCGCGATGACGAATACGATGTTCCTCCTGTTGCCGTCGCTCTTGACGGCGTTCACGGTCGTCGCCAGCGTCGAACACGGCGCGCGACAGCGCGGCGGCGAGGGGTATCTCCGGTGGCTCGGCGCGCTCCCGTGGCGCGACCCCGCGTTCACCGGGATGGCCCTCGCCGGGCTGATGTTCGCCGCCGGCGGCTTCTCGGGGATGATCAACGCCGGGATGAACATCAACTACCTCATCCACAACACGCTGTGGATCCCCGGGCACTTCCACATGACCGTCGGCACCGCGGTGGCGCTGACGATGATGGCGGGGACGTACTGGCTCCTGCCGCAGCTCACTGGCAAGCCCGTGTACAGCCGGCCGATCGGCCTCCTGCAGGTCGTCCTCTGGTTCGTCGGGATGGTCTTTATGTCCAACGCGATGCACCGGGGCGGCCTGCTCGGCATCCCGCGCCGGACGGCCGAGCCCCAGTACCAGCAGTTCGACTTCGTCGCCGCCGCCGGCAGCGTCGGCGAGATCAGAGCGCAGATCGCCCTCGGTGGCGTCCTGTTGTTCCTCAGCGTCGTCATCTTCCTGTTCAACGTCGCGGCGACGTGGGCGGACGACCGCGTCGACACTCCCGTCGACGACCGGATCCCGGAGCCGCTGTCGCCGTCGAGCGGCGCGCCGCTCGTCCTCGACAACCTCGCGCTATGGACCGTTATCGCGGTCGTGCTCGTCGTGCTCGCGTACACGCTGCCGCTCGCGAGCATCGTCTCGAACTCCGGGCTGTTCGGCAGTAGCCCCGGCTTCCCGATGGTCCTCGCACAGAACGCGCTCGCCGAGTCCGCCGTGGAGGCGCTCGCGTCGGGAGCGGAGTCGCTGTCGGCGGCGCCCCTCGCTGACCTGCCCGTCACCGACGCCGCCGAACGGCTGTGGGAGGTCGGCCGCTGATGCGGCGGCTCTCGCCCGCGATCTTGCTGCTGCTCGCGGCGTTTTCGGTCCCGGTCGCGGTCGAGCTCCGGACGGTGCTCGGCTTCTTCGGCGTCGACCTGCCGTTCGTCGCCGTGGTCGTCATCGAACTGCTGCTGCTCGCGGCGCTGTTTGCCGTCTACGTCATCGGCCGGCTCTCGCCGGACGACGACCGCGGGACGGCAGCGCCCTGACGGCGACACGCTCGGTCTCAGGAACGCCCAGAAGCCCCGCCCACCAATCCGAACCCACCGATGACACGTACGCTCCCGCTTCGATCCCGACACGGACGCGCCCTGCCGACCGCGCGGACCGTCGGGATCTTCGCGGCACTCCTCGCTGCCGAGGTCGCACTGGTCGTCGGCTATGCCCTCGCGACCGACACGACGGTGCTCTCGCCCCGATACGTCCTGTACCCCTTCGTCTGGATCAACCTCGGGGTGTTGGCGGTCCGCGGCGTCGACCTCCCGGTGCCGACGGATCGGCGGTCTGGCGCGGCCGCGGTCGTCGCTGTCGGCTATCTGCTCGTCCTCGGGTGGACGAGCGGGCTGATCGGCCGCGGGACGGGCGCCGTCTCGGTCAGCCTCGCCCCGGCGCTCCCCGGATGGGGACCGGTCCTCCTCGTCAGCGGCCCGGTGTCGCTCGCGCTCGTCCCCTACGAGACCGTCGGCTACGTCGCGCTCGCGGCGCTCGTGTACGTTGGCGTCGCCCGCGCGGCCGGCGGCGTGCTCTCGGGGCTCGTGGGGCTCGTGACGTGCGTGAGCTGCGTCGGCCCGGTGATCGCGGCGGTGATCTCGGGTCTCGTCGGCGGGACGTCCTCGGCGCTCGCCGGCTCGGCGTCGGTCCTCGGCATCGCGACCGGCCCGTACGCCTACGACCTCTCGACCGCGCTCTTCGCTCTCACCGTCGCCGCGCTGTGGCTGACGCTCAAACGGTGATCGAGCAGCCGCCAGCGGGCGGACGCACAGACCTGCGAGGAGTCCCGCAAACGCTACAGGGGGTCCTACAAACGCTACAGTGAGTCCGCCAGTTCGCGCATCGCGTCCGTCTTCTCGTCTTGATACACCGGGCAGGGCTCCGCCTCATCGACTTCCTGCACGACCGCCTGCCGGAGTTCGTGCGTGCACGACGCCTTGAACGAGTTCCGGTGCGGACAGGTGGCACAACACTCGGGGAACGGCGGGTCTGCGGCGAACATTGAGTGTTAGTAGATATCACATCCCAATACCTAAGCCTTGTGCTGTGGCGGCAGTGGACTCCGACCGCGATTCGAGAATACGGCGGGCGTTATCGACGGAGTGTGGACGCGGTCACGGGGGCGTTGTCGAGGCGATCACGGCGGGCCGTTGCCGGGGTGGTCACGGGGGGCATTGTCGGGACGGTCACGACTCGATCACCGCGCCGGAGAACGGCGTTATCGACGGTCGGGAACGGCCCGGTGGGCGGCGAATCCGGTCGCCAGAAGGGCCGCACCGAACACGACTGTCATCGCGAGCTCAGGCGGGAGGGCCGCCATACCGCCCGCGAGGCTCTCGAGCAGCGCGTAGGCCGCGACGGCCGTCAGGACGACGCCGAGGACGACGAAGACGCCGATGGCGATCTTGATCGGATCGATCACGACCGACTGTGTGGGGCGGGAGTGGCTCATAACAAGTACACCTACGACCCGAAGGGGCATATAAGGGGAATCCGCTTCCCAGATCCCGGGAACCGTAGCCGAGGGATGACGGCTGTCGGCTGCGACGCGGTTCGTCGAGCGCCCCCGCGAAGCCGGGGGAATCGATCTACTTGTTGTAGGTATCCGGGATCAACACGACGCCGTGACGGCCGATGACCTTGCTGAGCACCGACTCGACCGTGTCGAGCGCGGACGAGACCGACGACGCCGGCAGATAGAAGTCCTTCTCAGTGGATTCGATGCGACTGGGTTCGGAGTTGCGTGCGGTTGCCATTGTACTACTTCGTAGGCGTCGAGCGCATATGAGACTTCGTCAGTACTCGTCCGGGCATTTTTATTCTCACTCCTATTCTTCACTATTTATGTTAGATGTAATTCGATAATGTGTCGCAGTGTCGAATATGCTTGGGCGCGGATCGATCCGCGCCTACGCGGAGAGGACCTCGACGAGGTTCCCCTCCGGGTCGCGGACGAAGCAGATCGTCGTGCCGCTCTCGGTCGTCTGCGGTTCGCTCAGCGTCTCGACGTCGTCCGGGAGGGCCGCATACCACGCTCGGACATCGTCGACAGCGAGGCCGACGTGCGTCGCACCGCGCTCGTTCAGGCTGGGCGGCGCCTCCCTGGCGTCGGTCTCGGACGCCGGTTCGTAGGCGACGAGTTCGAGGCGGACGCCGCCGGCGTCGAGGTGGGCGAAGTCCGCGCGCGCGCCTTCGACACCGACGCCGGTCGCGAACGCCTCGCCGCCGACGGAAAAGCGGGACAGGACGTCGAGCCCCAGCGTGTCGCGGTAGAACGCGATCGCGCGGTCGAGGTCCGAGACGGTCACGCCGACGTGGTGGCCCGTGAGTTCGGTCATCGCTTCGGCGTCGGATCGCCCCCGACAAAGAGCCACCGGACCGGTCCTCGTCGCCGCGGTCGATCCCCCCGGCCCGTCACTGCTCGCGATCCGGCGGGTCGAGGTCGTGGTGCGTCTGGATGTCCGGCAGCCGGCGCAGCGCCCGACGGACGATCGACGTGTGGCCCTCGCCGCGCTCCTCGCGGTGGAACGCGAGCGAGAGGCCGACGATCGCGAGCACGGCGAGGACGGCGAACGGCGCGCCCGTGAGGACGGCGAGCGCTTGGAGCGTCTCGCCGCCGCCGAGGAGGATCACGGCCAGCGCGACCGCCGCCTGGAATCCGCCCCACAGGACGATGCTCCCGCTCGAGGGAGCGACGCCGCGGCGCGAGGCGAGTATCGACGCGATGAGCGTCGCCGTGTCGGCCGAGGTCACGATGAACACGAGGATGAGCGCCAAGAACAGGAACAACAGCAGCTCCGACAGCGGCAGCGCCGACAGCAGGGGAAAGCCGGCGACGGCCTCCGAGCCGCCCCGATCGGCGATGGCGGCCAACACGTCCGCTCGGCCCGCGTGCTGGATCGACAGCGACGTCCCGCCGAAGACGAGGAACCACACGCCCGTCGCCGCCGACGTGGCGCCGACGCTGGTGAACACGACCGTCCGAAGGCGGCGGCCCCGCGAGAGCGCGGCCAGAAACATCCCGGCGAACGGGGCCCACGAGAACCACCACACCCAGTTCCAGACGGTCCACTCGGCCACCCACGAGCCGCCGACGACGAGCCCCGCTCCGAGCCCTCCGTCAGCGCCGGCGTAGAGGCTCATCGGGACGAAGTGCAGCGCGTAGCTCCCGAGCGCGCTCGCGCCCCGCTCGAAGACGAACTCGCGGGGACCGACGGCGACGAGAACCACGGCGAACAGGCCGAACAGGACGACGGTGAGCCCCGCGATCCGCCGGATGCCCCGATGCAGCCCGGACACCGACGAGAGCACGTAGACCGCGGCCATCCCGCCGACGAAGAGGACGGGGCCGACCTCGCCGGGCGGGACGCCCCACTGGTACTCGACGCCGGCGAGGAACTGCTGGGAGACGAGCGCGATCGAGGTTGCGACGCCGCCGATCGTCGCGAACACCGCGAGCGTGTCGACCAGTCGGCTCCACGGCGAGTCCAGCCCGTCGACGCCGAGAAACGGCGTCAGGATCGACGACACGCGGAGCGGGGCCCCGCGCTGAAAGACGAAGTACGCGATCGGGATGCCGACGACCGCGTACGCGCTCCACGCCGAGACGCCCCAGTGAAACAGCGCGTACGTGAGCGCGGCCCCGATCGCGGCCTCCGACTGCGGCGCGGCGTCGAAGTACGGCGGCGGTTGCCGGTAGTGAAAGAGCGCCTCCGCGGGTCCCCAAAAGACGATCCCGGCGGCGATCCCCGCGGTGAACACCAGTGCGAAGTACGTCGGGTAGGTGTACGTCGGCTCGACGTCCTCGCCGCCGAGTTTGATGTCGCCCCACGGGCCGAGGAGCAGCGCCGCACAGTAGGTCACCGACAGCAGCACGATGCCGAGCAGCGGCACGCCGAACCCGCGGAGCACGGCGCCCGTGAGCGATTCGACCGCCGCCGTGGTCGCGGGCGGGACGACCGTCTGGAGTCCGAAATACAGCGTGAACACGAGAACCGGGAGCCCGAGGACGACCGGGTCGTGCGCGGCGATCGCCTCCGAGAGCACCGGCCGGAGCCCGCCACGGCGCACGCGGAGCAGCGACCGCGCGGCGTCGGCGGATCGAGCGGCGTCCGCCGACGCGGTCCGCTCGTACGGCAGCGCGGCGAGGTACCCGAGCCCGGAGCCGAAAAAGACCAACGAGAGCACGAGCCACGTCTGGCCCCCGAGCGCGCCGCCGACGAACGCGGGGAAGAAAAAGCCCACGAGGACGACCGCGCCCGAGCCGACGAAGGCGGCCAGCAGCGCGCTCGCGAGCGCACCGCCCCCGCCACCGGTGTCCGTCGGGGTCATCAGTTATCCCCTCGCGTCGGTCGGGGGGTCGTTCTCGGCCCCGTCTGCGTCGGTCGCGGGGTCGGTTTCGGTCACATCGGCGTCGGTCGGGGAGTCGGTTTCGGTCACGTCTGTGTCGGTCGGTGAGTCGGTGTCGGGGCCCGCCGCGTGGGCGCCGACGCCCTCGTCGCCGCCGGCCGGCTCCCGCTCGAACACCGACTCGCCGAGGCGCCGACCGCCGATCGCCCGCAGGTCGATGACCTCGTCGGCGCCGACCGCGCGCAGTTTGTCCACGTGCGTCTCCTCGTTGGCGACGGCGACGATCCGAACGTCGGGGTGGACGCTCCGCGCGGCGAGCACCGCGAGCACGTTCTGGGCGTCGTCGTCTCCGGCGACGGCGACGGCGCGCGCGGCGTCCAGTCGGACGTCGTCGAGGGCCGCCTCGTCCGCGGGGTCGTCTGTCAGTACCTCGACGCCCGCGTCGGTCAGCCGCGACGCGACGTCGGCGTCCGGCGTGACGACGACGAGGTCCGTCTCGTCGCCGAAGCGGTCGAGGAACGATTCGGTCACGTCGCCGTGTCCGAGGACCACCACATGGTCCTCGAGGAGTGATAGCTCTGATGCAGTCATGGTTCCGAAGGCCGCCGCCATCCGGGACTCGATCGCCGGGCCGATGAGCGCCCCCACCGCGACGGTGAACGCGCCGGTCCCGAGGAGGATCACCGACAGCGAGAACAGTTTCGCCTCCGTCGTCAGCGGGGTGATGTCGCCGTACCCGACCGTCGCGATGGTGACGACGACGTAGTAGAAGGCGTCCCCCCACGTGTTGAGCTCAAGAAACTGCTCTCTGAGACCGTAGGCCCCGACGGTTCCGTAGAGACCGACACCGACGATCGCCGTCAGCGCCGCCGTCTGCAACGCCGAGAGGTCGAGCGTCTCCGCGAAGTCCGCCCGGTTCCGAACGAGGAGCGGGACAGTCGCGAGCACGACCAACAAGAGCGGAATCTCCGTCGCGTTGCCGGTCGAGAGCGGCAGGAGGACGAGCCCCGGGATCAGCACCATCGCGGCCAGCCACGCGATCCGCTTTCGCCGTTGCAGGCCGACCGTGACGACTCCCAACGGGAACGCGAACAGCACGCCCGCGAACCTGACGAACGCCCGAGCCATCGGCAGCACGGTCGCGAGCGGTCCGTCTAAGGCGACCTGCGACTGGCTGAGGTTCGACAGCCCGGTGACGAACGCGAGGACCGTGACCAGGGCCGTCAACGCGACCGTCGGCCGCGCGCCGGAGAACTCCCGCCACTCGACCAACGCGATCCGGTCCGTCGGATAGAACACCTCCTCGAACGGCCGGTCGTCGGTCCCTCCCGAACTATCGTGTGAGTCAACCACTAACAGTGATTTTCGGATCGGAGGTAAAAACTGTATTGTCGGGCGGGCCTCTCGACGCCCGGTCGGCGCTAGTCTGAAAATCCCGCCGGCCGTATCAGCGCTTATGTCGCGAAGTCGATCGCGGCGGTCGCGGGGGGACGCCCCGTGAACCCGGCGATCCTGTTCGGCGTGGGGACGATGCTCGCGTGGGGGTTCTGGATCACCTTCGGCGACGTCGCCTCGAACAGCATCGA
Source organism: Halobellus sp. GM3 (assembly GCF_052545375.1). Taxonomy (NCBI): domain Archaea; kingdom Methanobacteriati; phylum Methanobacteriota; class Halobacteria; order Halobacteriales; family Haloferacaceae; genus Halobellus; species Halobellus sp. GM3. The sequence goes on along the minus strand of NZ_JBQWLT010000003.1, from coordinate 246,695 downwards.
TCCGGAGACCGCGGCGTTCGCCTCGTATCTGACCGCGACGGTGGTCACCGGGCTCTACGTCGTCGTCTCGGACGCGTCGTTCGCGGTCACGAACCGCGGGCTGTTCTACTCGGCGATTGCCGGCGTCGCGGCCGCGATCGGGGTCATCTCGACGTTCGTCGGGGTCACTGTCGGCTCCACCGCGGTCGTCTCGACGATCGGTGGGATGTACTTCGTCACCGCGGCGGTGATCAGCGTCGCCGCGCTCGGCGAGCCGCTGTCGCTGCAGAAAGCCGCCGGCATCGGCCTCGCGTTGGTCGCGATCGTCGTGATCAATCAGTGACCGGGCTCGCGAGCCCAAGCGAGGCGGCACAAAGTGAATTTTCGGTGTCACGTTGTGGGGGGCGCCCCGCTTTCCGCCGCGTTTTATGACGTCCCCCGAGAATTCCATCGCGTATGAAGCGAACCATCAGCACCGACGACGCCCCCGCCGCGGTCGGCGCGTACAGCCAGGCGACCACGAACGGCGACCTCCTCATCACCGCCGGACAGCTCCCGCTCACCCCGGACGGGGAGCTCCTCGACGACGAGCCGGTCGCAGCACAAACACGGCAGTGTCTCCGCAACGTCGAGGCCATCCTCGCCTCGGAGGGGCTCTCGCTGTCCGACGTACTGAAGACGACCGTCTTCCTCGACGACATCGACGACTTCGAGGAGTTCAACGAGGCCTACAGCGAGTTCTTCGAGGAGGAACCGCCCGCGCGAAGCGCCGTCGGTGCCGGCGCGGTCCCGAAGGGGGCCGCCGTCGAGATCGAGGCCATCGCGACGGTCGAGTGAGGGGTCCCCACGTTCCCTGAGCACCGCTAACAAACGCTTAATGAGTCTTCGGCCGCTATCTGAATCCAATGACTGACTCGGCCCCCACCAAGTTCCTGCGCGTCGACCTGAGCGCGGGGACAGTCGAACGCGAGCCGATTCCGGACCGGTGGCTGGCCGAGTACGTGGGCGGGAAGGGCCTCGGCGCGCGGTACCTCTACGAGCGGCTCGATCCCGGGACCGACCCGCTGGGGCCGGCGAACTACCTGCTGTTTATGCTCGGTCCACTGAGCGGGCTCCTCCCCGGCGAACCGCAGTTCGCGGCGATCACCCGCTCGCCGTTGACGGGGACCTTTCTGGATTCCTACAGCGGCGGCTCCTTCGCGTCCGCGCTCGTCGGCGCGCTCGACGGCGCGCTGGGCGTCGCGGTCACCGGCCGCGCCGACGAGCCCGTGGTCCTCGAACTCGACGAGGGCGCCGCGACGCTGACGCCGGCGGCGGACGTGTGGGGCCGCGACGTGGTCGAGACGTGCGACGCCTTCGACGGTGCCGTCGCCTGCGTCGGCCCCGCCGGCGAGAACGCGGTCCGGTACGCCACCATCGCCTCCGACGGCGGCGACCACCACGCCGGGCGGGGCGGCGCCGGCGCGGTGATGGGCGCAAAGCGGCTGAAAGCGGTTGTCGCCCGCGGTCGGCCGCCGGACCTCGATCCGAGCGTCGCCGCGCTCAAAGCGGCGTCCGAACGGCGCTACCGGGAGACTGACGTGGGGCGGTGGCACGCCGCCAGCGCGACGCTGGAGACCGTCGACTTCGCCGACGAGGTGGGCGTCCTCTCGACGCGCGGCTGGCGGGAGGGCTCCTTCGACGGCGCCGAGGAGATCGGCATCGAGGCCGTCCGCGGCGCGGCCGTCGAGCGCGAGCGCGGCGACGACAGCGACGTCCCCGGCGGGTTCCGCGTCGAGACGAGCGCGGGCGAGTCGGTCCCGCGCGGGGCGACGCCGATGTCGCTCGGTGCCGGCCTCGCGATTGACGACTTCGACGCCGTCGCCGCGCTGGGATCGACCTGTGACCGGCTCGGCATCGACGTAATCAGCGCCGGCAACGCGGTCGCGTGGGCGATACGCGCCGCGGAGGCGGGCGTTCTCGACGCCGAGCTCGGCGGCGGGTTCGACGCTCTCCCCGAGTTCGGCGACGCCGACGCCGCACGCGCGCTCATCGAGGCGATCGCCGTGCGCGAGTCGGGGGTCGCCGCCGCCCTCGCCGACGGCGTCGAGGCGGCCGCCGACAACCTCGGCGGGGCGGACCTCGTGCCCACGATCAAGTCGATGGAGGTGCCGGCCTACGACCCCCGCGGCTCGCCGACGACCGCGCTCGCCTACGCGACCAGCGACCGCGGCGCGTGCCACCGGCGGTCGCTCCCGACCGAGACCGAGGTGTTCGCCGGTGAAGAGTGGGACGACGCCGACAGGGTCCGCCTCGTGATCCGCGATCAGACGATCACCGCCGCCCTCTGGAGTCTGATCGCAGACGACTTCGCCGGGGCCGTCCTCGAGGACGACCTCGGCGCGGAGTGGCTCTCGGCGGTCGAGTTCCCCGGCCCGACCGACCCCGCCGACCTGCTCCGCGTCGGCGAGCGGACGTGGACGCTGACGCGCCTGTTCAACGTCCGCGAGGGCTTCGACGCCGCCGACGAGTCACTCCCGGCGGCGTTCGCGCGCCCGCTCGAGGACGGCGCCGCCGGGGGCCGAGCGATCGATCCCGAGTGGTTCGACGGGCTCCGACGGAGGTATTACGCGGCTCGGGGGTGGAGCCCCGAGGGGATTCCGACGCGCGCGCTCCTCGATCGGCTGGACCTCCTCGACGTCGTCGACGACGACACGCCCGTCGCGCGCGGGGCGGTGGCTCACGGCGACGACTGATATAGGGATCATCCTGCGACCGCAGAGGGTCTCACCGCCCCGTTCGGTGAGCATACAGAACGGGTGCGAGACTCCCTCTGTGACGCCGGACACCCGGCCGGTTTCGCAGCCGAGTCCCACACGGGACCGCCTCTCGCGGGTGGGTCCTCCGCCCTCACCGTGACGACCGTCAGGGTTATCCGGAAAAAAGTAGATAATTAATTATGGAAATTGATGAGCTCCCGGAGTTCCTCGAAACGGAACTCACGTATCCGATCGACCAACCGCTCGTTATCGACCGGATCGGACCGATCGAAATCGAGGCACCGGACGCCCAAGAGACCGAGACGATCTCGACGATCATCGGCCCCGTGGGACAGGACACGTACGCCTCGGCCGACGAGTTGTTCACGACCATCATCGGCAACGTGAGCGACGAGTACATCGGGCGCAAATTCTACGACGATCGGGGTGGAACGCACGGGGACGAGGGACCGGAGCCCACGGACGAAACCGACGTGTCCTTCTGAGCGTCCTCCGCGTCGTTTCGCTCGTAGCACCGGGAAACAGCTCCGCCCATATGGCTACACATAGTAGCGTTTGCACGCCTTCAGACACTCGATTGCACGCCAGTGTGCGGTCTGATGCGTAATCGATTGCAAACGCTACTTTGGGTATGAAACGGCCGTTCGGTGGTCATTCATATTGAGCGGTACGCGGTTCGGCGGGGTCGAATACAACTTTTTAGCCTCATAGTACCCAAGAGCAATCATCCAATGGCCCCTGATGCAATCGAAGGCACTGATCTCCGGGGGTTGATACAGAGTTCACCGGATGTGATCGTGATCGCTGACCCCGAAACGGGAGCGATCGTAGCGGTGAACCAAGCCGCAGAAGCGTTCTTCGGCTACACACAAGAGGAGTTACGCTCGATGAACGTGCTTGCCCTGCATCCCGCCGACGAACGCGGACGGTACGGACAGCTCTTCGAGACGCATTTTGAGCAGCAACCGGCCGTCATATCCCAATTCGAGGATGGCTCACCCGTGTTCGCGGTCACCGCTGATGGGGATCGGATTCCCGTCGAGATCAATGCGTGGAGTATCGAAGACGAGGCAGGCGACCGGCCGCTCTTCCATGGCGTATTCCGGGACGTCTCGGAGCGGCTCCGTCGGCAGCGTGAGCTCCAGCGACAGAACGAGCGACTCGAGGAGTTTTCCAGCGTCGTCGCACACGATCTTCGGAACCCGTTGAACGTCGCTCAAGGCCGAGCCGCGCTCCTCGAAGAGAAGTGCGAAATCGAACATCTCGATCCGCTGCAGACCGCATTGGAGCGGATGGGAGAGATCATTGACGATACCTTGACGCTCGCACGCAGCGGGGACCGCGTGGGGGATATGGAGCCGGTCGACGTCGTGAGTGCGATTGGCAGCTGCTGGGAGGTGGTCGACACCTCCGCGGCCACATTGGAGATTGAGGAGGAAGTCACGGTCCGTGCGGATCCAGACCGGATACGGCACATCTGCGAGAACCTGCTTCGGAACGCCATCGAACACGGCGGCGAAGACGTTACCGTCCGTGTCGGTCGGGCAGACGAGGATGCGATATACATCGAAGATGACGGGCCAGGCATTCCTGAAACCGAACGGGAGGCGGTTTTTGAGCCGGGACACTCGACCGACCCCGATGGAACCGGGATCGGATTGGCCATCGTGCAGCGGCTCGCTGAAGCACACGAGTGGGACGTCACGCTGACTGACAGTGAATCCGGTGGGGCGCGATTCGAGTTCAGCGGCGTCGAGATCCAGTCATCGACCCACGACTGAAGTCGCGGGCTTCCTCCTTACATCCCTGTGAAATCCGCCAATTGCCGGTCTAACAAACAGGCCCACACGCTTAGCGGAGACGGGAGTGGCGAGTCGGGGCGTCGGCTCCTCGACGATCAGTCGTCCGCGGGCGCGTCGGCGTCGGAGCCTTCGACGCTGACTTCGATCTCGGCGGCGGCGGCCTTGTACTCGGGGATCTTCGCCCGGTCGTCGAGCACGTCGTTCGTGAGGCGGTTCGCGGAGGCGGCCGCGAAGTGCGGCGTCGTCCAGATGACGCCCTCTTTGATGTCCTCTGTGACGTGCGCCTCGACGGTGATCTCGCCGCGTCGGGACGTGACGGTGATCTCCTCGCCGTCCTCGATGCCGTAGCGCTCGGCGTCGTTCGGGTGAACGTCGACGAAGTTCTCCGGGTACTGCTTGTTGAGCCGCGGCGAACGGCGGCTCATCGTGCCGGTGTTGTAGTGCTCTTCGAGCCGCGCGGTCGTCAGCACGAGCGGGTACTCGTCGTCGGGGACCTCCTTGGGCTCCTGGTGGGTGACGCCCTCGATGTGGCCGAGTCCGCTCTCGGTTTCGAAGCCGTCCGCATAGAGGTACTGATCGCCCTCGTCACCCGGCTCGTAGCAGGGCCAGTGGATGCCCTCCTCGCCCAGCGCGTCGTAAGTCATCCCGTGGTAGCTCGGACAGACCTGCCGGAGCTCCTCGAAGACCTCCTCTGGGGTGTCGAAGGAGAAGCCCTCGTCGAAGAGCCGCGTCCCGACCTCACAGAGGATCTCGAGGTCGTGCTTCGTGTTCTCGTGGACCTTCTGGACCCCGCGCATCCGCTGGACGCGCCGGTCGGTGTTGGTCACGGTGCCGCCGCGCTCGGCCCACGTCGTCGCCGGCAGGACGACGTCGGCGTACTCCGCGGTCTCGGTCATGAAGATGTCCTGGACGACGAGGAAGCCCAACTCCTCGAGTAGGTCGGCGACGTGGTTGGCGTTGGGCTCGGACATCACCGGGTTCTCTCCCATCACGTACATCCCCCGGATCTGCTCGCCGATGCTGTGGGTGATCTCGACGTTCGTGAGCCCGGGCTCGTCGGGGATCTCGAAGCCCCAGACCGCCTCGACGCTCTCGCGCGCCTCGTCGTCGTCGACGAGCTGGTAGCCGGGCAGGACGTTCGGCATCGCGCCGACGTCTGAGGTCCCCTGCACGTTGTTCTGGCCGCGCAGCGGGTTGACGCCCGTGCCGGGGCGACCGAGGTTACCGGTGGCGAGCGCGAGGTTGATCTCGTTTTGGACGTTGTCCACGCCGCAGGTGTGCTGGCTCATCCCCATTCCGGTGAAGATGGCGGCGTTGTCGGCGGTGGCGTACTTCTCCGCGGCGAGTTCGATGTCCTCGAGGGGGACGCCGCACTCCTCGGCGGCGGCCTCCTTGTCGAAGTCCTCGAGCGTCTCCCGGAGGTGCTCGATGCCCTCCGTGCGCGCTTCGACGAACTCCTCGTCGACCCAGTCGTTCTCCAGCACCGTCTTGAGGACGATGTTCAAAAGCGGGATGTCGGTGCCGGGTTTGAGCTGGAGGTGCTGGTGGCGGTCCGTCTCGTCGATGTCGAAGGAACTCGTCGTCTTGTTCGCGTGGGGGTCGACTTGGATGACGGTCGCGCCGTCGAGGACGGCCTGCCGGAAGTAGTTGCTGTTGGCGATGGGGTGCTGTTCGGCCGGGTTCGCGCCCTGAATCCACAGCACGTCGGCCTCCTCCTGTAAGTCCTCCATGCTGTTGGTCATCGCGCCCGCGCCGAGACTCGTCCGGAGCGCCCAGACCGTCGAGGCGTGGCACATCCGGGTGCAGTTGTCGACGTTGTTGGTGCCGTACCGGCGAGCGAGCTTCTGGAGGAGGTAGTTCTCCTCGTTCATCGTCTTCGAGGAGCCGAAAAAGCCCATCGCGTCGGGGCCGTGCTCCTCGCGGATCTCCTCCATCTCGGCGACGATCCGCTCGTAGGCCTCCTCCCACGTGGCCTCGCGGAACTCCCCGTCCTCTTTGATGAGCGGGTCCGTCAGGCGGTCCTCGTGGTCGACGACCTGCGTCGCGGCGCCGCCCTTGATGCAGACGCGGCCGTCGTTGACAGGCGCGTCGCCCCAGGGCATGAATCGCATATCCCCCGGCTCCTCGCCCGGCTGAACCTGGATCCCGCAGCCGACGCCACAGTACGGACAGATCGTCTTCACCGGATCTTGTTCGTCACTCGACATAAATTCGCGCCTCCGCGTGATGGGTCATCTCGTTTGTAAACCACCCCGGCCACGAGTATGAATCTTTCTCACACACCGGATACCGAGAGAACCGGATCGGCGCTCGAAACGTCCGGTTTCGTACGATCGGATCGATTCGTTGACCCCCCAATTCGGCCGTAGGGGTTGCGGCGGATATATTGCCTCTCTGACAAGCTGTGGAATGCTCGCGTAACCGATCGCCCGACCGCGGCGAAAATAACAGTTGGGAGATACGAACCGGGACGAAAGCGTTGAGGCGACTGACCCACTTCGTTCGGTATGGAGCTGACCGCAGCGGTCGTCGAGGACCGGATCAGCGAATACCCCGACGTGCAGCCGCTGTCGGCGGTGGAAGCCGAACACGTAGAACTGCTCCCGAAGCTGTTCGCGAGCGGGGACTACGGCTGGCGCGACCCGGAGTGGGTCGTCCAGTGGTACGGCCGCCGCTTCCTCGGTGCGATGCCGAACGCCGACCGTCGCGAACTCGAGGCCGCGTACGACGAAAACGACTACGAGGCGGTACACGACGCCATCTCGGCCGCCGTCGAGGCGGACGATGCCGCGGAGATGCTCTCGCATCTGACGGCGCTGTCCGGCGTCGGCGTGGAGGTCGGGTCGGCGTTCTGTCAGTTCATCGATCCCGAGCGGTACGTCGTCGTCGACGAGCGCCAGTGGTCGGCGCTCCGCGAGGCCGGAGCGTTCGACGGCATCGAAGACCTCGACGCGCCCTACCCGAACCCGCCGACGGTCGCGACGTACGAGCGCTATCTCGAACGCTACCGCTCGATCGCCGATCGCTGTGGGTGCAGCCTCTGGGACCTCTATCGGGCGCTCTGGGTGCTCGCCGGCGACACGCGGTAATCGAGAAACGAAACAGCGAGAGCGGGCTGTCGGTCCGAAGTGGGCCGCGACCGACTGACCTCAGAACAGGCCGCTGATGTTGCCGTCCGCGTCGATGTCCATCCCGGCGGCGGCGGGCACGGCCGGCAGGCCGGGCATGTCCAGCACGTCACCGGTGAGTGCGACGAGGAAGCCCGCGCCCGCGGAGGGGTACAGATCGCGGACTTCGAGCTCCCATCCCGTCGGCGCGCCCTTCTTGCTCGGATCGTCGCTCAGCGAGTGGAACGTCTTCGAGAGGCAGACCGGCATGTCGTCGAATCCGAGCTCCTCCATCCGCTCGATGTCGTCCTCGACGCTGCCGGTGTAGTTGACGCCGTCGGCGCCGTAGACCTCCGTGGCGACCGTCTCGATCTTCTCTTTGATCGACGCCTCGTCCGGGTAGAGGTGATCGAAGTCGTCCTCGTCGCCCGCCTCGACGGCCTCGATGACGTGCTCGGCGAGGTCGACGCCGCCCTCGCTGCCCTCGGCGAAGACGTTCGACTCGGCGATGCGCACGCCGAGGTCCTCGCGGCAGTGATCGAGGACGGCCTGGACCTCCTCGTCGGAGTCGTCGGGGAAGCGGTTGAGCGCGACGACGACCGGGACGCCGAACTTCTGGAGGTTCCTGACGTGCTTGTCGAGGTTCGCGAAGCCGGCCTCGAGCTCGTCGACGCCCGCCTCCTTCACGGCGTCGAGGTCCGCCGGCCACATCCCCATTCCGTGGTACTTGAGCGCGCGGACCGTCGAGACGAGCACGACCGCGTTCGGCGTCATATCGCCCAGCCGACAGACGATATTCATGAACTTCTCCGCGCCGAGGTCGGAGCCGAAGCCGGCCTCGGTGACGAGGTAATCGCCCATCCCGAACGCGGTCTTGTCGGCGATCAGCGAGTTCGTCCCGTGGGCGATGTTCGCGAACGGGCCGCCGTGGACGAACGCGGGCGTGCCCTCGATGGTCTGGACGAGGTTCGGCTTGATCGCGTCCTTCAGGAGCATCGTCGCCGGGCCGGTCGCGTCGATGTCGTCGACGGTAATCACCTCGCCGTCTTCTCCGTAGGCGACGATGATGCGCGCGATGCGCTCTTTGAGGTCCGCGAGGTCCTCGGCCAGACAGAGCACGGCCATCAGCTCGGAGGCCGCGGTGAGCAGAAACCGGCTCTCGCGGGGCGTTCCGCCGGACTTGCCGCCGAGACCGATGACGATGTCGCGGAGCGCCCGCTCGTTCATGTCCATCGCTCGCGGCCACGCCACGTCGTTGATGTCGACGTCGAACTCGTCGCTCTGGGAGATCTTCGCATCGAGCATCGCGGCGATGAGGTTGTGCGCCGACGTGAGCGCGTGCAGGTCGCCGGTGAAGTGGAGGTTGATGTCCTCCATCGGCAGCACCTGCGAGTAGCCGCCGCCGGCCGCGCCGCCCTTGACGCCGAAGACCGGCCCCAGCGACGGTTCGCGGATCGCGATCATCGCGTCCTCGCCGACGTGGTTGAGGGTCTGACCGAGACCGACCGTGGTCACGGTCTTGCCCTCGCCCATCGGCGTCGGCGTCATCCCCGTTACGAGCACGAGGTTGCCCTCGTTGTTCTCGGCGTTGTCGCGGAGTCGGCCAACGGCGTCGTGAGACAGTTTCGCCTTGTAGTCGCCGTACAGTTCGACGTCGTCCGCGCCGATCCCCCACGAGTCGAGCACGTCGACGACGTGTTCTTTCTCCGCCGACTGCGCGATCTCGTAGTCCGTCGGGAACCCGCCGCTCTCGTCTGAAGACGTCATACCTGTCGGTGTCCCGCGGGGACCACGTAAGCGTATCGGAAAAAAGTGAAAGATGCGATAGAAGACGTGTTTCGGGCCGGTTCACCGGTGTGATATTTGATCCGAAATGCTCGGACTATTCTCGGTGTATTCGGAGTGAAAACAGTCCGCATACCGGGCGGTATATCCACGTATTTCCGGGCTGATATCGGAAATAGGATCATCTCCGTCGGTTCTGCCTCGATCCGGTCAGTGCCGACGAGTGCTGATCTTGTTCCGAAATATTCGGTTCCTTCCTTCAACCATATCGTTTCGAATATCCGATGGTTTCTCGTCGCTCCGCTGCGATAGGTTAATCAGTCGACCGCCGCCGATACGTGGTATGAAGTACCACGAGGCCGCCGACTATCTCACCTCGTTTCAGCAGCGTCGGCCGAAGCTCGGTATCGAGACGACGGCGCGGATGCTCTCGCACTTCGGCGATCCCCACCTCGACGTCGACTGCGTCCAGATCGCCGGCTCGAACGGCAAGGGGAGCACGGCGCGGATGCTCGAGAGCGTGCTCCGGCGGGCGGATCTGAGCGTCGGCCTCTTCACGTCGCCCGGCCTCAACGACTTCCGCGAGCAGGTGCGCGTCGACGGTCGACCCGTGGCGAAATCGCAGATCGCGCAGTACGCCGAGGAGCTCACGCCCTGTATCGACCGTCTCCGCGAGGACGACGACGAGCCGACGCACTTCGAGGTCCTCACGGCGACCGCGCTCCGGCACTTCAGCGAGATGGACGTCGACGTGGCGGTGCTCGAGGTCGGGATCGGCGGCCGCTACGACGCGACGAGCGCCGTCGACCCGGTCGCCAGTGCGGTCACGAGCGTGAGTCTCGAACACACGGAGCTCCTCGGCGATACCGTCGAGGAGATCGCTCGGGACAAAGCGCAGGTCGCCCCGCGGAACGGTCCGCTGGTGACGGGGGCGGACGGCCCGGCGCTGGCCGCGATCCGCGAGGTGACGGACGTGATCGCCGTCGGTCCCGGCGAGGGCGCGCCCGACGTCGTCGCGGTCGAGTCGGGGATGCACTCCACGGTCGAGAGCGAGGTTTCGATCACCGGCCCCGACTGGGCCGTGGAGACGAAGCTGCCGCTTCTCGGCGCGCATCAGGCGACGAACGCCGGCGTCGCGGCGACGCTCGCGCGCCAGGTCGTCGACGTCGACCCCCAGACCATCGCCGACGGGCTCCGCGCGGTGACGTGGCCCGGCCGATTCGAGATCATGTCGACCGAGCCGATGACCGTCCTCGACGGCTCGCACAACCCCGGCGCGACGGCGACGCTGTCGGACCTCCTCGGGCGGTACGAGTACGAGGACCTCCACCTCGTCTTCGCGGCGATGTCGGACAAGGACTACGACGAGATGCTCGCCTCGCTGCCGCCGATCGCGACGGCGTACGCGACGCGACCGGAGCTCGATCGGGCCGTCGACGCCGACACGCTGGCGTCGGCGCTCGGTGACTACGCCGACGCCACGCAGGCGGTTCCGTCGGTCCCGGAGGCCACGGAACGCGCCGTCGAATCGGCCGGCCCGGACGATTTCGTCCTCGTGACCGGCTCGCTGTACGCCGTCGCGGAGGCGCGTGACCGCTGGACGCGACGCCTCGTCCCGACCGCCAGGACGCGCGCGTCGCACACGAGGGCGTCCTTCGTCGGCGCGGCGTTCGAGGAGTCGTCGGCCGACGTCGCGGCCGCGGGATCGGCGGATCGGCCGGCGACTCACGACGGCGGCCGCGGCGTGGAGGCCGTCGACCGGCGGTTCTTCCGCACCTACCTCCGGCCGGGGCAGGCCGAGCGCGTCGCGGAACTCCTCGCGGAACGCGGCGGACAGTGCCGGCGCTCGACCGCCGGGAGCCCGGAGAAGCTGGTCGCGACGGTGCTCGCGGGGACGACCGAACAGCTCCGGTCGCTCGCGGACGACCTTGCCTCGGAGGGAAGAGGGCTGCGCCGCGTCGCGACGCAGCTCCGGGACCAACTGGACCCCGTCGACCCGCCGCGCGAGGCGGGACTCGGGCCAGTCGTCGACGACGGGACGGCGGTGATGGGCATTCTCAACGTCACGCCGGACAGCTTCCACGACGGCGGCGAGTACGCGGCGTCCGAGGCCGCGCTCGAACGGGCGGCGGCGATGGTCGACGCCGGCGCCGACATCATCGACGTCGGCGGCGAGAGCACCCGCCCCGGCGCAGAGCCGGTCTCGGCCGACGACGAGATCGACCGCGTGGTCCCGGTGATCGAGGCGATCGACGACCTCGGCGTCCCGATCTCGATCGACACCCGGAAGGCGGCCGTCGCCGACGCGGCCCTCGAGGCCGGCGCCGACATCGTCAACGACGTTTCCGGGCTCGCGGACCCGGCGATGCCCTTCGTCGTGGCCGACCACGGCGCCTCGCTCGTGCTGATGCACAGCGTCTCCGTGCCCGTCGACCCGAACAGCGATCCCGTCTACGACGACGTCGTCGAGGACGTGATGACCGAGCTCTCTGAGCAGCTCATCCGAGCCGAGCGAGCGGGCATCCCCCGCCACCGGATCGTCGTCGATCCCGGCTGCGGGTTCGGCAAATCCCCCGCCGAGTCGTTCGAGCTGATCGACCGCGCGCACGAGTTCACCGCGCTCGGCTGTCCCGTCCTGATCGGCCACTCCCGGAAGTCGATGTTCAGCGCCGTCGACGCGGCGGACGACGGACGGCTGAGTCCGACGCTGGCGGGGACGGCGATCGCCGCGGACCGCGGCGCGGCCGTCGTCCGCGTCCACGACGTGGCCGAGAACGCCGCGGTCGTTCGCACCGCCGTCGGCCGCGTCGACCGCGAGCCGTAGCGGCCCCCTTCGACGGGACCGGGTTCGCCGGTACACTTTCACACCCCGGTGTGCAAGCACCGGCCGTGCTCTCGGCCGTCCAACTCACAGGTGTCAGTCCCGCTCTCCACGCGCCGGTACCGCTGCTGGCGTCGCTGCCGCTGCAAACGGTCGACCCGTCGGCCGTGCTCGATCTCCCGGCGCCGATCAAAGCGCTGGGTGCGTTTCTCGCCAGCACGGTTTTCGGCGGGGCGGTGATCTACCGGTACGGCGGTCGGCTTCCGGCCGCGGTCGACGCGTCGACGGCGAGCCTGCCGCTGTCTGCGGTCTACGGCATGCTCGCGTACGGTCTCGTCAGTTTCCTCATCGCGTACGGCTACACACAGCTGTTCAGGCTGGGCGTCGGCGCACCGGCGCTCACGGTTCTCGGCGCCGCCGTCCTCGGCGGCGGGCTGCTCGCGCTCGCCGGGGTCGGCTACGTCGTCGTGGGGGCGTGGCTCGCCGAATTGACGGGGTTCGGCGATCCGTGGGTGGGACTTCTCGGCGTCGGGCTGGTCGGTGCCATCGCGGTGCTGGTGCTCCCGCTCGTCGCCGGGGTTGCCGTGTGGTTCGGCATCGCGGCCGTCGGAATCGGCGGGCCGGTCAGGCGGTGGATCCACGCCGACGCCGCCGAACGGCGGGTCGACGAACACTGAGACGGTCCGTTGGAGCGATACGATCCGATTGAGTCTCTCAGACCGACCGTATGATAGGGATCCGGTGCGTATCCTCGCGTATGGTCCCAGTCCACCTCCCGGTCGGCGTCTTGCAGCTCCCCTTCGATACGCTCGGGGACCTCGTGACGCTCGCCGGCACGCTGCTTTTGTTCGTGTTCCTCCTCGCGCTCGGCGCGTTCGCGTACCAGAGCCTCACCGGCGACGGCATCCGGTGGCCCGACGAGACGGACGTCGAGGAAAACGGGGTCGAACGGCGGCGCGGAGACGGCGACGACGAGGACGAGTGGAAATACTATTGAGCGGGCGAAAGAGCCGCCACCGAACAGAACACGACTGTGACCGGAGGCGGCCGGAGAAAAGCGGAGCCGAGTAAGAGGCGGTTCGCCGTCAGTCGCTGCCCTCCGTTTCGCCGCCTCTGACCTCCGTGACGGTCTCTCTGCCCGAAGTGACCACATCGATTTCGTCCTGATCAGTGAGGTCTTGGATGCGCTCTGCGAACTGCTCTGAGGATAGGATCTCGTGTTCGTTCTGGAGCCCCTGATACACCGTGTAGCACATCAGGACCAGTATGATCGCGAACGGGAACCCGGTCGCGATCGCAGCCGTCTGCAGCGCGCCGAGACCGCCGCCGATGAGCAGCACGGCGGCGACCGCGCCCTCGGTGACCGCCCAGAAGATGCGCTGGGCCTTCGGCACGTCGTGCTTGCCGCCGGAGGTCAGGTGGTCGATGACCAGCGAGCCCGAGTCCGAGGACGTGACGAAGAAGGTGATCACCAGAAGCGTCGCGAGCAGCCCGGAGATGGCTCCCAGCGGGAACTGCTCCAGCATCGCGAACATCGCGACCGTCTGGCCGACGTCGTTGTAGGTCGCGAGGACCGCGCCGTTACCGACGAGCGTGTTCTGCAGCGCGCTGCCGCCGAAGGCGGCGAGCCAGAGCGTCGAGAACAGCGACGGGAGGAACAGCACGCCCATCACGAACTCGCGGACCGTACGGCCCTTCGAGATACGCGCGATGAACATCCCGACGAAGGGCGACCACGCGATCCACCACGCCCAGTAGAACACCGTCCACGCGCCGACGGTTGCCGCCCCCTCACCGAGCGTCCCGGTGAAGAACGACAGCGAGAGGAGGTTTCCGAAGTACGCGCCGAGTCCCTCGACCCACGCGCCGAAGATGTAGAGCGTGGGGCCGACGATGAGGAGGAATCCGAGCAGGATGAGCATCAAATAGAGGTTTATCGTGCTCAGACGCTTGACGCCGCCCTCCAACCCGGCCGCGACCGACAGCGTCGCGATGGCGGTGATGCCGGCGATCAGCGCCACCTGCGGCATCGTCCCGGTCGGGATGCTCACGAGTCCCAGCATATCGCCGAGGACGTACGAGAGACCGGTGTTGACCTGCGCGACACCGAGGCCGAGCGAGGTCGCGAGGCCGAACAGCGTCGCGAACACCGTCACGAGGTCGATGACGTGACCCGGCCAGCCGTAGATCCGCTCGCCGAGCAGCGGCCAGAAGATCGAACGGAACGTCAGCGGGAGTCCGCGGTTGAACGAGAAGAACGCCAGGCCGAGGCCGACGAGCCCGTAGATGGCCCACGGGTGGAAGCCCCAGTGGAAGAACGTCTGCGTCATCGCCGCGACGCCCGCTGCCCCCGTCCCCGCCTCGGCGCCGAAGAACCCCGGCACGTTCGAGACGTAATACAGCGGCTCGGAGACGCTGAAGAACATCAGGCCGATACCCATCCCGGCGCTGAACAGCATCGCCATCCACGCGAAGTCACTGAATTCCTTTTCCGCCTCGACGCCCCCGATCCGGATCGTCCCGAACTTGCCGAGGGCGAAATACAGTATCGTCACGATGAAGATGTTCACCGCGAGCAGGTAGAACCAGCCGAAGTTGCCCTCGAAGAAGCCACGGACCGCCGAATACGCCTCCGCTGCTTGGTCTCCGAGGAGGATCGTGACGGCGATGAACACCGCGATCAAAAGCAGTGCGACCGGGAAGACGATCGGGTGGATGTCGAACCCGAACCGTTGAATGTTGGTGTCGCCCGGCTCGCGATCGGACTCCGGATGGAACAGCTCCACTTGGAGCCCGTCGGACATCTCGCCGGTCGTGTCGCTATCTGACATACGGTACCTCCGCCGTGTCGAGTCTGCTACGTTCGTGCGTGATCATAGGTTTCTCCGAATCGAGTGTCACGGTACGTTCCTGTTCCCCGCTGCATCGGTCTGTGTTCCCCGCTCAGCTCGTTATCGGACTGTGCTGACAGTGGCCGACCCACCGTCGGGCGCCGTCGGTTGGGCTACTCCCAAGGGGAGTGTTACACAACCTCGTACACTATCAATCGTTGAGATATAATAAAACTTGGGCAATATTCACCGATTAGGGACTGAGACGCCCATCTGTCCCCGTTTCCGAGTAAATTTTATAGTGGTATTTACTCACATTTGCGGCAAATATGCGGAGCTTTCGCGGTGAATTAACATAGGAACGGTCCGTCTCCCCCATCGTGATAGATCGAATACGTCTTGTGGTTCGGTGGCTCGGGTGGATCCTCGAGCGGATCGTCGCGCCGCTCCGATCGAACCCCGATAGCGTGGGATTCACGCTGTCGATTCCGGAGACCGGGACGACGACCATCGACGGCGACGTCGGATGGGGGTCTCGGCCGCCCGCGCTGCTTCGGTGTTCGCGCTGCGGCAGCGACCTCTACCATCGACATCCCTACGACGACATCGACTGCCCCCGTTGCGTCGCCACGCACTCGTACGAGGAGTTCGCAGCGCTGGAGTTCCGCCGCTTCCGCTGTCCGGTCTGCGGATCGGCGATGGAGCACGGGAACCGCCACCCGAACCGGATCGACGTCCCCGAGTGGGCGACCTGTCACGCGTGTCGCTACCACTGGGAGTTCAGACACAGTTACTAGCCGCTGTGCGGGCGATACCCCCAGTCGACGACAGAACTATACTGATTCACGCGGGCCACATTACGTATGCCGAACTATCTCGCGACCGCGGCCGCGGTCTTGGTGGTCGCGCTCTTCGCCGTCGCGCTCCTCTCGATGGCCGCGGCCAACTACTCCGCGGCCGGCGTGACGTTCCTCTGTGCCAGCCTCGTCATCTACCTCCGAGAGAAATGGTTATCGTAGCGGTCGCAGCCGGGAGACTCATCCGGTCGTCCCATTCAGACGAGCGACTCAGCGAAGGCGTGCGAACGCAGCGTGTCGGAACGCAGGTCCCGACTCGCTCGCACCCGTCCCGCGCTCATACTGATTGTTCTCGCTGTGTCCCGGTGACCGCCGTCACCGGAGCGGGTGATCGCCGGTACGAGACGAGCACAACCGTTATCAGCGCTCCTCCATACGCATCCGCTGTGTGATGACCGGAACCGTGGCGGTCCGCACCACTTTGTCCATCGTTCCGCCGAGCAGCCCCCCGATCGTTCCGCGATAGGCCGATCCCATCACGATGGCGTCCATTCCCTCGTCTTTGGCGTAGTCGACTATCTCCTCGCTCGGTGCACCAGTCCGCATCGCTGTCGTGTACTCGACGCCGTGTTCGGCGGCGAGCTCGCCGAGATTGTCGAGTATCTCGTCCCCGTATGCCCGGTACTCCTCTCGCATCTCCTCCTCGTCGTCGCGCAGCGCCAGCGCCCGCGGCGCGCCGGGGAGATCGATGACGTACAGCGCGTGCACGCTCGCATCGAGCGCGGCCGCGAGCTCGATCCCGTGTCTGGCACCCTTTTTCGCCTCGTCGCTCCCGTCGTACGGTATCAGTATGTGGTCGTACATCGCTCCGAACCAGGCTGACCCACGTGACGCGTTGACAAATAACTTTCCGCGGGGTCGACAGGTCGAACGGGTCGTCGCGGCCGCTCGGGGCGGGGACACGCGGCGCTACCGAACACGGGTGTCGGGAACGGAGTTCAGCGGGGCGATACCCGCAACCATCGAGCCAGTCGGGCCGAGGCGAGCCGAAACGAGTCGACTGACCGCAGCGTGAGCACTACCCCGCTCTCAGTCGGCCTGTCCGGCCGCACTGCTCGCGTCCGTCGCGGTCGCGTCGCCCGCGTTGGGAGCGCTCTCGACGGCCTCGACGAGCAGTTCGGCGACGTCGACGATCTCGATGTCGTCCTCGTAACCGCCGGTCTTTCTGCCGTCCTCGTACATCGTCATACACATCGGGCAGGCAACGACGAACTTCTCGACGGCGCCGCCGGCCTCGGTGTCTTCGAGCGCCTCGCGCATCCGCTCTTCGCTCGGCTTCGACTCCTCCTCGAGGTCCATCCAGAGGCCGCCGCCGCCGCCGCCGCAGCAGAACGACTCGCTCCGGTTGCGGGGCATCTCTGCGAGCGTCGCGCCAGTCGCTCGGATGAGCTCTCGCGGCGCCTCGTACTCGTCGTTATACCGGCCGAGGTGACACGGGTCGTGGTAGGTGACCGTGTAGTCGAGTTCGTCGCCGCGGAGGCCGAGTCTGTCCGCCTCGACGAGTTCCTCGACGGCCTGCGTCCAGTGCAGGACCTCGATCTCTCCGTCCGCGTTCCACTCGCCGTCGAACTCGAAGTCCAAGAGCGGTTCGTCGGCGAACTCGGCGTACTCGACCTCCGGGTACTCGTTTTTGAACGTGTTGTACGAGTGGGGGTCCGTGCAGATGATCTTCTCGGGGTCGACCTCCTCGAAGCGCTCGACGTGGTAGCCCGCGAGGTCGACGTAGAGGAACTCCTCGCCGAGGCGGCGGATGTCGTTCCCGTCGTATTTCTCGTCTTCGAAGAGGATGCCGTACTCGACGTCTGCGCGTTCGAGAAGCTTCGCCAACGAGCGGGCGACCTTCTTGTTCCGCTCGTCGTAGCTCGGGTAATCGCCGACGTACCAGAGGTACTCGACCTCCGTCTCCCGGGCGTCCGGGACGTCGAAGTCGAGCTCGTCGGCCCAGTCGGCGCGGGCGTCCGGCCGGTCGCCGAACGTGTTGCCCATTGTCATAATGTTGTCGAACGTGTCTTGGACGTTCGAGTCGACGTCGCCCTGATCGGTGAGCTGCCGGTTCATCCGGGTGAACGACTTCAGGTGCTCGATGTCCACCGGACAGGCGTCCATACAGGCCATACAGGCCATACACGACTCCATCGTCTCCGCGGCGATGACGCTCTCGCCGCCGTCGGCGACGATGTCGATCTCCTCTGTCTCGCCCGCGTCCAGTTCCGTTCGGTACTGTTTCAGATCGAGGATCACGTCCCGCGGGTCGAGCGGACGCCCGGACGACTCCGCCGGGCACGCCGACGAACAGCGACCGCACTTGGTGCAAGCGTCCTGATCGAGGATCTCCTTCCAAGTGAAGTCGTTGATGCTCTCTGCGCCGGTGTCGGCGTCGAGATCGGAGGGCACGCCCGGCAACCGCTTGCCGGCCTTCTCGTCGCGCGTGACGATGTTGGCGTACGACGAGAGCATGTGGAACGGCTTCCCGTACGGGACCGCCGCCACGAACGCGAGCGCGAGAAGCGAGTGCGACCACCAGACGACGGGGTAGATCGCCGCCGCCAGCGACTCGCTCACGCCGGCGAGGGCCAACACGTCAGCGACGAACCACCCGACGAAGCTCACCGTCTCGAAGTCCGGGAAGCCGGTGCCGAGGATGCGGACGCCCTCTGTGAGGTAACCGCCGACGCCGAGGAGGAACAGCGCCCAGATGAAGAAGTCGTCTTCGAGGCTGGTGTGTTTGCCCCACAGCCGCCACTTCCGCGCGGCGTAGCGCCGGTACAGCGCGACGCCGACGCCGACGACGAACAGCAGGCCCATCGCATCCATCACCAGCGAGTACGAGAGGTAGAAGTCGCCGACGAAGAAGGACTGCTCGGCGCCCATCGCCCCCGTGATCGGCCGGTAGACGTCCATGTCGATCGCGAGGATCGTGGTCCCGATAAAGAGCGTGAGAAAGCCCCACAGGATGAACGCGTGCATCAGCCCGCCGACCGTGTCGCGGTCGAAGAGCTTCCGGTTCGAGAGGACGATACCGGCGGCGGAGACGACGCGGCTCGGCAGGTCGTCCAGCCTGTCGAACCAGTCTTTCTGCCCCTCGGTGTAGCGTTGGACGTTTCTGTACACCCCGTATGCGAATATCAGGATCGTTAGAACGGCGAGCAGGTAGAAGACGATCTCGCCGATGTGGCTGATACGCCAGAATGTTGGTCTCGTTGTGGCTCCTTCAGCGACCATCACGGTAGTGATTTCTCCAATATGATCATAAAGCTTGGTACAGGCCATTCCGCCGCTCCCCGTTGGGTCGGTCTCGTTCGAGCCGTCGCCGAAAAACCTACCTCCGTGGCGGGACCTTCCCGACGTATGAACGTCCCAGCCCAGTTCGACCACCCCGCGTGGACCGCCGGCGTCGCGACCGTTCTCAGCTACGGCCTCGACCTACTCGCACTGTTCGCACTCCTGTTCGTGCTCCCGTTTCTGCTCTTTCTCTTCCTGTGAACGAGGGGTGCCCCGCGTCTGTACGCTGACGCCTCGGTGACGAGACCATCACGTGTCGGTGACGAAGCCCCTATAGTAGCGTTTGCAACTGATTGCGCATTCGATCGCACGCAGTCGTGCCATCAGATGCGTGAACACTTGCAAACGCTACTATAGTCATCGACGCGGTCCGGTCTCGGACGGCCGGGCATCGCGCGTAGCGCGGGCCTCAAAATAGGGTTCACTGGTAAGGGTGTGGTTAATTATCGTTGGCTATGTAATACCAATGTCGTATGGGGTCAGGTGCCACTGTACGAACCGAGGCTGATCTTCAATGAGCAGGAACGAATTTCCATCGTCCGCAGGCACAGTCATCATCGGAGCGGGTATCGTCGGCAGTTCCCTCGCGGGAGAGTTGGCCGAGCGGGGCCGCGACGATATCCTCCTGATCGACAAGGGACCGCTCTCGGACCCTGGCGGCTCCACCGGCCACGCGTCGAACTTCATCTTCCCGGTGGAACACAGCAAGGACATGACCCAGCTGACGTCGGACAGCCGGGACATATATCGAGAGTTCGATACGTTCACCAACTCCGGCGGGATCGAGGTCGCCCGCACCGAAGAGCGGATGGCGGAACTCAAGCGACGGGTCGTCTCCGCGAAGTCCTTCGGCGAGGAGGCGGAGCTCCTCACGCCCGAAGAGGTCGAGGAGCTGGTGCCGTACGTCAACACCGACATCATCAAAGGCGGCTTCTACAGCAAGGGCGCGGGCACCTGCGACCCGCTCCGCGCCGGAGAGCTGTATCGCCAGCAGGCCAAAGAGAAGAACGCGCTCCGGACCGCAGCGAACACGGAGGTCACCGACATCCACGTTGAGGGCGGCGAAATAAGCGCCGTCGAGACCGACAAGGGAACCGTCGAGGCCGACGAGGTCATCATCGCCGCGGGGCTGTGGAGCCCGAAGATCGCCGATATGGCGGGCGTCGACATCCCGCTGACGCCGGCGGTCCACCAGATGGTGTCTGTCGGTCCGATCGAGCGCTTCGAGGACGGCGAGGGCGAGATCAACTACCCCGTCATCCGGGACATGGACACCCAGATGTACGAGCGACAGCACGGAAACGACATCGAGGTGGGCTCTTACGAGCACCGGCCCATCCTCTGGGACGTCGAGGACGTCCCCTCCATCGAGGAGTCGCCGCTGTCGCCGACGCAGCCGCCGCTCACGGAGGACGCCTTCGAGAAGTCTATGGAGCACGCCCTCGAGATCATCCCCGAGGTCCTCGACGACCCGGGCGCCGGCGTCCGCCACTCCATCGACGGCCTCCTGTCGGTGACGCCCGACGGCCACCCGCTTCTCGGTCCGATCCCGGAGGTCGACGGTCTCTGGTCGTGCGCCGCCATCTGGATCAAGGAGGCGCCCGCCATCGCCCGGGAGGTCTCGAAGTGGATGACGCAGGGCCACCCCGACATCGACATCGTCGCCCACGACCACGTCGCCCGCTTCGACGAGTACGGCGAGACGGAGGAGTTCGTCAAGAGCCGCGCCCACGAGGGCTATCAGAAGATCTACGGCATCGTCCATCCGCGCGAGCAGTGGCAGTCGACGCGGCCGCTCCGGACCAGCGCGTTCTACAACCGTCAGGAGGACCTCGACGCGGAGTTCTTCGAGGCGGGCGGCTGGGAGCGTCCCCGCTGGTACGAATCGAACGCGGACCTCCTCGAGACGTACGAGGACCAGATCGCGGACCTCCGAAGACCCAACGAGTGGGACAGCCGCTGGTGGTCGCCGATCGTCCTCGCCGAGCACCTGCACCTGCGGAACAACGGCGGGATGATCGGCGACACCGGCTTCGGTATCTTCGACATCATCGGCAGCGACGCCTACGAGAACATGGAGCGACTCTGCGTCGCGTCGATGGACCTCGACGTGAACGACTCGGTGTACACGCCGGTGCTCGCGCCGAACGCCGGCTTCGTCGCCGACCTGACGGTCGCCCGGCTCGGCGAGAACCACTACCGCGTCATCACCGGCGGCGGCCACGCCGGACAGGACAAGACGTGGTTCGGCGGGAAGCTGGAAGGCGACGCCGAACTCATCGGTCGCTCCTCTGAGCTTTGTACCCTCGGCGTCTGGGGGCCGAACGCGGAGAAGCTGATGGACTCCATCTCCGAGGAGCCGATGACGTCCGACTCCTTCGACTTCGCGGAGATGAAAGACGTCACTATCGGCCCGGTCAACGCCAAGGCGTTCCGCATCTCCTACGTCGGCGAGTTCGGCTGGGAGATCTACGCGCCGATGGACCGCGGCCAGCGCCTCTGGGACACGATCTACGAGGCCGGCAAGGAGTTCGACGTCCGCCCGATCGGTACGGGCGTCTACGGCGAGACCGGTCGGATGGAGAAGGGTTACCGCCTGATGGGCGCGGAACTGGAGATCGACTACACCCCGGCGGAGGCCGGGCTGACGTTCCACGGCGTCAAGGACGCCGACTTCATCGGGAAGGAGGCCTACGCCGCCGGCATCGACGAGGAGAACGCCGCGACGCTGTGTACGCTGTCGGTCGCGGATCACGCGCCCGACGGCGGCGAGCGGCGGTTTATGACCGGCGGCGAACCCGTCCTCGACGGCGACGGAGACGTCCTCGTCGACGCGGACGGCCGCCGCTCCTACGTCACGTCCGCCGGCACCGGCCCCTCGGTCGGCAAGCACCTCCTGCTCTCGTACCTGCCGCAGGAGTACGCGAACGAGGGCGAAACACTGCAGGTCGAGTACTTCGGACAGCACTACCCCGTCGAGGTCGAGGTCGTCGGCAGCGGCGGCGTCTTCGACCCCGACAACGACCGGCTGTACCGAAACGAGTACTGACCATGACGGGACAGGAGCGCTGACTATGGAGATACTCACAGCCATCAAGCGCGTGCCGGAAACGGGCGCGAGGGTCGTACTGACCGAGGACAAGCAAGCCATCGACACCAGCGCGCTGGGGTTCACCTTCAGCCCGCACGAGGAGTGCGCGGTCGAGGAGGCCGTCCAGCTGGTCGAAGAGCACGGCGGCAACGTCACCGCGCTCACGCTCGGCGAGAAAGACGCCACAGAGCAGGTCCGCGAGGCCATCGCAATGGGTGCCGACGACGGGATGCTGCTCGAAACCGACGGCGAGGAGTGGGGTCCGGCCGCCACCGCGACGGCCATCGCCGACGCCGTCGCCGGGAGCGAGGCCGACTTCGACCTCCTGTTGTTCGGCAACGAATCGGCCGACAGCGCCAACCACCAGGTGGGCGTCCGCGTCGCCGAAGAGCTCGGCCTGCCCTGCGTCACGGGGATCAAGGAGTTCGCGGTCGACGGCTCCACGGCCGTCGCGAAACGGGAGATTCCCGGCGGATCGGAGGTCTACGAGATCGAGCTGCCGGCCGTGGTCACCGTCAAGGAGGGCCTGAACGAGCCGCGCTATCCGTCGATGCGCGCGAAGATGCAGGCGCGGAAGGCGTCGGTCGCCCGAACCGAGCCCGACCCCCGCGAGGACGGCCTCGAACTCGTGGAACTCGAAGTCCCCGAAACGGACGACAGCCCGGCCGAAGTCCTCGGTGAGAGCCCCGAGGCGGCGGCCGACGTCGTCGACGTCCTCGAGGAACTGGAGGTGCTCTGAGATGGTGCTCGCACTCGTCGAACACGACGGCGGCGACGTCGATGACGTGTCGCTGCAGGCGCTGACGCTCGCTCGCGACGTCGCCGCACAGACCGGCGAACCGCTCGAGGCGGTCGCCTTCGGCGCCGGCGCCGAGGGCGTCGCCGAACAGGTCGGCGCGTACGGCGCCGAGACGGTCCGCGTCGTCGAGGGCGACGACCTCGTCGACTACGCGCCGGAGGCGTACGGCCGCGCGGTCGTCCAGTGCGCCGAGGAGACCGGCACCGAAGCAGTCGTCGCGCCCGGCACCGACCGCGGCGCGGAGGTGCTCGCACACGCCGCCGCGAAGCTCAACGAGACGATGGCCGCCGAGGTCACAGACGTCGAGGTCGGCGATTCCTACGAGATCACCCGCCAGCGCTGGGGCGGCACGCTCATCGAACACGCGCGGCTCACCGCCGACACGAACCTGCTGACGGTCGCGCCCAACGAGATCTCCGCGAGCGAAGCGAGCGGAGGCTCGCCACGAGCGGAGCGCAGTGACGGTGTTTCCGCCGAGACCGGCGACGGCGCGGCCGACGTCAGCGCGTTCGCGCCGGACGTCCAAGACGGAGATCTGCGCGTCCGACTCACCCGCGTCGAGGAGTCCGACGTCGAGGGGGTCCCGCTGGGCGAGGCCCGCGTCGTCGTCGGCGGCGGGCGCGGCACCGACGGCGACTACTCCGCGCTCGAGGAACTCGCAGAGCGGATCCCCAACGCCGCGGTCGGGTCCTCCCGCGCCGCCGTCAACGAGGGCTGGCGCCCCCACGACGACCAGATCGGACAGACCGGCGCGAAGATCTCGCCCGAGATCTACATCGCGGCCGGCATCAGCGGGGCCGTCCAGCACATGGTGGGCTGCAAGGGCGCCGAGAACATCCTCGCGGTGAACACCGATCCGGAGGCCGCGATCATCCAGAAGGCCGACTGGGCGGTCATCGGCGACCTCCACGAAGTCATCCCGGCGGTCAGCGAAAAACTGGACGACCGCGGCCACAGCGAGTAGCGGGCGGTCCCGTCGGTTTTCATTCTCGAAGGACGATAGAACCCCCTCAGAGGTGCAAGGCGGAAGCCCGTGACTTCAGTACGTGGGTCGATGACAGCTCAGTGAGTATCTCACCGCTCTCGTTCGCTGAACCGACTCTCAATTGTCCATATCGTCTCTGGCGTGAATCTTGGCCTGTTCGCGAGCGCTGGGGTTGACTGACTCTTTGAACGGGACCGTCGCCACCGTGGCATATACGGGTTCACCCGGCGTCTCGCCGTACTCCTCCGGGAGGTGTACCTCGAACTCCGCGTCGACGTCGGCGTCGTATATCGAGTCGTCGAGCGGAACGTCGGTCGCGGCCTGCAGTTTCGCCGCCGGCACGTATCCGAGGCCGATGTTGGTCTCGAGGTCCGGGTTCCACCACGCCGACGTCAGGTACCCGCATTCGTCGCCGGTCTCCGGGTCCGAGACGAGCCAGAAGTCCGGCGCGTAGTCCCGGATGGGTTCGCCTGCCATCTTCAGGCCGACCAGTTTGTGAGTGAACGGGAACGCACCGTTCTCGATGGCTTCCTTCTGGCGTTCGAGCTCGGCTTTGCCGACGTAGTCCGCGTCCTTGTCGTCGGGCACCTGATAGCCGAGATTGACTTGGAACGGCGACGTCTCGTGGTCCATGTCCTGCCCCAACGACAGGATTCCGGCGGCGATGCGTCGTTGATGGGATATCCCCGTCACGGCACCGCCGTGGGCTTTGACCGTTTCGAGCACCGGATTCCACACTGCTTCGGCGTTCTTGGTCGCCTCGCGGACGTATATCTCGAATCCCTCCTCCCCGGAGAAGCCCGTCTGGCTCACCAGCACCGGGACGCCGTCGACCGTCGCTTCCAACAGTCCGTAGTACGGGACGTCCTCGACCGCGTCGCCGATGAGCGACTCCATCACGTCGGGCGATTTCGGTCCCTGAATCTGCATCGGCGAGACGTCGATCTCGCTGATGTCGACCTCGAAGTCAGTTCTGACTGTGACCCCTTGCAGCCACTGCAGCAGGTCGGCGTCAGCGATGGAGAACCAGAACTCGTCGTCGTCGGGTCGCAACAGGACGAAGTCGTTGAGGATGCCGCCGTCCTGATTGCAGCAGATGGCGTACTTGCCACGCATCGTCTCGATGTCGGTCGCGTCTCGCGTGATGACGTAGTTCACGAACGCCTCGGCGTCAGGCCCCGCGACGCGAATCTGGCGCTCGACCGCGACGTCCATCAGCGTTACGTCGTTGACCAGCAGTTCGTACTCGGCTTCCAATCCCCCCTCTTCGGGGTCGATGTACCCGCGCGGGTGGTACATATGGTTGTAGACCGTCGCCTGCCTACATCCCTCCTCGACCGAGAGGTGCCAAAACGGCGACTTCCGGACCCGGGTAGAGGTCAGGAGGTCAACGTCCGCGTCGCCCGTTTGGCGAAGGTTTCTGGGAACGGTACGATCCGATTGATCGACACTGGGGTGGTTCGGATGGTGTTGGTATCCCGACATCGGAGATCTACTTCCCTGGTCCAACGCGGTGGTTGAAGAGCATCGCCCAGATACGCTCGACCCGCTCGCTCGGGAACGACGGGCCGGTCCCGGCGGGGAGGTAGAACTCCGGTTCAGTCGCTCTGTCTCGAGTGTCGGGACGGGTTCTCCGTGGCATACAACCGAATGGAAGACGCGTAACCGTATCGTTCTGGATCTTAAGGGTATAACCCGCTTATAACGGGGTCGGGAGTTCCCGCCCCAACAAAGACTACCGTTTGCACGTCTTCGCTCGCCGGCCTCGGGGCGAACCGCCCGTCGGACTACTCCGCCGCCCGCGTCACGTCCTCGACGCTGTAGCCTTCGGCCTCGATCGCGTCGACGATGGCGTCGGCGTGTTCGGCGCCGCTCGTCTCGACCGTGAAGACGAGGTACGCCTCACCGACCTCCAGATCCTCGACGGAGCGGTCGTGGCGGACGTCGTGGATGTTCGCCTCCTGCGCGGCGATGATCCCCGAGATCTCGGCCATCTTCCCCGGGCGGTCGTCGATCCGGACGCGCAGGCGGATCCGCTGTTTCCGCTGGGTCAGCGCGTGCTCCACGACGGTCTGTAGCTGTGTCATATCGAGGTTGCCGCCGCAGAGCAGCGGCATCACCGTCTCGCCGGCGACGTCGAGATCGTCGCCCATCAGCGCCGCCACGGAGGCCGCGCCCGCGCCCTCGACGACCTGCTTCGCGCGCTCCATCAGAAAGAGGATCGCCCGCGCGATCTCGGTGTCGGTGACGGTGACGACCTCGTCGACGTTCGCCCGGATGATCGAGAGCGTCGCCTCGGAGATGCCGCCCGTCGCGATGCCGTCGGCGATGGTGTCGACCGCGTCGAGCGTGACCGGAAAGCCCTTGTCGAGGCTCTCGTGGACCGTCTCCGCGCCGGTCGCCTGCACGCCGACGACGCGAGTCTCCGGCGAGAGGTGCTTGATCGCCGTCGAGACGCCGCTTATCAGGCCGCCGCCGCCGATCGGCACGATCACGGTGTCGGCGTCCGGCCGGTCGTGATACATCTCCGTGCCGAGCGTCCCCTGTCCGGCGATGATGTCGGTGTCGTCGTAGGCGTGGACGAACTCGGCGTCGGTCCCCTCGACCGCGGACTGAGCGTGCGACATCGTCTCTTGGAAGTCCCTGCCGACCAGTTCGACCGTCGCGCCGTAGCTTCTGGTGGCGTCGACTTTCGCCTGCGGGGCGTCCTCGGGCATGTAGATCGTCGAGTCCGCGCCGCACTTCGTCGCCGCGAGCGCGACGCCCTGGGCGTGGTTGCCGGCGCTGGCCGCGACGAACTCGGTGACGCCGTCGGCGACGTCTTGGCTAATTTTGTTATACGCCCCCCGGGTCTTGAACGACCCCGTCCACTGGAGGTGCTCCATCTTCAGGTAGACCTCGGCGTCGACGAGCGCACCGAGCGACGTGCTCTTTTCCACCGGCGTCTGCTTGACGACCGTGTCGTCGTCGAGACGCTCTCGCGCCCGCTCGATGTCGACGTAGCGCACTGGCAGCGGGTCGCTTCCCGACGTGTCGCTCTCTCGTGAA
Source organism: Halobellus sp. GM3 (assembly GCF_052545375.1). Classification (NCBI taxonomy): domain Archaea; kingdom Methanobacteriati; phylum Methanobacteriota; class Halobacteria; order Halobacteriales; family Haloferacaceae; genus Halobellus; species Halobellus sp. GM3. Next base: position 219,549 of record NZ_JBQWLT010000003.1, on the reverse strand, counting down.
CCCGATTCTGCCTCGGTGTCGTCGTCTGTCGTGGTCATAGGTGTCGTCTCTCGCTTGCTCGGTTACCGTCTGTCTCCGTCTATGTCCGGCCGTTCTCAACGTCGGGGGCGGTGACCCGGCGGCGTGCTATGCGGGCTGTTCTCATCTCTCAGTGACGGTGAGACGTGCATAAAGACAACGGTGAGCGGGAGTCCAGGACTCGTGAGAGGCACGTAATCGCGCTCAAAACCCCGAACTTCCGGGCTCCCTTACGCCGCGTTTGGCAAGTCGATAGGCGTGCGGCGCACGCGCCGAAAACACATTCTGACAGTGATCGGAGACGAATAGCGACGAGCGACGGTCTCGGTCTGACTCACACAGCGCCGCCAGCCGCGGGCGTCACTCCCCGACGCGCGGCCGCGGGTCGCGCTCGCGCACGGCGTCGAGGAGGGCACAGAGCGCCGAAGCCGCGAGGTCGAGCAGTTCCTCGCCACGTTCGGCGCTCGCCGATCTCGGGTCGCCGACGACGCCGTTCTCCGTGAACTCGTGGGAGTCGACGGCGAGGTTGACTCGACCCTGCCACTCGCCCCAGCGGTCGCTGCCGCCGGTCGCGGCGTCGTCGATGCGGTCTGCACGAACTGCACCCGGGTTGACGTGTTGAAGGAGCGAGGTCTCCAGCGGGCCCGCGTGACCCATCTCCGAACTGTGTTCGCCGACCTCGTCGAACCACGTGAACGGGACCGCGTAGGCGTCGTCGTGGCGGACGATTCGGGCCGTCACCTCGCCCAGCGCGGCGGCGTTGCCGCCGTGGCCGTTGACGACGACCACGCGGTCCCAGCCGTGGGCCGCGAGGCTCCGCACGATGTCGCGGACGTACGCGCGGAACGTCGACGCCGAGGTCCAGAGCGTCCCGGCGAACTCGCGGTGCTCCTCGGCGACGCCGACCGGGACCGCCGGCGCGACGACAACGGGGTCGTCGTAGCGGTCGGCCGCGGCGGTCGCGACCGCCTCCGCGTCGACCGTGTCGGTGCCGAGCGGCGCGTGCGGGCCGTGCTGCTCTGTGCTCCCGACGGGCAGCAACGCGAGGTCCGTCTCGACCGCAGCGGCGTCGGTCCACGTCTCGGTCTCTAAGCGCATACGCCGACGTCGTCGAGCGAGCGGATAAACGTACGGCACCCCGACGCCCGGCGCGCCGTATTTTTCACCGCTGCGGTCGTCACTCGAGTTATGACCTATGCGCCCGCCACGCACACACGGACCGAGCGGCGACTCGGACACTTCCCCTCCGGTCGCGACGTCGCCGTGACCGTCCACCGATACGACGGCGGCGACGGGCCGACGGTGTTCGCACAGGCGGCCCAGCACGGCATCGAACTCAACGGCCCCGCGGCGCTCCGACGACTGCACGGTCGCCTCGTCGACGCCGACATCGCCGGGACCGTGGTCGTCGTCCCGATCACGAACCCGCTCGCGTTCGATCACCGGTCGTATCTGACGCCCGAAGCGTACGACGCGCTGAACCCGAACTTCAACCGGATCTGGCCCGGCGACGGGGGCGGCAGCTTTCAGGAGCGACTCGTCGCGAACCTGTGGCCGCTCGTCGAAGGCGCCGACGCGGCGGTCGATCTCCACACCGGGAACCCGGAGATGCTCGAACACGTGCGGTATCGCCGCGCTGACCCCGATGCGCGGTCGCTCGCGGAGGCGTTCGGCACCGACGTCCTCCTCGCCGACGACGATCCGATCGACAGCGACGACGATTCGATCGACAGCGACGACGCGTCCGAGCGCGGCGACCACGGCGGCGGGGAGACCGCAGCGAGCGGCGACTTCACCGGGAAGTTCCGCCTCGCGGCGGCGCGGATCGGCGTGCCGGCGATCACCGCGGAACTCTCGAACAGCCGGACAGTGTGCCAGTCGGCCGCCGAATCCGGTGCCGTCGGCGTTTGGAACGTGCTCTGTGAACTCGACGTCCTCTCGGAGGCGCCGGCCGCCCGATCGGAGCCCCGTATTCTCCGGGACGATGCGCCGCGCGTCGTGGCCGAGACGTCGGGGCTCTTCGAGCTCCGGGAGGACCTCTCTGTCGGCGCGGAGGTCGTCGACGGCGAGGAGCTCGGAGCGGTGTACGATCCGGCGACGTTCGAGCGCCTCGAAACCGTCACCGCGACCGCCGACGGCGTTATGTACTCGGTCTCTCCCGGGCGCGTCGTCGTCACGGGCGAACGGCTCGCGAGCATCGCGACGAACGCCTGATACCGGCTGTGGTGTCGGGGCGGCGATCAGGGGGCCGTGGTGTCGGGGCGGCGATCAGGGGGCCGTGGTGTCGGGGTTCCGCTCCTCCGGCACCGCCATCGAGTCACCCAGGTGACCACTTGAACACCCTCACCATTCCGCACGTATCGTTATCCGGACACACTGTGTCGTGTGCTACCAGTGAGATAGGGATGCAGCCGCACTCTTCGTTCGACGCGCTCTCCCGACTGGTCGAGCGACTCGGCGCCGATCCGCGATCGGTTCGGCGGGTCGAAGCGGCCACGAAGGAAGACGGAGACGGCCCGCTACACGCCACGGTGTGCGTCTCGGTACCGTTCTGTGAAGCCGCGGCCGACGGGACCGGACCGGCGCTCGAACCGGTCGCCGCCTCGGCCGACGGAGACGAGGTGCGCGTCGCGTTCCGGGGGCCGAAGTTACAGGAGTTCCCGCCGGACTCGGCGGTTGCGGCGGAGTCGGGCAGCGGTCTGTCGATCACGACTCGGACGACAGACGCCCGTATCGACGGCGGAGAGATGCTGCTGACGCTCGACGTCGTGATCGCGTCGGTCGCGGCGGACGAACGCGACGAAGGATCGATCGCGGCGAACGGGGAAGCGGCCGCGACGAGGGGGCTCTCGGCACCGACAGATGCCGCTCCGGGGTCTGTCTCCGGCGGCGAACCGCCCCGCGGGGAGAGCGGCGGGTCGACGGACGAGTCCTCAGCTGTCGAACGCGTGTCGACCTCGGAGAGCGAACGCGAATCAGCGGACGGCGGCGGTGCCGGGGCGAACGGCGTCGATTCCGGGGCGAACGGCGACGATTCCGGACCGAACGGCGACGATGCCGTGGGCCGGGACGATGGCGGAAGCGACGACGTCTCAGGACTCGCGGACGCCCGCGACGACTCCGTTCCGCCGTACGAGGACACGGCGTACCTCCGTTGTCTGTACGACGCCTGCGACACGTTCGCCGAGATGAGCGACCGAATCGAGATGGACGTGTCCGCGGAAACCGTCCGGCGGTATATGATCGACGCGGGCGTTCACTCGCCGACGTCGTATCGGACCGAGGAGTCGGACCGCTCGCCCGCGGCGGACGGGCGGTCGGGCCCGTCTGTCGGCGGCGGCTCCGACGCCGACACTGACGCCGAGAGCGATCCGCTGCCGGACGAGCAACTGCTCGCCGACGGCATCGGGCTTCCCGACGGTCTCACGCTGCGGGAAGTCGCCGACGCCGTCGTCGACGCGCGAACGGTCTATGAGGTCCAGCGGCAACTCGGAATCGGACAGGATCGAACGCGTCGGCTCCTCAAGCAGCTGAACGTCCTCGATCTGGTGTTGCGCCGCGTCTCGGACGAGCCCGAACGGCGCGTGTCGTACGATGCCGTCACGGCGCGGATCCGTCAGTGTACCCCCGACGACGCGTCGTGAGGGACGTTGCGTAGGGAGGATCGTTGCGTAGGTGAGACCGTTGCGTAATGGGAAACCGTTGCCCAGGGGAATGTTGCGTAATAGGGCCCGTTGCGTAGTGCGATATGTGAACGTGTGTCTTGCGTTCGATACCCATAGACAAAAGTACGTTCCACTCGTTCGCCCGATAACGGATGTCTCAGACAGCGAAGAGCGCCGGCGGTCGTGACGGAGTACAGTATCTGTTGAGCAGAGCGCGTTTCGAGTTGCTCCCCTTCGACAGCTTCGACGAGGAGATCGAACAGTTGCCCGACGGCGCCACCATCGCGGTGACTACGTCCCCGCAGCTCGGCATCGAGCGGACCGTCGAGCGCACCGAAGAGGCCGCGGAGGCGGGATTCGAGGTCGTCCCGCACATCGCCGCGCGCTACATCGAGGGCCCCGACGAACTCGAGGAGATCTGCGAACGCCTCGAAGCCGCCGGCGTGACCGATATCTTCGTGCCCGGCGGCGACAGAGAGGAGCCGGTCGGCGAGTTCGAGTCCGCGTACGATCTGCTCGTCGCGCTCGAGGACCTCGACTACGAGTTCGACGAGGTCGGGATCACCGGCTACCCCGAGGGCCACGACTTCATCTCGGACGCGGAACTCGAAGAGGCGATGGAGAAGAAAGCCCCCTACGCGACGTACATCGTCACGCAGCTGTGTTACGACCCGGAGACCATCCTCGAGTGGATCGAGGAGATCCGCGGGCGCGGCGTCGACCTCCCGATAGAGGTGGGGATCCCCGGCGTGATGAAATACCAGAAGCTCCTGACGATCTCCCGGAAGGTCGGCGTCGGCGACTCCGTGAAGTTCCTGCGAAAGACCACGGGGATCGTGGGCTTCGTCAAGCAGCTCGTGGGGTCGCGCGGGACGTACAAGCCCGACGACCTGATCGAGGGGCTCGCGCCGTACGTGGACGACGACACCTACGGCATCCGCGGCGTTCACCTCTACACGTTCAACCAGACCGACGACCTCGAACAGTGGCGGCAGAGCCGACTCCGGTGAGGGGACGCGTAATCGAGTCGTAACCGACACGGACACCGTAATCCGCCGCTGATCAGCCGCCCGGCGGCCACAACTGGAGCTCGTTTTGTCCGTGAGATCGGCCGATTCCGCGGCCGAGTGTTCCGTAACGGGGAACGGTATTTCACGCTCGAAACCATAATTATCTATGAGTATGTACCAAGTGCTCGTTCCGGTCGATAACGACGAGGACCGCGCGCAACGGCAGGCGAACTACGTTTCGAGCTTCCCGAACGCCGATACCGAAGTGGAAGTGACCGTGCTGTACGTCGCCCGCCGGGAGGACGCAGACGACGTCGCGTTCGAGACGGTCGGGTCCGCGGTCGCGGCGGCCGACCGCTTGGAGTCAGCGGGAGTCGCGGTCGACCGCCGCGTGCGGTACGGCTCACCGGTCGAGGAAATCCTCCGCGCCGCCGACGAACTGGACTGTGACGAACTCGTGTTGGGCGGCCGCAAGCGGTCCGAAGTGGCACAGGTGTTACTCGGGAGCACCGTCCGTGAGGTGTTCGTCTCCACCGACCGACCGGTGACGATCACGGGGCCCGAGATGGAGATCCGCGACGAGCGCCGGGCGCTGCTTCTTCCGGTCGATACGAACGAGGAACACGCCGGAAAGCAGGCCGCGTACGTTGCAGACCTGCCGAACGCCGCGGCGAACGTCGAGGTGACGGTGCTGTACGTGTTCCCACATCAGGATTACGCCGGCGCGCCCCCGCACACGTTCGAGGAAGTCGACGCCGCAGTCGAAGCCGCGGACACGCTGGAGTCGCAGGGCGTCTCCGTCGAGCGGGTGGCGATCGGCGGAGAGGTGACTCGAAAGATACTCGCGGCGGCGACAGAGCGCGACGCCGACGGGATCGTGATGGGCGGCCGGAAACGCTCCGGGGTGCAGAAAGTCCTTCTCGGAAGCACCGCACAGGACGTGTTGCGCTCGGCGGACCGACCGGTCACGCTCACCGGATAATATATGGAGTCATCGTAATTGTTCGTAGATTCTCGCCGGATTGGACGGCGGCAATCTATGAGGACGTACGATGACCCTTGATGAGACCGACGGGAAAGAACCCGCCCGAGCCGCCGACTAGCTGTCGTTCGCCTGCGCTTCCTGCCGCGCGCCGAGCTTCGCTTGCTCGCGAGCGCTCGGGTTGACGGACTCCTTGAACGGCACTTCGGCGACGGTGGCGTACACCGGCTCACCCTCCTCGTCGGCGTACTCGTCGGGGAGGTGCACTTGGAACTCCAAGTCGAGATCGTTCTCGTAGATCTCGTCGTTGAGCGCCGCGTCGGAGGCCTCCTGCAGTTTGTCGGCGGGGACGAAACCGAGCCCGATGTTCGTCTCGAGGTCGGGGCTCCACCACGGAGAGGTCATGTACCCGCACTCGTCGCCCGTCTCCGGATCCGAGACGATCCAGAAGTCCGGCGCGTAATCGCGGATCGGCTCGCCTGCCATTTTGAGGCCGACGAGTTTGAGGTTGAACGGGTACTCGCCGTCCTCGACGAGCGCCTGCTGCCGTTCGAGCTCCTCCTTGCCGATGTAGTCGGCGTCCTTGTCGTCGGGCACTTGATACCCGAGGTTGACTTGGAACGGCGAGGTCTCGTGGTCCATGTCCTGCCCCCACGAGAGGATCCCCGCCGCGATACGTCGGTGATGGCCGGGGGCGATCTGCATTCCGCCGTGGGCCTTCACGGAGTCGAGAACGGGGTCCCACACCCGCTCGGCGTTCTCGGTCGCATCGCGCACGTAGATCTCGAAGCCCTTCTCGCCGGAGAAGCCGGTCTGGCTCACGAGGACCTCCGCGCCGTTGATCTCCGCGTCCATCAGGCCGTAGTACGGGATCTCTGAGACCTCCTCGCCGACGACCTCGACCATCACGTCCTCGGAGAGGGGGCCCTGGATCTGCATCGGAGCGACGTCGATCTCGTCGATCTCGACGTCGAAGTCCATCCCGACGTTGACGCCCTGCAGCCACTGCATCAGGGTCGAATCCGAGATGGAGAACCAGAACTCGTCGTCTGCGACGCGCAGGAGGATCGGGTCGTTGAGGATGCCGCCGTCCTCGTTACAGAGGATGACGTACTTGCCGTGCATCGCCTCGATCTCGGTTGCGTCGCGGGTGATCACGTAGTTCGTGAGCGCCTCCGCGTCCGGTCCCTTCACGCGGATCTGCCGTTCGACCGCGACGTCCCACAGCGTCACCTTCTCGGTGAGCGCCTCGTACTCGGCCATCGCGCCGCCGTCCTCCGGCTCGACGAGGCCGCGCGGGTGATAGATCCGGTTGTAGACAGTCGCTCGCCACGCCCCCTCCTCGTTGAACGACTTATCGAAGAAGGGGGACTTTCGAACGCGCGTCGAGACCAGCATCCGGATCCCCGGATCGCCGCTCTGTCGGAGGTTCCGCGGGAGTACTCTATCGGACTGATCGATACTCGGGTGGTTCGGGTGCTCGTAGTCCCCTGACATCCTATGAATAGTGTTAGCATACCCAAATAAAAGATAACCTTCATTATATCGTGTCTTTATCCGGGACTGAAGCCGGGCGGACGCGGTGCCGCGGTGCGCCGACGGCTCTCCGTTCGGGCGCCTACCGCGAGATCCCGAAGCGACCGCAGGACGGGATACTGTCGGGGGATCGACGGCTCGAAACCGCTACGATAGGCCACCGCATATCACGTGTCGTTTATTTCGATGGCTCTCCAACGGCGGGTATGACCTCGGCTCTCTCTTCGCCCGGTCCCGACGCCGCCCGCGCGTTCCGCCTCGGCATCGCCGCCGGCGCGCTCGTCGGCCTCGCGATCGCGGGGGTGCTGTACCTGACCGGGACGCTGACGACGTTCGCGTTCGGATACGTCCTCCTGCTGCTGTTCCCCGTGTATCTGGTGCTGGTCGCGACCGCGCTCAGCGTCTGGCTGGGCTACGATAAGGACGCGACGTCGCTCCGGCCGGTGTATCGGACCGAGCGATAGCGCTGGTCGGTGGACCCGTCAGGGCGCTCGGTGCCGCAGGCGCCGAACCGAACGGTCATACGGCCTCGCGCCGAACCGTCGGTAATGCCACGGCTCGAACGACTCAGTGTGTATCCCGTGAAGGGGTTCGACGGCATCGACGTCGACGACGCGGCCGTAGTCGACGGCGGCACGCTACAGCACGACCGCGAGTTCGCGCTGTTCGACGCCGAGGGGACCGTCCTCAACGGCAAACGGACCGATCGCATCCACAGGCTCGCGACCGATTTCGAGCCGGACACGGGGGCGTTCACCGTGGAAGCGCCGGACGGCGAGACGGTGCGGTTCGTCCTGACGGCGGAACGCGATCGAGAGCGCGCAGAACAGTGGTTCGGCGAGTACTTCGGTCTAGACCTCTCCCTGCGGCGCGATACGTCCCTCGGGTTCGTCGACCGCCGAGGGATGGGCCCCTCGGTCGTCAGCACCGCCACCCTGCGGGAGATCGCCTCGTGGTTCGACGAACTGGACGTCGAGGGCGTCCGGCGTCGGCTTCGCGCGAACGTGGAGATCGCCGGCGTCCCGCCGTTCTGGGAGGACCGCTTCGTCGGCGGCGACGCGCCCGCCTTCGACGTCGGCGCCGTCCGGTTCGAGGGTGTCACTCCCTGCGGCCGGTGCGTCGTGCCGGGGCGCGACCCCGACACCGGCGAGTCGCTGTCGGCGTTCCGAGAGCGGTTCGTCGAGAAGCGGCGCGAGACGTTCCCCGAGTGGGCCGATCCGGACGCCTTCGAGCACCGCTTCGTGGCGATGCTTATCGCCCGCGTCCCCGAGGCCGACCGGGGAAGCCGCCTCAGCGTCGGCGACCCGGTCGCGGTCGCTGAGTGATCGTCGGCACGACCGAGCCCACCGGGGAACATACCGCCGACACGATCGGGCCCACCGGGGAACATACCGCCGACACGATCGGGCCCACCGGGGAACATACCGCCGACACGATCGGACGCCGGGGCACGAGGCGCTGACGGTTCAGTCGCCGTAGCGCGTCACTCCTCGCGGTCCCGCTCGGCGATCGTGGCCGCGATGAGGTTCCGCATCCCGCGGCGGAGCCGCCCGCTCATCGCCGTCGAGGAGAGGTCCATCTCCTCGGCGACCTCGCTGAGCGAGATGTCGCGCGGCTCGTTGAAATACCCCCTATCGAACGCGAGCTGGAGCGCCGCGAGCTGTTCGTCGGTGAGTCCGTAGGACGACTCGCCGCCGGCGTCGTCGTTGCTGTAAATCTCGATGATGTCGAGCGAGATGTCGTTCTCGATGGCGTACTCCCAGACGGCGTTGAGCGCGGCGCGGTCGGGTAACAGCAGGTGGACGAGCCACCCGTCGTCTTTCGTCTCCGTGTGGACGAGAAAGCCGTTCTGCTCGGTGACGACGCCGCTTATGAGCCGCGTTTCCGGCGTGTGCTCGATGTAGTAGATCGCGGTGTCGCCGCTCCGGTCGACGAGTTCGAACGACTCGACGGTGACGTCGGCTTCGAGCATCGACTCCAGTTCGTCGTGGTCCTCGTACTCGATGAGGAACGGGAAGTCGGTCGAGCCGGGGTCGGTCGTCCCCTGGGTGATGACGCGGATTTTGACGCCATCGAGGTTCTGCAGGGTCGGAGCCAGCGAGAGGTGCTCGTGTTCGATGTGTACCTTTGCGGTGATCGACATGGTCTCTCCCCCACTCCGCCGTGGTCGGCGGAGCCGGTCGCTACTTCTCGGTTTCCAGCCGACCAATAGTGTCTATCGGTTCCGTCCCGACGACCGCCTCACCCGGCGGTGACCCGTTTCGCCTCGCGGCGGTCCGCCGACTCGCGTCGGTTCTTCGCGACGAGGACCGCGAACAGCGCGAACCCGACGCCGCGGAGGACGACGTCGAGCAAGAGCGCGTTCACCGAGAGAGACACCCCGGCGAGTCCGAGGAGGTCGAAGACGGCCGTCGAGAGCAGCCCCGGCGCCATAAGCAGGAGCGAGCTGAGCGCGAACGCGGCCCGTTCGGAGCGTCTCACGTCGCCGTAGAGCGTCCCGATGACGGTGGCGCCGAGTGCGATGACCCCGAGGAAGACGCCGACCACCGGGATCAGGATCTCCGGCACCGAGTACGAGAGCTCCGCGAGGTCGGCGAAGTTGACGACGCGGTACTGCTCTCGGATCGGCAGCTCCGCGGCGTTCTCCTTCTCGCGGAGCAGGACGATCCCGGGCGCGAGTACGAACGCGAAGGGCACGATCGCCTTGTTCAGCGACAGCGAGAACGCCTTCACGCCCGTCTGGAATGGATCGGACTTCGCGACCCCGCTCGCCGCGTAGGCCGCGACGGCGACAGGCGGCGTGATATCGGCGATGACGCCGAAGTAGAGGATGAACAGGTGCGCGGCGAGCAGCGGAATCCCGAACTCGACGAGCGGCGTCGCGAGCATCGAGATGAGGATGATGTAGGTGACCGTCGTCGGCATCCCCATCCCGAGGATGATGCTCGCGACGGCGGTCACGAGAAGCATCACCACGATCGAGCCGCCCGAGAGCGCTAAGAGCAGCGACGTGAGGTTCGGTCCGAGCCCCGAGACGCTGATCACGCCGGGGATGATGCCCGCGGCCGCGACCGCGATGACGACCGGGACGGCCGTCCGCGCGCCCGCCTCCATCGACTTGACGACGAACGTCCCGACGCGCGCGGACTGACTCTGACCGAGGTCGCGTCCGATCCGGTCGCCGGCGGCGTCCGCCGTCTCCTGTACCTTCGGATTGAGATCGAGGACCTTCGACTCCACGTCTGCGTGGGTCAGCATCGTCACCGCGCCGGCGAGTATCGCGTACCAGCCGATCCGGGGCCCGATGACGGCGATGGCTTCGCTGATCGGGACCCCGGCGCCACCCGCCCCGCCGAGGGCGCCCGTGAGGGCGACGCCCGTCAGCGCGTAGCTGAGGAGGTCGACGCCGAAGATCACCGCGAGCGACCCCAGCAGGAACGCGCGCGTCTCCTCGCTGTACGCCGCGATGAACGTGATGAGCGCGACGAGCGCGACGAGCGTGAACCACGCCGACCGCGAGACCGACAGCCGCTCGATAATGAGATAATACAGGAGCAGCAGGATCGGGACGAGGTAGAACCACCCCGTCCGCAGATGCTCGCCGAGCGAGGCGGTCTGGATGTCGGCGTCGTCGACGCCGCCGATGCCCTCCTGAACCGCCTTGAGGTGGACCATCACCCAGACCCCGAAGAAGAAGACGACCGCCGGGATCGTCGCGAGGATGATGATCTCGCGGAACGGCGTCGCGGTGTACTGGACCATCAGGAACGCCGCGGCGCCCATCACCGGCGGGAGGATCTGTCCGCCGGACGACGCCGACGACTCGACGGCCCCGCTGAACTCGGGTGAGTACCCCGAGCGCTTCATCAGCGGAATCGTGAACGCTCCCGTCGTGACGGTGTTGGCGATCGACGATCCCGATATCGTTCCCATGAAGCCGCTCGCGAGGATGCTCGCCTTCGCGGGACCGCCCTTCCGATTGCCGGTCGCGGCGTAGGCGAGATCGATGAACCACTGTCCCGCGCCGCTCATCTCGAGGAACGACCCGAAGAGGATGAAGATGTAAATGAAGCTGACGGAGACGGTGACCGGGATCCCGAACACCCCGTTTTCGGTGTTGTACCAGAGGTTCTGAACGATGCTCGGCCACGTCAGCTCCGGGATCGCCAACAGGCCGATGAAGGGCGTCCCCTCGCTGATGAGAAAGCCCCACCGGGCGTAGACGATGAACGACGCGACGATGAGCATGAGCGGCAACCCGAGCGTCCGGCGCGTCGCTTCGAGGACCAAGAGCACGCCGACGACCCCGAGGATCATCGCGTAGGAGTACTCGCTGACGAACGGGACGCCCCCGAGGACCGGTTCGAGGAAGCCGTACACTTCCGTGATCGGTCGCCCCGACATAAGACCGAAGACGCGCATGTCCCGGATCTCGCGGAACTCCGTGAGGAAGTAGAACGCAGAGAGGAACGCGGCGCCGATCGCGACGATGTCGAATGGGGTGACCCGCGAGCGGTGCCGATCGACGACCGCCCAGCTGAACAGCGATCTGAGCCCCTCGACGACGCGGGCGAGGGGGTTCTCCCCGCCGACCGAGTCGACGACGCCGTCGGCAACGCGTCCCAGGCTTCGGACGACGATTCCGTCGCCCATACTCCCGGGGAACATCAGGAAGGTGAGAACGAGCGCGAAGGCGACGTGGATCGCGTTCGCTTGGAGCAGTTGCAGCGAGACCGTCCACGCCGGGACCGCGAGGCCGAGCGCCCCGATCTCGAACCCCGGGAAGACGGTGAAGGTGAAGCTCCGCGCCGCCAGCGCCAGTTGGAACAGCGAAAACAGGATGCCGATCGCCGCGACGGCGAGGGCGGCGAGGCCCTTCAGCGACCGCCGCCGTTCGAGTTCCTCGAGGAGTTCTTCGGCCTCATCTCTGGATATCTCCTCGTCGACGCCGTCTGTGTTGGTCGTGCTCATAGGAATATGTCCGTCAATGTTCGCCGTTCGATGTAAATCTGAACGTCGTTGGCGTTCGTCTCCGCAACAAGGTCATACTGTTGGTCCTCGACGATCAGCGTGTGGTTCGCGATCCGACCCGGCGAGACCGAGAGCGTTTCGAGCTCCGTGATGGGCTCGGCCGGGTCGTAGACGAGCGTCCCGTTGACGTTCGTGACGTCGACGCGCGACGGAAGCCCCCACCCGTACGACTCGAACTCCATCCGCGTGTTCACGAGCGTCTCGCCGTCGACACGGTACTCGTCGTACACCCGAGACTTCTCGACGCTGTGCATGTATTCGAGCGCGACCGTGCTGCCGTCGTCGACCGGCTGGGTAATGTAGCGCTCGCCCGTCTCGATGTCTTCGACGACCAGCACCGCGCCGGTCGGAACCGCGGCCGTGACACCCGCGAGGACGACACCGACCGCGATCGCCACGGCTAACAGAACCCGAACGGTTCGCCCCCCTGTGATTGTGCTTCGGTTCACCGGTGAGAAACAAAACGTGCGTGTGCGTTTGACGGCTCTGATCGCGGCGCCGTCGCCGGCGCCGAGGCGGTCCGTGGCGAGGGGCGGCGGCGTCGGTACCGTCTGACCGGGCGACTTCGACCGCTTACGCGTCGAAGTACGCCGCGGCGCCCTCGTGGAGCTCGATCGACATCCCGTCCTGCGCGCTGTCGACGGTGATGAAGTCGGTCTTGATCGAGAGGTCGTCGAGGTTGTCGAAGATGGCCGCCGTGACCGCCTCGACGGTGTCTGCGGGGACGCCCGCGTTCGTCGCGATCATCGCCTGGACGGCGACCGTCTCGACGTCCTCGTCGACGCCGGTGTACGTTCCGCCCGGGATCGTGTCGTCGGCGAACCACGACGCGGCCTCCTTGACGGCCTCGCGGTTCTCGCCCTCGATCGGGACGATCTCAACGTCGTTCGTGTTCGCGAGGTCTTCGATCGCGCCGACGGGCCAGCCGCCAACGACGAACGCGGCGTCGATGTCGCCGTTAGCGAGCTGTTCGGACGCCTGCGAGAAGCCGGCGTTCTGCTCGTTGAAATCGGTGACGCCGACCGCCTCGAGGATCTGGAGCGCGTTGACCTGCGTCCCGGATCCGAGGTCCCCGGTGTTGATCGTCGCGCCGCTGAGGTCCGAAAGCGAGCTGATGTCGTTCTCCGCGAGCGTGACGACGGTGATCGTCTCGGGGTACAGCGTCGCGACGCCCTGCAGGTTCTCGATCGGGTTGCCCTCGAAGGTGTCGATGCCCGTGCCGTTCTTCGCGAAGTACGCGATGTCGTTCTGGATGAGCGCGAAGTCGGCGGACTCGTTCGCGAGGCTCCCGACGTTCTCGACGCTCGCGCCGGTCGATTGGACGTTCAGGCTGAAGTCCGTGTTCGCCTCGACGACCGTCTTGAACTCGTTCGAGAGCGGGTAGTACGTCCCCCCGGTTCCGCCGGCGTGCCAGCTGAGTCGCGTCCCGGAGCCGCCGTCGTCGCCGCCTTCGGTCGGCGTCTCCGTGTCTCCGGCGGGCGTTTCGGTCTCGGCGCCGTCTCCGTCTCCGGAGCCGTCACCGTCTCCGTTTCCGCCGTTACCGGCACATCCTGCGAGCGCGGCCACGCCGGCCGCACCGGTCACTTCGAGGAACCGACGTCGTGTCTCTTCGTATGACATACCAACTCACAGTGACGTGTCGTGGACTTATATCTCTGACTATTTCACAACAAATGCGAACCATTCTCAATATATAATACGAATTAATACAATATCCTTGCAATATGGTTGTGACTGTTTGGCGTGAAAAAGAAGCGGAATATTCCTCCCGAACTGTTATGATAGATGTCTATCACAGTCGGGTGCGACCGCTGGCCCTCCAGTCGGCGAAATAAGTCGGCCGCGCACCGGACGTCCAGTCGAGGTCATCCGACGACCGGTCGCGGGTCGTCGTCCCGCCCGAGGATCTCCTCGACGATGTCGTCGATGTCCGGCGCGCGGCGGTCACGTCGGGGGTCGTCCGTGGGGTAGTACGGTACCAGAGGCATCGTGTACACCCCGTCGAGGATACGGACTGGCCGGCAAAAAATCTCACCCAGTGGGTGATCGGCCTCCCGAAGCGTGGCCCCCGTCGGCTCAATGCTTATGTCACTCCGATCAACAGGCGAACACGATGCCGAACGGCGGACGCCACCACGACGACCGCGGCCCGCTGCGCTACTCGCTCCCCGACAATCCCATCGGAATCGGCGGTGCGGGCAAGGAGGTCGTCTATTCTCTCGGCCGCAACGCGCCGTGGGACCTCTCGATGGTCACGTTCGTCGGCGGCGTCTTCCTCGACAACCTCGCGCCGGTCGATCGGTACCGTGGGGCCTGCGAGTCTCAACGCGGGGAATCCGACGTTGACGTCCGTCTGCGGCACGCTCTCGGGCTCGATGGCCGCCTTCACACTGTCAGTCCCGGGAACAGCGGCGGTGACGGGGGCGGCGATAACGGGCGACGGGGGGAAGCTACGTCTACCGCGAGCGGCTGTTGGATCTGGACGACCCCACCGACCGCGACGCGCTGCTCGGTTCGACCGAAGAAGAGACGGTCGACCACCTGTTCGAGGAGTACGTCCGTACCGAGTCGTTCTCGGCGACGACGGGGCCCGCAGACGGCGGCTGAACCGACCGTATCCGTCCGCTCGATCGCGGGCTCACCGTCATCCCGCGGGAGACCGACCCCGGCTAGCAAATCTGTGTCTACGGCAATACTTATACTGGCTCGTTCAGCAAGGTGCAACTATGTCTAGTGAAGGGGACAGTCAGGGACGAGAACAGATTCGGTGTCACTTGCCTGACAATATTATCGGGATCGGCAACGCGGGGAAGACGGTCGTCGGTCACTATCTCTCGCAGGATTGGATCATCGAGGAGGGCGTCGCCGCTCGCGACGGCGAATCGAACCCGGAGGGGTTCGACGCCTACATCCTCGATACGGCCACGGATGAGCAGACCGACGACGAGGCGCGCGTCGACGCGATCAACGAGCGGATCAGGCGGATCGCCGAGCAGTCCGGCCGGCAGCCCGAGATCGTCGGGACGGAGGCGACGTACATCAATCCGCTCGATCACGCCCCCGACGACCTCATCTCGCGGGCGGGGTTGACGTCGGAGGCGACCGTCGGCCGTATCGCCCAGCAGGCGAACTTCCGCGCGTGGTGGCTCGAAAACGACGACCGGATGCTGACGAACGGCTACGAGCAGGGCGTGCTCCGCCGTCGCGGGCTGAGTAAGGCGCTGCTGCACGCGAGCCAGACCGGCGGCGGGCCGGTCGAGCAGCTCCCGCGCGAGCTCGACGGGACGACCACCATCGTCGTCGGTATCGGCGGCGGCACCGGGTCGGGGATGTTCATCGATCTCGCGAAGCAGATCAAAGACGAGGGCGACGAGCGGGAGGTCAACCTCATCGCGACGATCCCCGGCCTTGAAGAGAAGGACCGCCGGACCGCGAACGCGTTCGCGACGCTCTCGGAGCTCGAGTACCTCGCGCTGCAGGAGCGGAACCCCTTCACGAACATCGTGCTCGTCCCGTTCGGCCCCGCGCGCGAACTACAGGACAGAGAGACGTTCCTCGACGGCGTCGTCCAGACGATCGTCGCCCGCGAGAACACGACGAACGACTTCATCGACTTCCTCGACGAGAGCGCGCCGAACGACCCGCCGCGGGCGTTCGCGCCGTTCACGGTCGCGATCCCGCAAATCCTCCGGTACGACGTCGGCGACATCATCGAGATCGCCGACTCGATCGAGACGTACCGGAAGGAAAAGCAGGCGGCGCTCGACACCGAGCTCGCGCTGTACCGCGAGCTCCACGACTTCTTCATCGACGAGTGGGACGGCGAGATCGGCCGCGCCCTCGAAACCGCACAGAGCGGTCGCCGCGTCACCAACGACCAGTTTACGCTGAGCGGCGACGAGGCGAGCTCGCTGCGGAACCGCCTCGACGACCTCGAGGCGTGGATCAGAGACGAGGAGACGTTTGGCCACGTCGACAACCGCGCGCTCGACACGTGGCGCGAGCAGCTCAACGGCTGGATCGAGGGGCTCCGCGACACGTCCGGGGACCTCCCGGACAAGGAGTTCAAAAAGCTGGTCGTCACGCGGCTCCCCGACCGCGTCGAGTCGCTCGACCCCGTCGAGGACCTCTACCCCGGCGAGGAAGAAGAGAGCAAGCTGGATCAGACCTTCCGCGACGAACTCCGCGCGATCAAGCTCCGGTCGAACCTCCTGCGCGCGCTCAAGATCGTCGACGAGGACGAGGTGAAAGAGGCGCTGACGGCGGCGATCTACCCGAACCGCGACGGCTGGGTGGGCGGCACCCGCCTCGGGGACAACGTCAATCAGCTGGAGCGGGAGATCGAACAGCACGAGACGAACCTCGGGATCCTCGACGACCTTGAATCCGATCTCCTCCCGGCCAGGGACCACAACAAACAGGCGTGGCGCGAGGAGGTCGAAGACGACATCGACCTCCTCGTCGCCCTCGAGACGCACGGCGAGGAGATCAGATCGCAACTGCAGGAACTCGAAGAAAAGCTTGAGGGCGCGTTCCGGACGATCAACAACGCGAACGACCCCGGAGAGATCCCACAGAACCTCCTCGACTTCGACTTCGTTCACCTCAACGAGCGCCTCACCGCAGTCGAACTCGACCCGGTCGACAGCGACGCCATCCAGCGGACCGTCGATCGGGCGGCCGACGCCTACGAGGCGTGGTACGAGATCAACGACGGCGGGATCCTCAGCTCGTTCCTCGGGGACAAAGAGGACGCGAAAGACCGCTACCGGGACTACATCGACGAGATCGACGACCGGTACGTCCTCGTGAGCCCGACGGGCGAGCGCGACGACTTCGATCACGACTTCGACTGCGAGTTCGTCGCGAACGGCGCGTTCGACAGCGTCGCCGGCCGGCTCGACGAAAAGCGCGAGCGGCACCTCGAGTACGTCATTCGGCAGTTCGAGGAGACGGTCGCCGAGTTCGACGCGGCGGACGTCGTCGAGGAGTACAGAGCGCAGTGGGTCGGCGACGACTTCCGACTCGAGTGGCCGGGCGACACGGCGGACGCGTCCTCGGACCTCAGAGAGCGGCTCACCTCGGACCTCGACGTCCGCTCGGCCGACGAGCTCCTCGACGAGCTCCTCGCGGACGGCACGGGCTATGAGGACGCCGGGATCGCCCACGTCGCGTTCCACGACGCGTACGTCGGCCCGGTCGAGGCCGAGCGCGACCGGATCGACGCCGACGTCTCGGAGCTACGGGGCCGCGTCGACATCTACGAGCGCCTCAGAGAGATCGTGATGAACCGCGGGGAGAACTTCGACGGCATCGGCCCCGCGCGGCCGCAGATGGACGACATCCCGACGACCACGCTCAACAGCGACAGTCCCTACGTCACGAAGACGAAGTCCGTCGACCAAACCGGACTGCGGCAGTACGCCGACATCGCGGAGTCGGGCATCTGGCAGAAGCAAGACAGCGACGAGATGCGGAAGATCCGGACGCACTTCGAGCGCTTCGCGGAGAACGTCGGCCGCAACACCGACATCGTCGGCCTCTCGAAGCGCCGCATCGAGGTCGCGACCGGCAGCGGCGCCGGCGAGTACAGCGACGTCACGAACCCCGTCTTCGACGGCCACTACGTCGGAAACGTCTTCATGGGCCGTCCGTTCCCCAACGAGAACCCGGCGCATCCGATCTTCGACAGCGTCAAGGAGACGCTCGACGACTCCAGTCTGTACTTCCGCGAGGGCGAGAACGGATACAGCCAGCAGTCGGTCGGCTTCGGCGCGCCGTGGGACCTCTCGATGCTCACGTTCATCGGCGGGGTCTTCCTCGATAACCTCCGGCCGATCCGCCAGCCGAGCAAGGGGTACAAGAACTCGTACGAGTCCCAGCGCGAGGAGCTCCGCGAGGGCGTCCGCATCCGACACGTCCACGGCGTCGACGGGAAGGACGACACCATCGGCGAGGACGGCGAGGGCGGCTACGTGTACCGCGATCGACTCCTCGACCTCGACGATGCGGACGACCTCTACACGCTCTTGGACGCGACCGAAGAGGAGATGGTCGACATCCTGCTCGACGAGTACGTCGGGAAGACGACCTTCCCCAGCTCGATCGACCTCCTGTCGGAATAATGGGACGCTCGGATTCACGACGGAGAGACGCCCTTCGGCTCGCGGTGGCGCTCGTCGCGATCCTCGCGGCGACGGCGGCGTCCTCGCGGATGCTCGTCGCCGCGTGGGACGATCACGGGCTCGTCTACCACCTCGTCCACGGGTTCGGCCGGACGATGGGCTGGGGCATCACCGGCGTCGTCGTCTTCGCGGCGCTGTTCGGCGCGGTGCTCGTCGTCGCGTTCGCGCTCGACCGGGACAAGCACGTCCAAGGGCTCCTGCTCGTCGCCGCCATCGCGCTCGTGTTCGCCCCCACGCTGTTCGTGCTGGGTCGGTGGCGGATCGACTTCCTCGCGCATCCGGTGTCCGCGGTCGCCGGCGTCCTCGTCGGCGCGGTCGTCGTCGGGGTCGGCGCGTCGGTGCCGCCGCTCACTGACGGTCGGACGGCGTTTCCGAACGCCGCACGCGCGCTGTACGCCGCCGTCGCGGGGATCGCCGTCGTCGGCTTCCTCGAACGGTACCTCTCCTATGAGAGCCCGATCGTCGTCGTCGAGAACACCCCGAACATCGAGCAGGTGGCGTCGGGGGCGCTGACGCCGCTCGTCGATATCGTCTCCGTCTTCGCGCTCGTGTACCTGATGGGGTATTTCACGCGGTACTCGGACGTGACGGACGTCGTCGTCTCCTCGCCCGACGACGAGACGGTCGCGGGCTTCCTCGGCGGTCTCTACGACGTCGCCGACAGGACGTACGGGGCGACCTCCCTCGAGGGCGGCGACGTCTTGAACGCCGCGCGCAGCCAGCAGCACTCGCTCCCGCGAATCACCGGCCGGGTCGCGTTCCAGTATCACCCCGGCGACGGCGTCTTCGTCAGGCGCAGAGAGATCGCCTACGACAACATCCGACCGGTGAGCGACTCCGACGTGCGGTCGATGAGCGAGATCGCCGAGAAGCGGGCGTCGCTCGGCTCGCGGCTGTGGTTCGAGTTCCGACGGCAGCTGCTACTCGCCGCGCCGGGGTTCGTCCGCTCGCGACTCCGGCGCTCGGGCGGTGCCCACCTGGATCGACTCGTCCGCTCGGACGCCATCCTACTCCTCGTGTCCGTCGAGGACGTCCTCCGCGAATACGAGATCGAGGAGGGGAGCGACTTCGACGAATCGTGGGTCCGAGACCGGGCGTACCTCGACGTGTATGAGGGACTCGCGGCGGCCTGCTCCGGCGCGTCGATGCCGGACGTCTACGTGATCGCCACCGACGCCGACCGCGCGCTCGAACTCCACCGCTCGGACTCTCTCGACAGCGGCCCGTTCCTTCGGTTCCTCCGGACCGACGTGCTGCGGCTCGGTGACGCCTCCCGCGGCAGCGTCTACCCCGTTTCGGGCATCGGGGAGGATTCGGACGGCTACGACGACGTGCTCGCGTTACTCTGATAGGGCTCATCGACCCCGTCGATTCTCGCCGTCCCGCTACGCCGAGCACGGGGAACGCCCGGAGCGGTCTCCCCGACCGCCGATCCGTGAGGGTGGCTTTTATTATATCACCCGATATTCACATTCGTATGCCAACGTTCCCGTCGCTGACGCCTTCGAACCGGAGGCAACGACGTCTGCTCTTTTTCATCTCGGCGGTGTTGATGCTCCTCGCCGGGATTTCGGTGATCGAACTGCTCGCGACCGCGTGGGGGGCGTGGGGGCTCTCTCGAAACGCGCTCCGCGGCGCGATGAACGCGGTGGGGCTCCCCGCGACCGTGTTCTACTACCTCCCGCTCGGAGTGTTCGTCGGCCTCGTCGGCGGCCTGCTCTTGGACTCGTACAAATACTTCCAGGGTGTGATCGTCGCCGGTGCGACCCTGCTGGCGGTGCCCGCGATATTCCTCCCGCGTGGGGTCTTCATCGACCCCCTCGCGACGACGTTCGGACCCAACACGGTACTCACCGCGCTCATCGCGGCCGGAGTGACGCTGCGCGCCGGCGGCGTCACGTTCGAGAGCCTGCAGACGGACCCACGCGAGTACCCTCGCATCCCGGCGCTCATCTTCTGGCTCACCGTCGCGCTCGTGGCGCTCGGGCTCTTCGAGGCCCACGTGGCGTATCAGAGCCCGGTCCTCGCCGTGTCGGACGGGTACGTCCTCCAACCGTTCGCCTTCGAGGGGTTCGTCGGGACCGCCGCCGCCCAGCACATCGTCGGCGCGGCCATCCTGCTGCCGGCGCTTCGGTACTTCACCACCTACGAGCGCGGACTGAACGTCATTATGATCGGGCCGAAGCGCAGCGGCAAGAGCGCGGTGTTCGGCGGGTTACACCTCTACATCCGCGACAACGTCGATCAGGGCGGCGAGGCCGCGACCCGCGTCAGCACGCTGCGCCGGGACATCGAGAGCGGTCGGTTCCCCGAGGCCACGCCCGCGACGCTTCAGCGGGGCGGGGGAGGCGACGCGGGAAGCAGCCAGCCGATGCTGCTCGAACTGCCGTACTCGTGGGGGCGGTTCCTCCCGGCACGCGTTAAGTTCAGCGCGGTCGACTACCCCGGCGAGGCGCTCGAATCGATCCTCGAGAACGTCGTCGCCGCGGCCAGACGCCGAACGCAGGGCGAGACGGGGACGCTCGTCAGCGACGGCGGCGAGCGGGAGTCGTCGGGCTTCGACATCCCTTTCTCGGACTCGGACGACGACGGGGACGACGACGGCACGCGAGGAGCGGACTCCGCTGACGAGTCCGCTCCCGGGGCGTCGTCGGGCGACGAGACCGCGCCGGACGCCTCCGCGGACGAAGACACCGTCGAGTGGGACACGTCTTTCGGGTCAGACGCCGGATCGTCGAGTTCGACGGGGGGATCGGCCACGCGCGGCGGCGACACCGGGTCGGCACCCGACGAGGGTGACGGGTCGCCGTTCGGCTCGGAATCGAAAGCGACGCGGGCCCGTCGCGGTTCCGCCTCGAGCGGAACCGGCGGGCTCGGAGACCGGGCGGGTGCGTCCGGTTCCGCCGGCGGCGGACTCTTCGATCAGTCCGGTGACGACGCCGACGAAACCGCCGAACTGGATCCCAAGGCGTCCTGGGAGACCGCGACGGCGGTTGTGCGGGAGGCGACGAACATCGATCAGATGATCCCCGGCATCCGCGGGTGCGTCCACAACGCCGATCGGATCGTGCTGACGCTGCCGCTCGACGACTTCGTCGCGCCGGTCATCGAACGAGGAAACGTCCCCTCCTACCTGCGGGACCGCGTGATCGCCCCGGAGGAACTCGACGAGTACCGACGCAGCGAGATCCGCCCCATCGAGTACCAGGGCCGGACCTACGCGATAAAGGGCCCCGACCGGGAACCGCTGGAGAACTACCTGTTTTGGTACGAGTCGCTTCGGTCGGTGTACCCGGAGAAGGACATCGTCATCGTGGGGACGATGGCCGACTGGATGCTCGAGGACTTCCGGGCCAACCACTCCACGAACGACGCGCCGCAGGCGGACGCCTACGAGGACTTCTGTGCGTACGTCCGCGACGAGATCGTGCGGGAGCAGTCGCCGGCGATCAATCAGGTGTTCGGCGGGCGCGACCCCGATCCGCTGCATCTCCTCTGGTACAACATCGAGAACGAGGAGCCGGCCGGCACGGACGAACTCCGGATCGACGTCAGCGGTCCCGCGTCCGTGCTCAAGGGCGCACGGCAGTTTATGGAGCGCATAAACGAGTGAGGCCGCGAAGATGTCCCACGCGGACCGGCACGCGACCGACAAGACCGACACGACGGCGGCGAACAGACGATGACAGACACGATCCGATGAGTCAGACGATGACAGACACGATCCGACGCGTCCGACGATGAGCCGATTCCGCCTCTACGGTAGCGGTGGCCGCCCGGTGTACGACTCCGCGGGCGAACCCGCGGAGCGGCGGCTCGAGCAGATCAAACGGGAGTTCAACGCCGGCGTGGCGCTGTTTTACGACCCCGACGCAGGGCTGGTCCGAGCGCAGGTGAAGATCCACCGCCACAGCCCCGAGCAGTTCGTGGCGACGTATCAGACAGACGGCGAGGAGGACCTCTTGTCGTCGGTCACAGACCGCGTTCGCCGACTGGCCGAGCGCCGCGGGTGGACGATACAGCACGGAATCGGCGGCAATCAGGCGCTGTACGACACCATCGACGACGGCTCGGCGTTCGACCCGGAATCGGTGGCGGCTGTCGAGCGAGAGCTTTCGGCCGGATCGATCGCCCCCGAGACGATCCGCGAGGCGGTCACAGAACGCGGTGCAGTGGACCTGTACGTCCCGAACTACGAGGCCGCGGCCGCGACGCTCGCGTACGTCCGCGAGGCGTTCGAGGGGTACGCCGTCGCCGTTACCGAGTCGACCGATGTCGACACGATCGCCGGCGCCGACGTCTTCGTTCGCCCCTCTAGGGACGTCGATCGCGTCGCGCCCGGCCCGGAGTTCGCGGCGTGGCTCGACAGCCGGCAGACGGAAACCGCACTCGACGCCTTCGAGCGGGCCGTCGACGCCGCTCTTTCCCGGGACGAGGACGGATCGTCGCCGACGGCGCCGGACGCCTTGGCCGACGCGCTCGATCGCAGCGCGCCCGTCTCGGACCTCGGGCTTCGGATCGTCCCGTCCGACGAGCCGTCGGCCGGACGCCGCGAGCGCCGCCGAACGCTCCGGTACGGGCTTCCGGGGGCGCTTCTCGCCGCCGCCGTCGCCGGGGCGTTCTGGATCGGTGTCGTCCCCGACTCGGCCGCGGCGCTCACCCGCGGGCAGCTCTCTATCGGCGCGCTCGTCGTGGGCGCCCTCTGGCTCGGCTCCGTGTTCGCGATCCGGGTCCGGCGAGACGTGCGGGCGGGCCCCCCGCGAACCGAGCGGGGCCCCCAGTCCCGTTTCGAAGCCGACGACGACATCGGACGAGCGCTCGACGCGCTCGGGCGGCTCGCCGACGTCGCCGACGAGGAGGCCGTCAGCGAGGCGCTCACGGACGCGCTCGGACCGCACGGGGTCGAGGTCTGCCGGGAGTCCGAGCGGCGCCGGCAACGGTATCGGGGCGTGATCGTCGGGGTCGCCGCATCGGCCGGCGCGGCTGTGCTCGTCTTCGCGGTCGCCGTGCTGGCCGCGTCGGTGCTGGGATGACCCGGCGCGGTGGAGTTGACTTTTTATCGGTCCGCGTTGCACGTGTTGCTATGTCGAACAACCGTGCCCGGGCGTTCCGCGACCCCCGGCGAGTGGCGGCGCAGACCCGGCGCGAAGTGAGGTGGGTTCGCCGGTGACCCACGACGGAGCGCCGGACGAGTACGCGCCGGTGGGCGAAGTGGACACCGGATCAGTGGCACAGATCGCCGTCGGCGAGTCCCGAATCGCGCTCGCGTCCGTTTCCGGCGGGGTCTCGGTTCTCGACGCCGCGTCGGAGGCGCCCGTTCAGTTCGCTGTCGACGGGCGACCGCGAGGGCTCGCTGTCGACCCGCACCTGTACGTCGCCCTCGACGACCGCGTGCTCGGGTTCGATGCGGAGGGATCGAGGCGCTTCGAGGCGGAGATCGACGGCGCCTCGGCGCTCTGTGCGCTCCCCGACGCGTCGCTTCTGGTCGCGGCGACCGACGACGGGGGGCTCGTCGGACTCGACGCGACCGACGGCTCAGAGCGGTTCCGCGTCGACAGACCCCACGCTGACGTGACCGAGAACGTCGTCTTGGCGGGACGCGGCGACACCTTCCTCGCCGGCGCCTCGTGGTATCTGACAGCGTTCGATTCCGAGGGACGAATCCGACACGAGGTCGACCTCGACGGCGCGGTCACCGACCTCGGCGTGCTCGATCCCGTCGCCGTGGTCTCGCTCCGCGGCGGCCGCCTCGAGGGCATCGACGTCGACACGGGCGAGGCGCGCTGGGACGCCGACCGGGAAGTCGAGTGGCTGGCACCGAGCGGAACGGATCACGTCTACGCGGCCGCCGGCAGTCGCGTCCTCCGCATCGACGCCGACGGGGCCATCACCGAGGGAGAGACGCTCGGGACGGACGACGGAGGGGCCGACTCGCGAACGCGACGCGGGGACACGGACGCCCGCGCCGGGCGAATCGCCACCGCGACCGACGGATCGGTCGCCTGTCTGATCGACGGCCGCACGGCGGCTGTGTACCGACCCCGAGCGTCGGTTCCACCCGTCGACCTCGCGCTTCAGTCCGCGTCGGTTCGGACCGGTGAGGCGGTCACCGTCGACATCGAGCGGACGGGATCGCCCACTCGTGGGAGGGTCCGTATCGACAGCGACGACGCGTCGTTTCACCCCGCGTCGCGGGCCGTCTCGCTCGATGCCGAACCGCGGACCACCGCCTCGTTCACGCTCGAGGACGCCGAGGCCTCGACCGTCACCGCGACGATCGAGTACGTCGAAGGCGGTGACGCGGACGCCGGGCCGCCGGTAGAGGCGCGGGCGACACTGCGCGTTCGCGCCACGGGGGCCGCGCTGGAACTCGATACGGAGTACCGAGCCATCCAGAACGGGACCGCGGCGGTCGACGTGACCGTCGAGACGGCCGACGGAAGTGACCTCCCGCCCGTCACGATCTCGCCCGGCGACGTGACCGTCGAGCCGCCGACCGGTCGGTCCTCGCTGCGGCGCACTGTGTCGGTGCCGCTCGACACCGATCGCCTCGTCGTCACGCCGACAGACGACGGGTACGACCCCGTAAGCCGCTCCGTCTCGATTCCCGCCCGCCCGCTGTCGGTGTCCATCCACGGACGTGAGGGCGGGTTCGTCGACGTGACGTTCGAGAACGGCTCGCCCGTGCAGATCGAGGACGAAGCGCGCGTTCGCGGGGCGGCGCTGCCCTCGGAGATTCAGCGCCCGATCTCGCTCGATCCGGGCGACCGACTCACTCTCGCGCTCCCCGCCGTCGACAGCGGATCGTCGGAGGTCCGTGTCGAAACCGAGGCCGTCACCGAATCGGCGACGGTTATGATCGACCGAACCCCGCTCGCGTCGGCGGAATCGCCGTCACAGCCGGCCCCCAGCGCGCCGCCTTCGAGCGATCGGCCGACGGACCCATCACCCGCTACCCGTCCGACAGACTCCCCGTCCACGTCGAAACCGGCGACCACGGATGCGGGCTCGGACCGCGCGAGGCGAGAGCGGTCCGATCCCTCGACGACGACCCGCCGGGAGTCGCAGACCGGGTCTCGATCGGATTCGCAGACGACGGGCGGTTCAGCGTCGGAGCGGGCAGCCGATTCGTCGTCGAAGCCGACAGCGGAGTCGGGATCGGAGCCAACGACGGACTCGGGATCGGAGCCAACGACGGACTCGGGATCGGAGGCGGCAGGAACCGCAGTGCCAGACCCGACCACCGAGTCATCGTCCACGAACGATCCCGAACCGACGAACGCGTCCCTCTCGGATCCGGACGCGCCGCAGTTCTCCTTCGGCGCTGATCCGTCGGCGCCGGGCGAAGACGGCGGCACGGGCGCTCCGGCGGCCGAACCGATCGAGCTCTCCCGCGAGATCGGCGTCGAGTCAGTTCCCGAGGGGCACGCCGTCGAGGAGACAGTGGTGATCGAGAATCGAGCGAATCGACCGGTGACAGCGACGCTTTCGGCCGGCGACGAGCCCGAGCCGGTCGAGGTCGAACTGCCGCCCGAGGGCGACACTCGCGTGTCGCGGTGCCACGCAGCGTGGGATGCGCCCGCGCTGGAGGTCCCGCCGGTCACCGTGCGAGCCGACGGCGACTCGTATTCGCTCCCGGGAGCGTCGATCGACGTCGAGGACGCGCCGGTCGTCGTCAGACCGACGCTGTTCGAGCGGGCGTCCGAGACCGACGTCCGCGTCGAGCTCCGAAACGGCCTCAGCCGACCGTGTACCGTGGCTGAAATCGGCTCGGAGGGGTTCGATCGCACCGTCCCGTTCGACGACTTCCGGATCGACGCGGGCGCGACCGAGGCGGCCGAGACGACGTATCGAGGAACCCCGATCGCGGACCCCTCGCTGACGTTCGTCGGCATCGCGGAGCGTCGCCAGCCGATCCGGACGCTCGCGCCCGTGATCGCCCGGCAGGCCTCGCCGGTCTCCGTCGGCGTCGAGTCCGTCGACGTGCTCGGAGACCGGGACACGAACGTCGTCTTGCGGGTCGAAAACGAGAGCGACGTCGCCGTCGACGTGCGGATCGAGGCGACGGGCGACGCCCCCGACGAGTACCTCTACTCGATGTCGGAGATCGAGGCGCTCGAACCCGGCGAGAGCGACACGCACCGCGTCGAGTGCACCGTCGACGAGGACCGGATCGAACTGCCGGTCGAACTGCGGACCGTTTCGAGCGCCGATTCCTCGACGGCCGGCGGCGGGTCTGCGACCACCGGGTCGGCGGACGAGCCCGAACCCATCGAATCGACGGTGATCGTCTCGGGCGACCGCCACGCGGACGCGGCCGAGTGGTCGGTCGAACGCGCCGACGGCGGGGACGACGGGGGGGACGGCACTGGACTCACAGAGAGAGAACGGGGCGACACGTCCGCTTCCCCGACGACGCTGTCGACGCCGTTCGGACACTCCTGATCGGATTCTCGGATCGCGGTTCTCGAGGCTACTGGAGCGCCGCGCCCATCTGGACCGTCCGACGGTCCTGCATATACGCGTACAGGTTTCGTCCCGTCCTGAGGAGCACGCCGGCGACCGCGACGCCGTAGATCCCGGTCGCGCCCCACAGACCGTACTGCGTGAGCTGAAGCCGCTGGAGCGTGGCCGCGCGCTCCTGACTGATCGAGTCGGCCTCCTGCGTCGCGCCCGCCTCGGAGTAGGTCTCCGTCGCGGCGGCGTACGCCGCGTCGATCCGTTCGATGTCCGCGGAAATGGGGTCCAGACGCGCGGGGTTCAACACCAGCGGCTGGTCGAACAGGACGAGCGTCGCGTTCTCGCGGATCGACGCGCGGACCGCCCGCGCGTCCTCGACCGAGTCCGAGGCGTCTTCGACCTGCGAGAGGTACGTCTCGAAGGCGGCCGTGGACTCGCCGTTCAGCTCCGAGGCGCGTTCGGAATCGCCGCGGATCTCCGCGAGTCGAGCGAGCTGTCGGTTGGCGTTCGCCCGCTGGAGCGTCGAGGGCTCGCCGCCCTCGTCGCCGGCGAGCTGCGATTCGTAGAACGACTCCTGGATCTCGACCTGTTCGTCAGTCGCCGTCTGCGCCGCAGAGAGCGACCCGGACGCCGACGATTTCACACGCTGGGAGTCGATGCGATCCACGTACTGGGCCATCGCGTTCTGCGTCGCCCGTGCTCTGAGCACGTGCTCTTGGGCGGCCTCCGAGCCGTTCTGCGTCCGCGCCTCGTCGGCCGCCTCCAGCGAGTCGAGGAGCAACAGGACGGTCTCGGCCGCGGCGATCGTCTCGGTCAGATCGCCCTCGGGAACGTCCTCGCCGTCTCTGAGCTGCGATTCGAGCGCTTCGAGTGACTCGGTCATCCCCGCGGCGGTCTCCGCGCGCGGGCCGGACCCGCCGTCGTACGCCGCGAGCTCCTCGGAGATGGTGTCGAACGAGTAGGGCGTCGGCCGCGCGGTCACGGTCACGGTCTGTGCCTCCACGCCGTCGCCGCGGATCTCGAACTCCCACTGGTAGACCTCGTACAGTTCCGCGGACGTGTCGAACGTCGCCGCGAAGACCAGCGGCGCCGACTCGCCGGCTTCCAGCGACCTCGGCCGCTGGACGATCTCGAGGTACTGATCCGGCCCGGCGGTCCGTTCGATCTCGACGTTCGGCACCGACTCGTACTCTAAGACCTCCGAGACGTCGACGCTCGTCGTCTGTCGGCTCGTCACGGTCACGTCCCCGAATTCGAGGTCGTTCCGTTCGACCCCGAGCTCCGGGACGTGTTCGATCGTGAGTTCGCGCGTGATCGACTGCGAGCCCGCGCTCCCCGCGTCGACGTCGACGGTGAAGGAGTGGCTCCCCTCCGGCGTGTCGGGATTGGCCTCCAGCACCACGGTCGCGCTCCCGGTCGAGAGCCCGCCGACGGTGCCGGGGGCGTCTTCGACCCTGGCGTCGACTTCCGCGGTGTCCGTGCTCACGTCGATGTTCTGAATATCCATATCCAGGTCGCCGGTGTTCTCGAAGGTGACCTCCGTCTCGCTCTCCTGGACGCTGGCTTGGGAGCGCGGCACGTCGAAGACGTTCTCTGCGCCCTGTCCGTCCACGGAGCCGAGGTTCGCCGGGTAGAACACCTCGCCGTCGACGTTGATGGTCTCGGTGGGGCTGTCGGGGTCGTTGGGCGTCACCTGCACCTGCCAGTGAAGGTCGGCGTGTTGGTCGGCGTCGGAGTTGGCCCTGACTTCGACCTCCACCGTGTCGCTCCCGCCGGCGCTCGTGCTGAACCCGCCCGCTCTGATTACCATCGAGCCGTCCTGATCGGTGCCGATCACGTTGACGTCGAGCCCGCTGACCCCCTCGAACCCGGCGGTCTCGCTGACGGTGACGTCCACGGTCTCGCTCTGACCGCGGAGGACGCCGCCGACGTCGACGTCCTCGATGTCGATGACGGGCGGCTTCGTGACTTCGATGTCCGCGCTGAAGTCCTGTTGGTTCCCGAGGTTGTCGGTGATCGTCCCCGAGATGGTGTAATCGCCCTCCGAAACGGACGAGTCGACGGCGACGTCCAGCGACGCCGTCCCCGAACTCCCGGCGTCGACCTCACTGGAGAGCGAGTCGACGGAGACGTCGATGCCGCTGGGGCTGTTGATGTTCTCGACCGACTCGGGGACCATCACCCCCTGCCCGTCGTTATCGAAGTTGACGTCGACGCTCCCGGTGGCCTCGTCGCTGTCGCGGAAGGTCACTGTCTCGGTCGGCGAGGAAGCGCCGCCGAACGACGGTTCCAAGAGCGTCACGTCGAGGTTCAGGGTTTCGGAAACGCTCGTCGAGCCGCCGCTGACGGAGACGGTCGTGCTGTGTCGCTGCTCGCTCGCGCCGGAGGAGGCCTGTCCCTCGTAGGTGACCTCGTAGGTGTGTCCGGCTTCGACCGTCCAGGTCTCTGAGGACCCCGATCCCCCGTCGCGGTCGTTCCAGCTCTCGAACTCGAAGACGACGTTCCCGCCGTCAAGTTCGCGTGAGTTCGTGGCCGAAACCGTCTCGTTCGCGCTCGCCGTGAACGTGAACGACATCTCGTCGGACACCCGTTGGTTATCGAGCGCCTCGTCGAGTTCGACGCTGCCGTTCGCGGCCGCCGCCGGCCCCGCGAACGCCGAGAGCGCCACGAGCGCGGCGACGAGGACGACGGCGACGCGCCGCGCCGTCGCGGAGCGGTCACTCGACATCGGCTCGCACCTCCGTCGGCATCGGCGTGAGTATCGATCCGACCGACGCCGCCCGCCTGTCTTTCGCCCACAGCGAGATGCGGCCGGCGATGAGCATCGTCGGAACCGCGAGCAGCGCCGCGTACGCGAGAAGCAGCAGCGCCGAACCGATCGCGAGCGAGAGCAGCGTCGAGGAGCTCTCGTCGGCGAGCGACTGCAGTTCTTCGGTCCGCTCCAGATTATGCGTCTCGGCGATCCGAACGGCCTCGCTGCCGGCCGCGCTGGCGGCCCTCGCGTCGCTGTACAGGCCGAACACGCCGGTGCTGTGCGTCGTGACGGCGCTCACGGCTCCCGCGCAGGTGTCGCCGCACTGCCCGAGGAAGGCCTGCGCGGCCGCGATCGACTCGTTCATCTCCTCGCGGTCGCGCTCGTAGGCGCTCGCCAGTTGCTCGGCCCGCACCGAGACCTCCGCGAACCGGTCGCTGGAGCCGCCGGCCCGGTACGCCTCGCCGGCCCGTTCGAGCGCGTCGATCCGCGCGGGCGTGCTGATGTCCTCCCGCGAGCGCTCCTCGAACCTGTCGCCGAGCGAGCGGAAGAACCGATCGAGCGCGACGCCGGCCAGCGAGCTGTACTGGGTACCGCCGGCCGATTCGAGTTCAGAGAGGCTCTCACGGGTCGTCTCCGCGGACTGGAGGCTCCCGCTCAGGTCGCCCTCCTCGGCCGCCTGATACGCCTCGTCGAACCGCACGAGCGTCCGTAGCACCGCCCGCATCCGCTGTCTGTCCGCGTCCTCGAAGTCGCCGGCCTGGACGGACACGACCGCCTGCGTCCGGATCACCTCGAACTCGCTGTAGGTCTCGAGCGACCCCTGCCCGGAGAGTTCCCGGAACGCGGCGAGGAACTCGTCGCTCGTCTGCGGCCCCTCGACGTCCACCTGTGCGGTGACCGACCGGCCGTCGAGCGCCGCGCTGCCGCCGCGCTCGGCGTCGGGTTCGGCAGCGACACGCTCCGGGTCGATCGCCGAGACTCGCCCCGTGTCGAGCGCTGATTCGTCCGTGTCCGATACCCCCGTCGTCGCTGACTCCGCCGCCGCCGGGACGGTCGCCGCGCCCGCGGCGGAGACGACCAGTCCGACGACGACTGCGAGCCTGAGTAGCACCCCGTTCATATCGTTCATCTAGTACACTCCGCTGTTCAGCCGGTCGACCAGCGCGTCGCGCTCGAAGAACGACGCGACCGCATCCAGCAGACACACGCCGACGAACCCCCGGGCGATGGCCGTGAGTTCGTCGTCGACACCGCCGGTACGCACGGCGTGGTCCCGGACGCACTCGTGAACGCGCCGAACCGGCCTGATCTCGACCACTTCGCTCCACTGTCGGTTCAACAGTTCATCGGTCTCTTCGAGTCTATCGCGGAGGTCCGCCCGAGTGTCCGCAGCCCCGCGTTCGATCCGCTCGAAGAACGATTCGAGGTCGACGTCGCCGCCCCACGACGCTTCGACCGACGGTATCGACTCACAGGCGTGAAAGAGCTTCTGATTCCGCCGGTCCGACATCGCCTCGTCGACGACGTCGATGCCGTCCCCCGTGGCGTCCAACAGCGCGTCGACGACCGCCGTCAGATCCTCGTCTGTCTCGAAGGCGCGTTCGGGATTCGCCCCGATCGCTTCGACCAAGCCGAGCACGGATTCGAGCACCGTTCCGTAGTAATACGGGATCGCGGCGTCGCGGTTCCGCGCTGCGCTCAACCCCTCGATTCGCTCTCTGAGCTCCGAGCGTCGTTCCCGCTGTGCGTTCGACAGCGAGAACGCGGTTTCGATCGACAGCGTGACCGCGGTGGTCTCGTCGGCCGCGACGGTCGCGGTCTCGGTCACGCGAGCGGTCTCGACCGCCGAGAGGGTCGGATGCGCCGAGAGCTCGTACCGTCCGGTCGGCAGTTCCGTGACCGTCATCCGGCCCTCGCCGTCGGTCGGGATCGTGCCCGGATCGGCGTACGCCGTCGCGTCGCCGCCGACCGGCGTGATGTCGACCTCGACGCCCGGCCAGCCCCGTGAGCCGACCGTCGTTTCGATCTCGAGGGTGCCCACGCCGGGGGCGATTTCGAGCGAGACGCCGTTCCGGACCGCGTCCTCGACATCGAGCTTCGTAGTCTCGTCCGGGATCCCCTCGTACGCGGCCGTGACTGCGACCGTCGCGGCCGAGCGCGGTAGCTCGACGCGAGCGCTGCCGTCGGCGTCGGTCACGAGTTCTGTTTCGCCCCCCACGTCCGGCTCGACCGTCACCGTCGCCCCCTCCAGCGGCTCGCTGTCGAGTCCGCCGGTCACCCGTATCGGCACTTCGCGCGGCGGGACCGCGAGGAGGACCCGTTCGCTCCCGATATCCGAGACCAGCTTCGTGCTCTTTTCGGTGATCGTTCGCTCTCCCTCGATGACCGAAAAGCGCCACGTTCCGGGGGGGAGCGACCGTTCGCAGACCCCGCCGTCGAGTTCGACCCGCGCTTCGGTCTCGCTCGTCGACTCGGGGTCGCCGCCACCGTCGCCATCTCCGTCGCGCTCGACGACCCGCTCTGCGACCACCGCGTCCGCACCGTCGTACGGTTCGCCGGCGCGCTCGTCGACGACGTGGCAGGCGACGCGGACGTTCGTGACGCTCTCAGCGTAGAGTTTCGTGATGCCGGTCACCACCACGAGCGCGCCGAGTGCGAACGCGACCACGCCGCCCCAGTCCATCGTCAGTACCCTCCGCTGTTGAGCCGCTCTATCAGCGCGTCGTGCTCGAAGAGCGACTCGATCGCGTCGAGGAGGCATATGCTGACGTACGCCTGCGCGACGACCGTGAGTTCGTCGTCGACGTTGCCCGAGCGCCTCGCGAGATCGCCGATCCGATCGTGGAGCTTCCGCGCGGGGCCGATCTCGCCGACCTCGCCCCACTGTGTATCGAGGAACTCGTCGGTCTCCGCGAGCCGGTCGCGAAGCGCCCGCCGGCCTTTGTCGCCACCCTCGGACGTCCGCTCGAAGAACGATTCGAGGTCGGCGTCGCCGTCCCACGACGGCTCGACCGACGGCATCGACTCGCAGGCGCGGAAGAGTTTGATGTTCCGTCGCTCCGACATCGCGCCCTCGACGGCGTCGATTCCCTCGTCGGTCGCACGCAGCAGCGCGTCGGTGGTCGCCCCCGGCGGTAGCCCGGATTCGACGGCGCGTTCGGGCGCCGCTTCGATCGCCTCGACGAGATCGAGCACGGAGTCGAGTACCGTCCCGTAGTAGTACGGAATCGCGACGTCGCGATTCCGCGCGGAACTCAGCTCCGCGATTCGGTCACGGAGCTCAGAGAGCCGCTCGCGCTGGGACCCCGGCAGCTCGAAGGAGATATCGATCGACAGCGTGACCGCGGTGGTCTCGTCGGCGTCGACGGTCGCCGTCTCGGTCACGCGGGCGGTCTCGACCGCCGAGAGGGTCGGATGCGCCGAGAGTTCGTACTGCCCGGTCGGCAGCTTCGTGATCGTCTTTCGACCCTCGTCGTTGGTCGTGATCGTCCCCGGGTCGGCGTACGCCGTCGCGTCGCCGCCGACCGGTTTCACGTCGACCTCGACGCCCGGCCAGTGTCGGGATCCGACTGTCGTTTCCACGTCGATCGAACCGATTTCGGGAGCCATCTCGAGTTTCACACCGTTTCGTGCCGCGGCGTCGACTGGCTGTTTGGTCCGCGCGCTCGGCAACTGGTCGTACTCTGATTCGAACACCACCGTCGACGCCGACCGGGGGATCTCGAATTCCGCGCTGCCGTTCGGATCGGTCCGCCGGGACCGCGGCGCCGGGTCACCGACGTCGGGGTCGGCACGCACGACCGCCCCCTTCAGCGGCTCGTTGTCGATTCCGCCGGTCACTCTGGCGGTTATCTTGTAGGGCGGGACCGACAGCGGGACCTTCTCGCTGTCGAAATCGACCTCCAGCGTCTTTTGCTTCTGTCGGATCGAGCGGTTGCCCTCGATGACGTCGAACTGCCACGCCCCCGGTTCGAGCGCCTCCTCACCGATGCCGCCGTCGAGTTCGATCCGGGTTTCGTTCGCCGATGCCGTGTTGTATCCCGAGCGCTGCCCCCCGAAGTTACCGTCGAGCGGGCGCGCGACGACCGCGTCGGCGTCCGTGTAGGCCCCGCCGCCCCGATCGTCCGCGATGTGGAAGGTGACGTCGATGGTCGGCGTCTTCGCCGGCGACTTCCCCGGCGACGACCTGCCGCCGATCGCGCCGAGGACCGGAAGCGTGACGATCGGACCTCTGGACGAACGCCGACGGTACAGCAGGACTCCCACGATGAGGACGAGGAGAACCGCGAAGGCGACTCCCCCGGCGATCCACGGGTTCGACGTGACCGCGTCCGTGAGACCGCCCAGAGTCGACGCGAGCATCCCGGCGAGACCGCCCGCCCGCTCGTCGGTCTGTCCGGCCGTCGCCCCATCGCCGCCGCCGTCGCCGCCGGTGTCCGCGCCGAACGTGGCGTAGACCGATCCCGCGTCCGCGAAGTCGATGAGCAACTGGTCATCCTCGCTCAGAGCGACGTTTTCGTCGGAGATCGACAGCGTCCCGTTGTCGAGACTCGCGTCGTACCGCTCGACGCCCTCGTCCGTCTCGACCCAGAGCGCGTTCACGGTTCCCCCGTCCGGCTCGGGATCCAGCGAGACCGTCCCGTCGCCCTCGAGCGTCGCGCCGACGGCTCTCGAGGTGAGCGCCACGCTCTCGCCTTCGATCAGCGCGTTCCCGTTCCGATCGACCGTCAGGCTGATCCGATCGGCCGCGAGCAGCGTCGAACTGTCCGCTACGAGTTCGCCGCCGCCGTCGCCCGCGGTCGCGTCGAGGCGCTCGAGATACCGCCCGTCACCGTCGGCCGGTCGGGCGTCGATCACGTACGTCTCGCCCGCGACGAAGAACGGGTTCGAGAGCGCGACGCCCGCGGCGGTCCGCTCGCCCGTCGTCGGGGGATTCATCGCCCCGAGGTCGACGGTCGCGGACCCCGCGAGGTAGTCGGCCTCGCCGGGCTGTCCGCCGACCTTGATCGGCCGCGGATCGTCGAGCAGTCCCAGATCGACGAGCCTCCCCCGGTCGATCACGAGGTGCGACTCGTTCGCCCCCTCCTCCCGCTGGAGCGACGCCGTGACCGATTCGGTCGTCTCGCCGACCTCGACGGTCAGCGGGACGTCTCCGCTCTCCCCGAGACCGACGGCGGTCTCGAAGTCGACGCGGAGCGCCCCGCCGTCGGTGAAGCTCCCCTGCGAGCCTCCCAACTTCGCATACCGGAGGTCGACGGTGTCGTTGAAGCTGGCGCCGCTCTCGTGGGTGACCGTCACGGTCGCCGCGGAGAGGTCTGTCGCGGCGAGGTCGCCCATATCGGTTCGCAGCGACTCACCGGTGATCTCGTAGACGTACGTCGAGGAGTCGTTTCCGGGCTGGACCGTTCGCTCATCTTCTTCGCCCTTGATTTCGATCGTGACCGTCTCCTCACCGCCGTCGAACGGTCCCGTCCCGTTCTCGATTTCGACGACGACGCCGCCGTCGCCGCTCGGGGAGATGTCGCCGCTTATCGCCCCGTTCTGCGCGCTGACGGCCGCGGGCACGAGCGCGACCCCGGCGACGAGAAGGAGCGCGCTCACCGCCGCGAGCAACACCCTCGACGCCCCGCCCTCGGTGTGTCGTCGCATCGGTCACTCCTCCAGGGTGTTCCGGTACTGTCTGAGGTTCTCTTCGAGCCGGTCGATGCGCGAGAGCTGATCGTGCGAGTCGCCGCGGTGGAGCGCTTCCTTCTCCATCTCGTAGAGTTCCTGAGACTCCTCGATCAGCGGTGAGAGGTCGAAGCCGCCGAGGAAGACGAGCACGTCGAAGGTCTGTCCCCTGCCGGGCGCTCTCGACAGCGTCTCCATCCCGACCGTCCCGCGGAGCCCGTTCTCGGCTTTCCACTTCGCGAAGGCCTCCCCGACGCGACCGGTCGTCACGTCGCCGGAGTCGATCCGCCGCTCCGGCGCGCGGACGACGACGTACGCCGCCTCCGCGGTCGACGGGTCGAGCGGGACGAACGTGTTCTCCGCCGCGCGCTGGATCGCCATCTTCAGATTCAGCCCGATCGGCTTCTCGAGCGCCGTGCCGAACGTCCCGTGGTACACCCCGCGTCGCTGGGGCTTCCGGACGTAGTCTTTGACGTCGATGGTGTCCTCCGCGAGCCGCCCGGCGCTGATGAACAGGTCGATCGCGGCGATGATCTGCTCGTTCACCAGCTCTTTGTCGTCGGCGAAGCCGCCGTGGCCGTCGTCCCGCACGTCGTCGTGTTGGAGAGCCAGCTCCTTCAGCCGGGAGTTCGACGCGAGGATCGTCATATCGGCGTTCTGCTCGCCCCGCTCGTCCATCAGGAGCCGCGACAGCCCGCAGATCGCGTTGAAGTGCCGCTGAGCCGACTCGTACTCGAACGGCCACGCCGCGAGCGCGAACTGGGTCAGACCGTCGAGCCACGCGGCGTTCATGTCGGCGGTCTTCCCCTCGGTCGGACCCTGCGACAGCTGATTGATGACGTACGGGACCGATCCGTTGCCGCTGCCGCCGCCGAGCGCGACGGTGTACATCAGCGCCTCCGCTCCCGAGAGCGTCGTGTTTATCGGCTGGAAGATCTCCTCGAAGTCCTCCTCGGCCATCCGCTCGCCGTCGAAGAAGTCGTTTCCGACCCCGACGTTGGCGCCGAAGTTCGCGATGTGCGCCTGGTAGATCGCCTCGCGGTCGATCGCCAGCTCCGATTCGACGCGGGTGATGTTCTGCTGGATGTCAGTGTCGTTCGTGTTGACGAGGACGATCCGCTCGTCGATCCCGG
This sequence comes from Halobellus sp. GM3, assembly GCF_052545375.1. Classification (NCBI taxonomy): domain Archaea; kingdom Methanobacteriati; phylum Methanobacteriota; class Halobacteria; order Halobacteriales; family Haloferacaceae; genus Halobellus; species Halobellus sp. GM3. The sequence continues at coordinate 183,104 of NZ_JBQWLT010000003.1, read as the reverse complement.
GGTTCTCCGTCCGCGTGAGGAACTGCGAGGCGATGTTGCCGCCGCCCTGCCCGGCCGCGACGATCCCCCACGTGGTGAAGTCCCGTCGCTGGCCTTCTCCGGCGGCCATCAGGCGCTCACCACCTTTTCGTCGGCGCACTCGACGTCGACGTCGAGGTCCGCCTGCGTGATGATGTCACGGATCAGGTCGTCGCTCGCCGGTACTCGAAGGAATCGGTCGCGTATGTCTTCGTAGCGCATCTCTCCGTCGTCTTTCACTTTCTTTTCGATCAGGTCGGTCAATTGATTCTCCAGTTTTCGTCTGTCGTACACCAGTACGGTGTCCGCCTCCTCGCGGACCGAGAGGCCGGCGTCGTCGGCGTAGAGCGCGAGGACGCACGGTCTGTACTCCTCCTGTACGCCGATGTCCATCTCGTCGGTGAGGTACTGCTCGCTGTCGTACGTCGCGGAGATTTCGCCGGCGACCTCCTCGAAGAGGAGTTCGGCGTCGCTCCGCATCCCCCCACAGAGCCGGTCGATCGCGGTCTCTTCGGTCAGCATCACCTCGACCGTCCGGTCGCGGTCCAACACGACGTCGGTCTCGCGGGTCGCAAAGCGGCTGTCGTCGGCGGAGGCGGTGACGATCGCCTCCCCGCCGAGCAGGGGATCGAACTCGACCGTCCCGGAGCCGTCTATCGTCTTCGTGAGACGGCGGTGTTCGTCGCGGATCTCCGCCTCGACGGTGACGTCTCGCGTCTCCGGCGGATCGAGCCGCACGTCGACCGTCAGATCGAACTCCTGGCCCGCGACGTCCGCGCCCTGCGTGAGCGCCGGGCGGCTCTCCAAGAACGCCACGCCCTCGTGTCTGTGGGCGTACAGCTGCATGATCGGTGCCGCCGGATCGTACGGGACGTCGCGGGCGGTCACCTCGCCCTCCGCCGCGAGGATCCGTTCGACCTCGCTCTCGACGTCGTCGTACGCCAAGAGCGCGCCCTCGCGGGCCCCGGCCTCCTCGAGCGCCGACGAGAGGTCGTCGACGATCCCCCGCCAGCGCGTCCTGAACGCGCTCAGGTTCGAGGCGTCCCGTAACTCCGCGGTGAGCGAGCGCTCCAGCACGGGCGGCCGCTCGAAGTAGTCCCGCGGCACGTCGGGGTCGCTGAACGTCTCGAGGTACCCCGTCAGTTCGGCCTCTAGGTCCGAGACGATCTCGGCGCACACAGACAGCACCTTCGGCCGGAGGTCGTTTTCGAGGTGATCGAGCTGGTAGACGGAGTCGAGATCGGAGAGCTCGGACTCGAGAGCGTCCAGCTTATCGAACCGCGACTGCGGCGCGTACTGGGTCGCGACCGACGACTGCGCGGCGTCGATGAGCTGTGAGAGCTCCGTGCGTTTCTGTCGCAGTCCGCCCTCGCCGACGTCCACCTCGAGGAGGAGATCGACCGCGTCCGCGTACCGGCCCTCCTGTACGCACTCGTCGAGCGCCGACCGGTCGACGTACGCGTCCTCGGAGACCTCGTGGACGCGGGCGACGGCCTCGCCGAGCAGGTCTCTGAACGTCTCCCGCCGGTCGTTCAGCGTTTCGGTCAGCTGCCGGGCGTTCTGTCCCGCGGCGTTGAGCCACTCGATCTCCTCGGCCGCCGACTCTTCGAGGAGGTTCTCCTCGACCAGCCGGGCCAGCTGGTCGTTCATCTCGTCGGTCTGTGCTTCGACCGATTCGCGGAACCCCTCTCTGAGACCGTCCTCGAGCACCATATCGACGTTCTGCCGGTGTCTCGAGAGCGCGCCGACGCCCATCTCGTAGTCGACGACCTCGACGCGGTGTGCGTCGCCGTCCGTGTGCACCCGGAACCCGCGGTTCTCCAGGTCCCGCCTGATGTCCCGGATCTGCTCCGCGTGCGGCGAGGGGTCCCACGGTGTCTCCCGGTCCAGCCGCTCGTACGTCGCGAGCAGCTCTTCGAGGTCGTCGGCGAGGTCCTCGGTCATCGACTCGATCCGCGGCGAGGTCGCGTTCGAGGACCGGGTCTCGCGACGGTGCCAGGCGAGACCGCCGAGGATGAGTATCACCGGGACGCCGGCGACGAAAAACAGCACCGCGTTGCTGGACCCCGAGTAGAGGAACACGGCGATCCCCGCGATCGCGAGTCCGAATACGATACCGCCCGCCGTCAGCGCGTCTTTTCGTGTCGATCTCATAGCCCGATCACCGCCCGGAGAACCGCGAGGAGCGCGCCGTGGAGTCCGGTCCCCACGAGCGCCGCGAGCGCCGCCACGAGGAACGCGCCCGCGACGACGAACTGTTTCGTCAGCTGTTCGGAGCCGAAGTCGAACGCCGATCCGCGACTCCGCTTGTACCCGATGTCGTCCATGATGTCTTTGGTGACGTACCAGCCCCCGGCGCCGCCGACGACGGCGCCGATCGCGAGGAACCCGAGGACGTTCAAGAGCACCGACGTCGCGCCGTCGTTCGCCCGGCCGTCGACGTCCGCCGATTCGAGGTCCTCGCGCACTGACGAGAGCGTCTCCGCCCGGTGTGACTCGTACGCGTCGAGCGCGGCGACCGCGTCGTCGTCACCGCGCGCGGCGGCGTCGAAGAGCCCCGACTGAAGCGCGTCGTAGTTGTTCTGAAGGGGTTCGACACGATCGAGTTCGGCCGCCGAGTCCGACATCGCGTCGACGCTCGCATCGCTCGCGGTCAGGGACGCGGCCGCCTCGGTCACCGCCGTCGCGTTCTCCCGGTAGGCCTCGCTGTGCGACTGCAGGGCCGCGGCGCGGCTCTCGTTCGCGACGGTGATCCTGTAGGAGTCGCCTCCGACAGTCACGTCCACAGCGTGTCCGGCCGCCGCCGTGAGCCCCGGCGCGCGAACCGCGTCGCGCTCGGGGATCGACGATCCGAGATCGACCTCGCGGTCCGCGGCGACGTCTGCGATCTCGATCTCGTAGTGGTCCGTCTCCGCGGACGTGATCGTGATCCCCTCGGCGGGTTCGAGCGACCACGCGACGCCGTCCGCCGGCTCGACGTCGCCGCCGCTGCAGAGGACGACGTCGACGCGCGTTCCGGGGTACAGCGCGACGGAGCCGTCGGGACCCACCGTCGAGCCGTCCGGCAGCCGGAGGACGACGTTGTTGTCGACCGTGTCCGGACAGCGGCTGCTGTCGACCTCGCCCTGCTGTGCCGCCGCCGGCGCCGCCGCGCCCGCGAGAAGCACTATCACCACCAGCACGACGATCGAGAACGCTTTCGCGCGCATCTCAGTGCCTCCGGCGGCGGTACGTCGCGAACGATCCGACCGCGATACCGAGCGCCAGCCCGACGAGCGCGCCGACGCCGCGGAGGACGTTCGTCCGCGAGAGCGCGGTGTCGACCCCCGACGCGATCGTCACGGAGCGTTGGACGTCCTCGACGAGGGCGGTGGTCGCGGTGAGATCGCTGGCCGCGACAGCACCCGCGAGCAGAGCGCCGGCGGCGACGGCGACGAGGAGGACACCGGCGACGACGGTGACGGAGACGGCGCCGCCGACGCGGCGGAGCCGCCGAACGACTCGAACGCTCGGAGTCGGCGCGTCTCTCACGACGACCCCTCCTGTGCGGCGATCCGCTCGATCTCGGCGATCCGACCGACGTCCTCGCGATCGAACCGGAATGCGGTCGTCACGGACGCGAGCTTTCGGTTCGTCACGGCCCACCCCGCGTTCACGTTCGCGCAGTAGTACCCGAGTTCGTCGTAGACCGAGCCGAGCGAGATCTCCTTTTCGTCCCAGCACCACCCCGGCGCCTGCGCGACGGCGACCGCGCTCGTCGCGTCGTTCGGCGAGAACCCATCCAGCGTCTGCTTGTCGATCGAATCGGCGATCAGTCCGGTCTCCCTGATCGGCTGCCGACCGATCTTCCCGGGCAGGAGGTAGCCGAGAAGCGACTCGGTCTGCCGGACGCCGCGACCGAGCGTGGCGTAGCCCGCTTGGAAGCCGTCCCCGTCGATGAACCTGACGAGGTCCTGCAGGTCGACGTCCTGCATCTGGACGTCGAGATCGACGTCGGTCCGCTCGCGCTCCGCGCCGAGGACGATATCCAAGAAAGCGTCCGCGACGTATCGGTTGTACTCGCTGTACTCGTTGCCCTCTGCGACGTCGAGCGCGAGCCGTTGGTTGTCGACGAGCATAATGCTCTCGACCTCCTCTTCGAGGTTGTCCAGCCCGTACACGGTGTTCTCACACTGCGTAATCTGTTGGTCGACGGCGTCGTCGTCGGCGCTCCCGCCGCCCTCGATCAGCTTCGTGTTCGGGAGGACGGCGACCGCGATGATATCCATCTCCGATTGGGAGTACGCCCTGATCTCCCGCGCCAGATGCGGGGCGATACCGCATCCGGTCCCGCCGCCCAGTCCGAGGAAGATAAAGGCGTACTGCAGCGTCGAGGGATCGGCTTCCATCTCGAGATACAGTTCGTCGAGCACCCGCTGTACCTCGCCCTCGTTGCGTTTCATCACCTGGTCCGACGCCGAGGGCGTCTGCCCGAACCCGCCGGTGACCTGTTCTTCGAACCCGCGGGCGGTCCCGCTGACGAGCCCTTGGTTCCGCGAGACGCCGTACCAGCGCTCCTGCGGGATATTGTTCAATCGTTCGAGGTCTTGGATCGTCGAGTTGAACGCGAGCGCCTCCGCGCGCAAATCGATATTATCGTGTGCGAACACCTGATCGACGATCTGCGTGCCTGCCTGTCCTGCTCCCACAAAGAGATATTGCATATGACAGTTGATGTGCTCTTTCGCAACTGGCCTATTATAATTGACGACCAAGTATCGGATGCCTGTGACAACGGTAGGGAGATCCTACTCCGGCGCACGGCCCGCTAATAGTATACACAAGACTTTTACTGACTTCACCAAATGTTCAGGTACGGTCACGGGTGGTCGCCTCGGCGGGCGCGCGGGTAGGGGTACGCGAGCGAACGTCGAGCGCCACTCGATGGACATTTTTCGGGCGCTACGTTTCGAGCGGCGCGTGTCTCACGCGTTTGTGGCGGCGGTTCCGGTCCTTCGGAGACGACTCGGTCCCCGAGAGAAACGCGGTAGGATTCGCATACCAGCCTTACAGCGCCACGTACACCAACGCGTAGCCGATGAGGGCGACGGTGATTCCCTCCAGTCCGGTCGCCACGTAGGGGAATCCCGACCCGACAGCCGGCCGCAGGCGTTCGGTCGACAGCGCTCCCCACGCGGGGCGCGTTCGGAACGCCGCGAGGGGCGAGGCCGACCGGTACCACGAGGCCGCACCGCAGACCGCGCCCACCGCCAGAATCGAGAACACGAAGTGATACGACACGTCGAGCGTCGGCGGGACGAGCACGAGCGGGACGACGCTGTAGGCCGCCCCGAGCGTCGCGGTCCGATCGAACAGCGGTCCGGGCGATCGATCCGTCACTCGGACGACGGCGAGCGCCGCGAGCCACACGGTCGCGAGTTCGAGGGCGAACGCGCCCAACAGGTGGATCGTCGGATCCGGGTGCAGGACCACACGACCGTCGAACACGCCCGCCGCGAAGGGGTACAGCAACTGCGGCGGCTGACCCGTCACGAGGTCGCCCCACGGATGCGTGAGGAGTCCCGCTGCGGCCGCGATCCCGACGAGCCGCGGCGACAGGTCCGTCCACCGGCGGGACAGCGTCGCGATCGCCGCGCCCGCGAGGACGAACGCGCCCATCACGACCCCGCCCAGTGGGCCGCTCACGGCGACTGCCACGGCGACGAGACCCGCGAGAAGCATCCCAGCGAGCGCGCGATTGACCCGCCCGCGCGTGCCGCGGACGGCCAAGAGGCCGAACGCTGGCCCCGCCGCCAACGCCACGATGACCGAGTGCGTCATCGATCGGTGCACGCTGTTGGCCGCCGCCCAGAACGCCGTGGGATCGACCGAACCACCGTTCAGAAACTGCCCACCGTCCAGCGCGAACAGGGCGTACACGACGTCGACGTCGGGAAGGGCCGCGAACGCGCCCGTCGCGACGCCGAGGGTCAGCGCGCGCTGCGTCGACCAGCCGCGCCACTCCGCGAACAGCACCGCGAGGGCGAACGCGAGCAGCGCGTGGCCGACGAACATCGTACCGTAACCCAGTGGTTGCGGAATATAAGCGATTCGCCCGGATTATGTCCCGTGGTATCGAACGTCACTCGCGCTGTGACGTGTGCGGACCCACGTCGGAACGCACACAGCGGCACTAAAGTGCCGACCGATCGAAGGGGGACCGATGACCACGCCAGCAGACGTGCGCGCGTCAGTCCCGGTCTTCGACGACGTCAGGTATCTGAACACCGGCGCGAGCGGGCCGAGCCCCCGCCCGGTCGTCGAGGCCGCACAGCGATCGATCGCTGCCCACGAGTGGGACGCCGCGAGCGGCCGCGGCCCGTACCCGCACGCGTTCGGTATCTACGAGGACGCCCGCGCCGACGTCGCGGACTTCGTCGGCGCAGGGACCGAGGAGATCGCGCTGACGCAGAGTACGACCGACGGCATCAACCGGATCGCCGCCGCGCTCGAGTGGGACGCCGGCGACGTCGTCGTACGGACGGACCTCGAACACCCCGCCGGGGTCCTCCCCTGGCAGCGACTGCAGCGCCGCGGCTGTGAGGTGCGGGTGGTCCCGACGGTCGACGGGAGAATCGATCGCGACGCCTATCGCGACGCCGTCGCGGACGCGAAACTCGTCTGTCTGAGCGCGCTCACGTGGAACTACGGGACGCATCTCCCGGTCTCCGAGTTGGTCGACGACGCTCACGACGCCGGCGCGCCGGTCCTCGTCGACGCCGTACAGGTACCGGGACAGCGCCGACTCGACGTGACCGAGTGGGGGGCGGACGCCGTCGCGATGGCGAGCCACAAGTGGATGCTCGGGCTCTGGGGCGGCGGCTTCCTCTACGTCGACGAGGCCGTCGTCGACGATCTCCACCCGGGAGCGATCGGGTACCGGAGCGTCGAGGACCCCAGCGCGACCGAGTACGAACTGAAACGCGGCGCGCCCCGGTTCGAGATCGGAACGGCGAACCCCGCACCTTACGTCGCGCTGTCGGCGTCGATCGACCTCCTTGAGTCGGTCGGGCTCGATACGATCGAATCTCACGTCAGCGATCTCGCCACCCGGTTCGTCGACGGCGTTCCCGACGGGCGGCTCGTGAGTCCGCGCGAACCCGAGTCCGGGCTGGTGACCGTTCGCGTCGACGACCCCGAACGGACAGTCGAGCGGCTTCGTGAGGACTACGGCGTGGTGATCCGGGCACTCCCGTCGCCGGATGGTGCGGTTCGGGCATCGCTGCACGTCTACAACACGAACGCGGACGTCGATCGGTTACTCGACGGCCTCCGCGAATTCGGTTGGTAGCGTTTCCCCGCGACGGTTTTTGGTCCGATCTCGTCGATCGGGGTAGATCCCCAGTTATCGACTTCATATTGCTCCGTTCAACGATCGTCCTCACAGACACCGAACCGCTAATTTTGTATATCACTATGGCGTTTATGAATGGCTGGTCGAACGACAGTGCGTCGGAGACACTGGGATCCCCAACGCCGGAGAAGTCATACGTCTCCCCCTTGTAGCCCCTGCAAAGATGTCACGACGACGCGACACTGTTCGACTGCCGCTCGAACCGCTCCGACGGCGGGTCGCGGAGGCCACTGGGCGTTCGGCCCCGTTCGTCGACCTTACTGACGTCGAACTCGCAGAGAACACGCTGGAGGTCACGTTCGAGACGCCCGAGGAGGATGTACCGATCGCGACAGTCGTCGTCGAGGGCCCCGACGGCCGGACGGACGCCACACCGATTCGCTTGGACACGCCTTCCGGACTGCGGGTCCACGGCGAACTACTCCGCATCGAGTACGCCGGCCGCGACGCCGAGACCGACGATATCCTCGTCTCCGTCGACAGACGAGACGGAGAGTCGTGGCGAACACTCCTCGGTTGCGGCCAGATGTGGGCCGTCGACACCGGTCAACCGGAGGCGCCCAACGTCACCTGTCGGGTCGAAACCCCCGATCGAACGGAGGAGGACGCCGAAGCGGACGACAGCGCGACGGAGCAACCAGAGGAATCTGATGACGGGGATCCGGCCGACGGCGGATTTCTGAGTAGTCTCGGTTGAGCGGGACGCCAGTCGGGATGGGACCCGACCGCAGCGGACGAATCCGCATACCCGGTATCTCGGGATAAGTCGTACCGAGCCGCTTCGTCGTGGCCGCAACCCGGGCCTTCTTCGCTCGTTGTCTTGCACCACTGAATCATATTTAATAAATCATATACAGCTATATCTAATATTCTAGACACGGGTGGAGTCACCTAAACACGACAGTTAGGCAGCGGAGCGTCTCAGACGGCAGGTCTCGGCTACGGAAACAATAAAGTCGGACGCAGGTGTGTTTCGGATATGGTAATCGTCGCAGCGGTCGACCGGACAAAGCGGGCAGAAACAGTGATTGAACAGGCGAACGCGCTCGCCACCGCGTTCGACGACACGGTCCACGTCATCCACGTACTGAGTATGGGCGAGTTCATCGACCTCGGACGGACTCAAGCCCAGAAACGCGAACAGATCGACTATCAGGACATAGAGCGGGTCGCTGCCAACATCGCCGAGGAGGCGGCCGAGGGATTAACCGTACCCTACGAGGCGATTGGGCTCGTCGGCAATCCCGCCGACGAAGTCGTCAACTACGCTGACAGACAAGATGCAAGATATATCGTCGTCGCGGGGCGAGAGCGATCGCCGGTCGGGAAAGCGGTCTTCGGGAGCGTGGCTCAGTCGGTGCTGCTTCACGCGACGTGCCCGACAGTGATGTCGACCCGCTGATTCGGCTCTACGCGTCTGTCGGACGCTGATCCGGACGACGATGGAATGTAGACCGATCCGGCGGGTATCGGCTGCTTTTCTGGGTGAGCGAATCGGGTAGTATCAAACAGTTTTTCTAACACGTGTACGGACGTTATTATATTCACAGTCTACTCCGCGCCTGACGTGGTACACGCAGTGTTCGCTGGAGTGTCAACGGGCCCGTTTCGGAAGTTTGTATTCGTACGTCTCCACTCGCTCAACCGTACGCTGTTGTGCGATCAACCGTGTGAATCACTGGGAGCGTTACAATAGGTGCGGCGTCTCGTTGACTCCCGGACGACAGTCCTGAGGAACCGAGATGCTCCGTCGTTTCGGTCCAAACTTTTCGGTAACTGCGAATCTATGTTGGATTGATTGCTATGTACAGGAGGCCGAATCGACACTGCGGTCTCTTCACACCGTATATCACCTCTTGTGGGAGAATCGGTCTCTACCGTCGTCCCATCGCAGTATAGGATCGATTCGGGTTACCACACGGAGAAATTATACATAGATTTTAATAGTAGAACGCGTATCGTGAGGTATGAGTCGGAACTCGAACGGAAGCCGGACTGTGAAAGCAGCCCACACGACTTTCGCAGTCGTCGAAACCTTACGGGAGCTCGACGGGGCGACGGTATCCGAGGTAGCTCGAGCGATGGACGTCTCTCCGAGTACGGCCCACGCGCACCTCAAGACCCTCGAAGAGGAGTCGTGGGCCGTACAGCGGGAGGGGCAGTACCATTTGAGCCTTCAGTTCCTCGAGTACGGTATCTTCGCCCGCGACCAGTGGGACATCGTCGAATACGCCCGCCCGCATTTGAAAACGATCGCCGAGGAGACAGACGAGTCGGTCTGGCTCGTCTGTGAGGAACGGGGGTACGGGGTGTATTTGGACAGCGTCCTCGGTGAACACGGGGTCGCCGTCGGCGGCACGACCGGATCCAGCGTTCCGCTGCACTGGATCGCCGCCGGAAAGGCCGTGCTCGCACAGTATCCCGAAGACCGGGTTCGCGAGGTTCTCAGACAACGCGGGTTGCAAGCGTCCAGTCCGAACACGATCACCGACCGGAAAGCGCTGATGGAGGAGCTCGAAACGATTCGAGAGACCGGAATCGCGTACTCGGAGGGAGAGCTGTTCGAGGGAGTACGAGCGGTCGGCGTACCGATTATGTACGACGGCGAGGTACTCGCCGGCCTCAGTATCGCCGGCCCCTCCAATCGGCTCCGAGGCGAGTACTTCCGCGAGGAACTCCCCGAACTGCTACTCGGCGAGGTGAACGAGATCGAAATCAGGTACGCTACCGAATAGCGGCCTCAGGCGTCGCTCAGTCGAGTTTGTTGATTTCCGGCATCACTTCGTCGGCGAACAGTTCTTGGTTTTTCATCGTCAGTTCGTGGGGCAGCGATCCGAACTGGAAGAGGCCGACAAACCGGCTGAAACCGCCGACTTCCTCGTACTGCCGCTCGATCTCGCCCGTGACGTACTCCGGGGAGCCGACGATGATCTCGCCGCTCTCCTGCAGTTTGTCGAAGTCGAAATTCATCGCCTTGGCCCCCTTCTCCGGGGCGTGATCGGCGTAGTCGAACGACTCCTGCTCGCGGTATCCGCCGCGGTCTTCCTCCATCAGTTCCGACTGCACGCCGGCCCTGTACAGCCCCCCGAAGAGCGTATCGTAGAAGTATTCGAGGTGCTCTTCGGCCTCCTCGCGCGCCTGTTCCATCGTCTCCGCCACGTAGGTCATACGGGGGAGCCAGAAGTACTCCTCGGTCGGTTCCCAATCGAACTTCTCGCGGGCGACCTGCCGGTAGTACTCGAACCCGTCGGCGATCGTCTGCGTGTCCACGTAGATGTTCCCCGTCGGGATCTGTTTTTCGGCGGCGAACTCGATCGATTTCTGGCTTTCGGAGGGCATCCAGAGGGGCGGATGCGGGTCCTGATATGGACGCGGCCAGATGTACACGTCGTCGTACTGCCAGTACTCGCCGTCCCAGTCGAACGGTTCGTCCGCCGTCCACGCCTTCACCACCAGATCCCACGCCTCGGCGAATCGAGGCCTCGATTCCGACGGGTTGACGCCGAACGCGGCGTATTCGGTGGGGATCCCGCGGACGAATCCGCTGAGCATCCGCCCGTTGCTCAGGTTATCGAGCATCGCCATCTCCTCGGCGACGCGAATCGGGTTCCCCCGAATCGGGAGGATATTCCCCATAATCGCGATCTCGATGTCGTCGGTCCGCTGAATGAGGTTGGACGCGGTGATGCTCGGGTTCGGCATCAGCCCGTATGCGGTGTAGTGGTGTTCGTTCAGCCCGATCGAGTCGAATCCGAGTTCTTCGCAGTACGCCAACTGGTGCAAGTACTCTTCGTACAGCTCACTCCCGATCTCAGGGTCGAACTGGGCCTCCGAGTACGGCCAAGCGACGTTGTTACCCGCCTCTGGCCATGGCATCAGGTGGAAGGATGCTACTTCCATACCCTCCTGTTTCGTGATCAAATATAAATAAGTTGTTGTACCGGATTTTCACACCATATAACTGTGGCGCAACTGCCGGAACGATACCATCGGGCAGAGCGCCGTGGGAGGGTTTCCGAGCGTGGTGAGTTCCTCCGAGCAGCACCCGTCGAAGTTGGGGCCGGATGTCTCGATAACTTCACCGCCTGTGCGAAACGTCCCCTTTCGGTTCCCCCCGGGGGACGGCGCTGTACTCCCCCGTTAATGGGCAATCAGTAGTCACTGATCTTCGGTCGTATGGCGTTGCTGGAGAGTTCGTGCAGGCGACAGGGCGTTCGATACCATCGAACATATATGAGTGTGTCCCGGTGAGGGAGGGTTGAACGACCCACACCAATAGATTTAAATAATCTTGAATAGATTTTGGATTGCTATGCGAAGGCGTACCTACATAAAGGGAGCGGGTGCCGCTGGTATCGCTTCACTTGCGGGATGTACTGATGGGTCGAACTCGGGCAGCGACGACACCGCAGCCGGTGATTCTTCCGGTGATTCTTCCGGTGATTCCTCCGGTGATTCCTCCGGGACCACAACCGGTGATACCGGTGGCAGTGAGCCGCTTAAAATAGGTGCGCTCGAGCCCCTGAGCGGGCCGTTCGGGCCGCCGTTCGCCGATCCCCACCTCAAGGGGCTGGAGCTGGCGATCGACGATTTCAACGCCGACGACTCGACCGAGCAGGAGATCGAGATTCTCACCACCGACACGCAGAGTGACCCCGCGGAGGCGGCGTCGGCGTTCCAACGCCACGCCGAGCAGGACGACGTGATCGCGGTCACTGGCGCGGTCTCCAGCGACGTCGGTATCCGAATGGCGAGGACCGCCGAGGAACTACAGATCCCGAACTTCCTCAATCAGGCCGGATCCAGCGACGTGCTGTCCAAAGACTCCCGATACACGTTCCGTACCGGGTGGCTCCCCGCCGAGATGCACGTCCGCTCCGACCTCGACCTCATCGAATCGAGGGACATCAGTTCGATAGGGGCGATTGTGGCCGACTACGCGTGGGGGCGGACGGTCGAGGAGGTGCTGCGGTCGGAGGTCCCAGACGACATCGACCTCCAAGTAGAGGTAGCGCCGCTCGGCGCGAGCGATTTCTCGTCGTACCTCCGAAGCCTCCCGAGCGATATGGACCTGCTGTCGGTTCTGGGGCACCCGGCGGGTTCGGTCTCCGCGGTCCAGCAGCTATTCGATCTGAATATGGGCGGGCCGCTCATCCTCGGTGTCGACATCGCACAGGAACTCGCCATCAACGTGCTCGGCGAGCAGTTGACGAACAACATCCTCGCGCGCCACCTCGCGAACGTGAACTCCGAGGTCTTCAACGAGCTCGGCGAGCGGTACGCCGAGAAGTACGGAGAGCCGTTCTACATCTTCCAAACGATCGGTTACACGACCGGCCGACTCGTCACGGAGGCCGTGAGCGAAGTCGGCGGCGATCCGGTGGCCATCGCCGACTACGTCCGATCGACCACGTTCGATTTCGATCTGTACAACAACCCGGTCAAATACACCGAGTGGGGCGAACTCGACCAGCCGATCCACCAGTACAGCGAGTTCGTTCCGGAACCGCCGTCGTACTACCCGGACGGCGAATACCGTCTGAACCCCGTGGAGACGTCGTCGCCGATCGATCCGTACGAGCCGAGCGAGTAGCGCCGTCAACCCGTTCTACTGAACGCGAGACCTCGCGTTCGTCGGGACCGCCCGTCTGAGCGATACGGGCCACATTACAGATTCGAGACTCGTCGCCTTCGGGCTCCGGACGCAGATCAAAACGAGTACACTCCCCGAACGGGAGCGTCACTTCCCGGTCTGGTTACTCCGCAGCGTCCGCGAAGAACTCCAAGATGAGTTCGTTCACCGCCTCCGCGTGTTCGATGTGCGCCGAATGCTTGCACTCCTCGAAGAAGCGCGTCTCCGCGCCGATCTCCGCGGCGACCTCCTCGAGTTCGTCTCGCGGGTGTAGTTCGTCTTCCTCGCCGCCGATGATCAGCGTGGGGACGTCGACGTTTTCGTAGTTGTGCTGTCGCCTGAACTGACGATCCTGCTCGAAGGGCGCCTCGAATCGGATCGCGCTCAGCGACTGCCAGTGCCCGGGACGTCGGCTGTTCTCGACCTTCGTGCGGACGTACTCGTCGCTCAGTTGCTCGGGGTCGTAGAACAGCGCGTCGAGGATCGTTCGCATCCCCTCCTCGCTGCCGTCGAAGTCCCGGATGATATCGACGAACCCCGGCGGCGTCGTGCCGCCGCCGCTTATGAGAATCATCTTCTGGATCGGCCAATCGAGGGGGTGCTCCTCGCAGGCGAGGCTGCCGAGATAGCCCGCGCCCATCGAGTTCCCGACGAAATAGGCGTTCTCCACGGTCAACAGTTCCAGGAAGGCACTGACGTGCCGGACGCGTCGATCGAACATATCCTCGAAATCGAACACCTTTGCAGATCCGCCGTATCCCAAGAGATCCGGAGCGAGGACGTGGTAGTGTTCGGCCAGTGCGGGTATCGTCTGTTGCCAGCTCATCTCCGCTGACGCGCCGTACTCGCCCGAGTGGATCAGGACGACCGTCTCGTCGTTCTCCTCCCCGGCCTCGAGGTACTGCGTTCTGAGCCCATCGACAGTGAGTGTGTGGCTGGTGTACGCTCTCGACATACGAATCGTGAATTACGTTACTCATATATACTTTCTTCGCCCGCTGCCGGACCCGATTATGAGATCTCACGACGTGGCCGGGTGTTCTCTGAGCCCCGATCCTTTGTGCATCGCCGAAAATCCGCATATACGGGACACCGATGCGAGATAGATTCCATACAATAATTATAATTAAATAAGACACTTACCCCGGCGGTTTACCAGCACGTAAATCCCGAAAAAATACCGTCTATGAGCCTTCAGACGGTATATCGTCTTTCGAGGGCTGTTCAACATTCGCTCATACAGAATAACGGTTGTACGCTTGGTACGAACTCGGATTCGAGATGGCCGAATGCGCTACGAAGCGTTCTCATCCATCCGAACGGACACCGGGGTCTATCGCGGACGCAGACGCGGGGGATCGTGCCGAGAGTGAGATATCTCCGATATAATCGAACAAATTTGCTCGACTTCGATCGCTCACGTGAAGCGTACACCGTAGGTACTGATTACTCGCAATCGCCCTCTGTGTGGGCTTGACTCCGTACGTCTCGAAGTGCAGCGGTTCGGTTAGGCGACGGCTACCGTCATCACAGTCGCGCTCGGGAATACGATTCCAGTTCCCGACGTACTCGTTCGGCCACGAATCGACTCACTCGTACTCCATCCGTTGCAGTTCGTACCGGTACGCTCGACCCGATTTTTTCACGACCAGCGACTGCGTCTGCGGACTGTGTTCGAGTCGATCGAAGTGTGTGCCTAAGTCACCGGGGTTCAGCGACCCGGACCCGCCGTCCAGACCGAAATACAGCCTCGCAGTCTGGCGGCGAACGTCGTCGGTCTGTACCGCTTCGACTCCCAGTTGGTCTCCGTTTCCGCTGACGTCGACGTCGCCGGTGAGTTTCCACGTGTGGTCGCGGTAGCGGAGCTCTCTATTCCGGAGGTCGTCCCAGTGGGTTTCGACCATACGGTACCTTCTGCGCGGTTCGACATCGTTCTTTCGTCGTCTGCGACGGTCGAATCCGACTACGTGGCCGCGCTCGTCGTCGAGTGTCCGAGAGATACTGCGTGGGTGCGTCCCCGACCGAGCCATTCGGGATAGGACTCCGATACCCGCTCACGCCCTCGTGACCACGACGTCCAGAGAGCGCGTCCGCGTTGTCGTCGATCGAGTCGGAGGCGTACCCCCTCACGGCTGGGCACAAGCCGTTCGAGCGCTCCCTCAATATCCGAGCGGAGGCTCGACTCCGCTTCGTTGGCGACGACTCCGGCCGTCGTGTGGGGACGCACACGGTGCAGACGTGGCGTGGGACGTCCGCGGGAATCTCACTCGAGACGGTCGGTGTGACGGCGAGAACCCCGAAGCAGTCGGTACTTTCCCCGGGGCAGACACACGGACAGAGACAGCGAGAGAAATGATCAACTCATCCTTCGGAGACGAGGATTTATCGCGACGAACGACGACAGTACACACGATGACACGGACCATCGAGATCAGCGACGAACTAGCCGAGCGCATCGACGGTCACCTGATGGACGACGAGACCGTTCCGGAGTTCCTCGAGGAACTGGTCTCGATCTACGAACAGGAGGGGCGGTTCTTGCAGGAGGGAGCGTAGCTCGAACGCCTCGGTGACGTCGTCGCCCGGGAAATCGCCGACTTACTATTATACGGGTGGACGTACCGCGGGTATGGCCCGCACGCCGAATCGCCTCACTCGTCGCAGTCTCCTGCGAACGGCCGCCGGCGCGAGCGCTGCGGCCGCTGTGAGTGGGACTGCGACGGCCCAAGCGGGCCAGACACACACCGTCGAGATGACGGATGAACTGGTGTTCGACCCCGACGAGATCGCGGTCGCCCCCGGCGATACGATCGTCTGGGAGAACGTCGGGGCGATCGGACACTCCGTCACGGCCTACGAGGACGACATCCCCGAGGAGGCCGACTACTTCGCGTCCGGTGGATTCGAGGCCGAACAGCCGGCCCGAAGCGCCTATTCCGCCGGGGATCCCGAGAGCGGCGACGTCGTCGGTGGTGCGTCGTACGAGCACACGTTCGAGGTCGAAGGCACCTACGAGTACTTCTGTATCCCCCACGAGAGCGCGGGGATGCTCGGAACCGTCGAGGTCGCGGCGGGCGGTGCGTCGGACGACGGCGGCGGACAGGTCGCGCCCGCCGTTCCGGACGTCGCGAAGACGATTCTCGTCGCCGCGACGGGGGCGTTACTGGCCGTCGGCGGTCTCGCGTACTTCTTCCTGAAGTACGGCGGCGATTACGAACTCGAAGGCGAGACCAAGTGACGGGAGCCCCCCTCACTCGAGATACGCCTCGGCCCGCTCGTCGGACACCTGCTCGAACACGTCGTAGAACTGCCCGACGGCGCCGAAGTGCGACGGCAAGTCGACGACGACGACGTCGTCCACCTCCGATCGGAGCCGATCAACCGTCCTCGGAGGCGCGACCGGGACGGCGAGAATCACGCGTTCGGCGCCCGAATTCGAGACTTGGCGAACGCACGCGGTCGTCGTCGCGCCCGTCGCGATGCCGTCGTCGACGACGAGGACGGTCTTCCCGCCGAGATCGGGGTCCGACCGACCCGCTCGGTATCGGTCGATCTTCTCGGCCGCGGCCGCTCGCTCGCGCTCGATCTGTGTCTCGACGTACGAGTCCTCGACCCCGAGGTCGTCGATCAGCGGCTCATTCAGCCAGACCGTCCCGTCGCTGGCGACGGCCCCGATCGCGAGCTCCGGATTCCCGGGTGCGCCGAGCTTTCGCGCCGCGACGATGTCGAGCGGGACACCGAGGCGGTCAGCGACGACGCGTCCGACGGGAAGGCCGCCCCGCGGGATCGCGAGCACGATGTCTGCCTCGACGCCCCGCGCCTCGAGGACGTCCGCGAGCCGGTCGCCGGCGTCGGTTCGGTTCTCGAACATACGAGACTCGACAGTTCGTCCTACTCGTCCTCGATCTCGATCGTTCGCGCCTCCGCGACCTCGAGTTTCGGAAGCGAGACGGTGAGGACGCCGTGTGTCATCTTCGCCGACACGTCCTCTTTCTCCACCTCGTTGGGGAGACGGACCGACCGCTGCATCGACTCGTGCCGTCGCTCGCGTCTGAGGTACCGCTCTTCGTCCTCGTCGACGGTGGACTCGCGTTCGGCTTCGACGACGAGCGTGTGGTCGGTCACTCGAATCGACACGTCGTCGCGCTCGAATCCCGGGAGGTCGACGGTCACGACGTACTCGTCGTCGTGCTCGAGGAGGTCGATCGGCATCGTGTCGTACTCGGTGGCCCACCGTTCGAGCGGCCCCCCGGACTCCAAGATCTGTGGCGCGTCCTCGAACTGCCTGCTCATCCGCTCGAAGATCCGCTCCAGTTCCTCGAATGGGTTACTTCGTGCGCTCATAGTGGATTCCCCAGTGACACTACGCCGACCAGCAGCAAATATGCTTGGGTCGGACCCGCCGGCGGCGTTGCGGGTGGATCCCGGATCGTGATTGCGATCGGTTGACCCACGATGGCGATCGCGACCTATGATTGCGAGCTGACTCACGTGGCGGCCGGCTGACCCACGATTGCGGCCGGGGAACCCACGGTGGTGGCCGGCAAACCCCCAATGGCGACCGCCTACCCGAGAGCGGTTACTGATACATCGTCGTCACCGGCCTCTCGTCCGCATCTGATTCCGCGCCCTCCGTCATCTGCCGGTAGTGCTGGGCGATCTGTTCCATCTCGTTTCGGATCTGGTCGGCTTGGGCTTCGAGCTCGGTCGTGTCGATGTCGAAGTCGACGAGCGGTTCGAGCGCGTTCTCGATGACCGATCGGGCGGCGGCCGGGTCGGGGAGGTACGGGTTCGCCTTGACGATCAGCACCGCCGCCGGGACGCGCTCGTGGTTACACTCCGAGACGAGCGCACCGGTGATCCCGCCGACCAACCCGGGACCCGCGGCGGGCTCGATACCCGCGTCGCGGAGCTGTGACTCGATCGCCTCCGTGGTCCCGATGCCGACGACGTCGCCGATCTGCGCCTCGGACTCGGCCGGTGCGCCCGCCAGAAAGACGGCCCGCTCGAACTCCCGAGCGAGGTCGTCGTGGATGCAGCGGCTGAGCGCCCGAAAGGAGCTTCCCGGCAGCGCCACGTCGCTCTGCAGCGTCAGTACCGCGGGATCGTCCCCGGCGTAGACGCGCACGAGGTCCCGTACGCGGCCGTCTTTGAACGAGGTGACCGGCGGAAAGTCCCGTGAGACGATGTTCCCGTGGTGTTCGAGCGCGAGCTGTCTGGTGATCACGTCGGTCGCGATCGCGGCGACCAAGCCGTGTCCCGGCAGTCCCTCGATAAGCGTCGGGGCGTCGGCGTCGAGTTCGGTCACCCTGTCGAACCGAACGGACGGCTGTGTGTCTGACATATAAGTCACGGATCCGTGGTTTCTACGTGGTTTCGCGGTTCGAGCGGTATCGCGGACAGTACGGGGCGTCTCATCTCAGGCCATCCGCTCGGTGATCCCGAGGATCTTCTCGCAGACGGGGCAGATTCAGTCCGGTGGCGACTCCGGAGCGGTCCTGTGGCTCGCCGCTGCTGACGGGCGTTGTCTCCTCCTCGTGGGACGGACAGTTTCCTACCATACGTTGGATAGTTGACAGCGGAGCACCAAGTCAGTACCCCTCCGTGCGAGTGGCGTTCCTTCGTGTGGCCCGGTGACGCTAATCAATCACCGCCAGATAATAATTGAGATATCAGGGTAGATTCCATTTAAGTAAATTCGTCCACATACTGATCCACTATCGTAGATTCGATTTTATGCTATAAAAGACATTTTGTCAGAATTATATTTTGTCATTCGAGTAGTATTATTTTATATATTAAATGTAGTAGCTATTTACGAAAAGACAGTTATGAGTCCGCCGCCGATCCGCTCACGAAAACGTGCGGGTAGTCAAGTGCTATCGGCACGCACGCCGACGTCGGCGGACGGTTTCAGCGCTGTCCCCTGGGGCGTACAGCGGCCGCGCGTTCCCGGTCGGTCGCGACGTCCCGGACGCAACATCCCGGACGCAACGTCCCCGGTCGGTCGCGGGTCACTCCTACAGTTTCCCGTCTCGTCGGTCGGTCTCGCGCGCGCCCGGGTCGCGGTCGCTCGGCGGACCGTGGCCGCCGCCGCCCGGGGTTCGGACGGTGATCGTGGTCCCGGCGGCGACATCGGTGGTCGTCTTCGCGCCGACCGGGACGCCGTCGAGGAGATTCTCGCCGCGGGATCCGTCTTCGCCCCCGGAGATCCCGCGCGGTCGGTTGCGGCGCCGCTCGGTGAGAAGCGACACCGTCGCGTCGCGCGCGACTGTCAGCGACCGCTCGACTCCGAGACCGCCGCGGTGTGCGCCGTCGCCCCCGGTCCCGGGACGGAACGCGTAGCGCTCGACCGTGAGCGGGTACGTCGCTTCCAGCACCTCGACCGGCGTGTTCAGCGTGTTGGTCATCCCGACCTGCGCGCCGTCGATCCCGTCGGTGTTCGCCGTGGCCCCGGCGCCGCCGCCGATCGTCTCGTAGTACGCGAACTCGCCCTCGCGTGAACCGACGATGAGGTTGTTCATCGTGCCCTGTCCCTGCGCGGGGACGCGCTCCGGCACCGCGTCGGCGAGCGCCGCGAACACGACGTCCGTGACGCGCTGGCTCGTCTCGACGTTCCCGCCGACGACCGCGGCGGGCGGGTCGGGGTTCAGGATCGATCCCGCGGGTGCAGATACGGAGATCGGATCGTAACACCCCTGATTCGGGGGGATATCGGGGTCAGTCAGACACCGGACGACGAAGTAGACCGCGCTCTTAGCGACCGCGAGCGGCGCGTTGAGGTTCCCCGGGACCTGCTCGGCCGTCCCCGAGAAATCGACGTCGACCCGAGCGCCGTCGACGGTGACCGCCACGGCGATCGGGATCTCCGCGTCGTCGGCCGCGTCGGCCACGCCGTCGCCTTCGAGGACGTCTCGGGCCGCGTACGTCCCGTCCGGGATCGTCGAGAGCTCCGCCTTGATGCGGTCGCGCGAGTATTCGATGACCGCGTCGAAGGCGTCGTAGACGGTGTCCCCCCAGCGCTCGAAGACGTCGCCGAGCCGTTGTGCCGCGCGCTCGTGCGCTGCGAGCTGGGCGCGGACGTCGGCGCGCCGTTCAGCCGGCGTTCTGACGTTGGCGAGAAAGAGCGCGAACACGTCCTCGACGATGTCGCCGCCGCGGACGAGGCGCACGCCCGGCAGGCGAACGCCCTCCTCGTAGATCTCGCGCGCGCCGGCTGGCATACTCCCCGGCGTGGAGCCGCCGACGTCGGCGTGGTGGGCGCGCGAGACGGCGTAGCCGACGATGTCGTCGCCCGTCGCGCCGTCATACCCGGACGCGTCGGCGTCGGCGGCCGGCGCGAGCGGCGAGACGAGCGTGACGTCAGGGAGGTGCGTTCCGCCCTCAAAGGGGTCGTTCAGCGCCCACACGTCGCCGGGTCGGGGACCGCGCTCCCGGATCGCGTCGACCGCCTCCGGCATCGCCCCGAGGTGCACGGGGATGTGTTCGGCTTGAGCGATCATCCGCCCGTCGGCGTCGAAAAGCGCCGTCGAACAGTCCTGTCGCTCCTTGATGTTCGGCGAGTACGCGCCGCGAATGAGCACGTCACCCATCTCCTCGGCGACGCCTTCGAGCTGATTTCGCAGGATCTCGAGCGTGACCGGGTCGATCCCGGCGCCACCGGTCGGCCCCGTCATCGCGCCCCTCCCGTGAGGACGAGCGCTCCATCGGAGCGCACGGCCGCGCTCCACTCCGGAGGTACCACGGCCGTGCTCTCGGCTCCTTCGATCACGGCGGGGCCGTCGATCGACCTGCCGACCGCGAGCCCCGAGCGCTCGAAGACGGGGATGTCGGCGCTCTGTCCGTCCTCGAAAAACGCGCGCCGCGTCCCCGTCCGCGCCGGGCCGTGGGCGTCGCGATCGAGATCCGGCGCACGCCGCGGCGTCGTGGCGGACACGCGGAGGTTCACCAGATCCACGGGGTCGTCCATCCGGTACCCGTACGTCTGCGCGTGCGCCGCGTGGAAGCGCGCTTCGACGCGTTCGGGGTCGAACGGGTCGCCGACCTCGACAGGAAGCTCGAAGCTCTGCCCGACGTACCGGAGGTCGGCCCGTCGCCGGATCACGGCCGAGTCGGGATCACGGGCGTTCGACCGCACGTCGGCTTCGAGATCGCGGTACCGCTTCTCGACGCGCTCCGGGTTGGCGTCGCCGAGCGCGGCGCGGTGCGTTCGGACCGCGTCGTGTTTCTCGTCGGCTGCGAGGAGTCCGAACGCCGAGAGCACGCCGCTGGCCGGCGGGATCACGACCGTCTCGATGCCGAGACCGGTCGCGAGCGCGCAGGCGTGCATCGGGCCGGCCCCGCCGAACGCGACGAGGCCGAACGCTCGGGGGTCGTGTCCGCGCTCGACGGTCGCAGAGCGGATCGCCCGCGCCATCGTCGCGTTCGCGACGCGATAGACGCCGCGAGCCGCCGCCACCGGGCTCGAAAGCCCCGCCTCGTCGGCGAGGGCGGCGAGGGCGTCGTGCGCCGCACCGGCGTCGAGCGCAAGTTCGCCGCCGAGTCGCGTGTCCTCGCCGATGTACCCGAGGACGAGGTTCGCATCGGTGACGGTCGGTTCAGTCCCCCCGTTACCGTAACAGGCGGGGCCCGGATCGGCACCGGCCGATCGCGGCCCGACTCTGAGCGCGCCGCCGGCGTCCACCCAAGCCACGGAGCCGCCGCCGGCGCCGACTGTCGTCACGTCGACCATCGGCGTCCGGACCGGCAGCCCGTCGATCTCGGCGTCGGTCGTCCGCTCGGCCTCGCCGTCGCGAACGAGGCTCACGTCGCTCGACGTCCCGCCCATATCGAAGGTCACGAGGCCTTCGAGGTCGCGCTCGTCCGTCAGCCCGCCGGCAGCGGCGCTCGCGCCGACGACGCCCGCGGCCGGCCCCGACATCGCGGTCGTGACGGCGTGCCGACGGACCGTCTCGACGTCCGCGACGCCGCCGTTCGACTGCATCACGAGCGGCTTCGGTACCTCCGCGTCCGCGGCGCGTCGAGCGAGCTGGCCGAGGTAACGGTCGATCTTGGGAGTGACGTACGCGTCGACGACCGTCGTCGACGTCCGCTCGTACTCGCGGAACTCGGCGAGCACCTCGTGAGAGGCGGAAACGGGAATCTCGAGTTCGCGTTCGAGGATTTCGGCGATCCGCTTCTCGTTTTTCGGGTCCGCGTAGGCGTGAAGCAAGGACACGGCGACGCTTTCGGCGCCGGACTCGCGGATCTCTCCCGCGACGTCGCGGACCGCCGCGTCGTCGACGGCGTCCTCGACACCCGCAGGGGTCGTCCGCTCTGCGATCTCGAAGCGGCGCCGACGGGGGACCAGCGGCTCCGGCCGTTCGGCGTCGAGGTCGTAGAGGTCGGGTCGGTCCTGTCGACCGAGTTCCAGCACGTCCCGGAACCCCTCGGTCGTGACGAGGGCGGTCTTCGCGCCCGCCCGTTCCAACAGCGCGTTGACGGAGACGGTCATCGCGTGCGTGAACTCCCCGACGTCGGCCGGATCGATCCCCGCCTCCGAACACGCTTTGCGGACGCCGTTCAGCACCCCCACGCTCTGCTCGTCGGTACTCGGGACTTTCGCCGTCACGAGCCCGCCGTCGGTCGCGAGAACCACGTCGGTGAACGTCCCGCCGACGTCGGCCCCGAGTCGGATTCGACCACTCATACCGGGCTATCTCTCCCGCGTTGATTTAAGCGTGGGTAGGTTCGGCGCGAGGCGAGACGGAACCGCGGCTTCCCTCTCGCCGCGTGTCGAGAATAGACACAAGATATCGCAGCGTTTGCAACCGACTTCTCAGCCCACCGGTGAACGGTCGCGTGCGGGGAGACACACAAACGAGACGGTATTCCGCTGCTGCGAGAGGTATGGATATCGTACCAGTTCGAAACCGTGAATCGCCGGTGGAACGCCTCGTTAGATCCCGAAGAGCTCTCGGGCGTTCTGCTCGAAGATCTTATCCTTCTGCTCGTCGGTCAGCCCTTCGACGTTATCGACGGCCGCGGGGGCGTCGAAGTCCTGGTGGGGGCGGTCGGAGCAGTAGATGAGCTGGTCTTCGAGATCCGCTCGCTCGATGAGGTCGACCACGTCGATCATGCTCGTCGCCTCTTCAGGGAGCGGCTGGGTTCCGTAGTAGAACTCAGAGAGGTACTCGCTGGGGAGCTTCGAGAGGTCGGCGAACTCGCTGGAGCGCTCGAGGTACTCCCGGTCGAGCCGTTCGGCCAGCGCCGGGACCCACGAGAGGCCGCCCTCCCAGAAGCCGAAGTCGACGTCGTACCGCTCGGGGATCCCCCGCTGGATCAGGCTGTTGGCGTGCCACATCTTCGGGATCGTGTGCGCCAGCGTGTGGAACTCCGCGAAGTTCGTGGGCTGCATGCCCGCGATGGGGAACCCGGCGACGATGCCGGTCGTCGAGTGCAGGATGATCGGAAGGTCGTGTTTCTCGGCGGCCTCGTAGATCGGCTCGTAGCTCCTGTGACCCATCGGGAACGTCGGTCCCACGTCGGTGATCATCGCGCCGACGACGCCGTCCTCGTCGCCGTAGCGTTCGATCTCCGCGGCGCTCGCCTCGGGGTGGTTCCCGGCGATGTAGAGCTTCGCGTAGTACGTCCCGTCGCCGCGGGCGAACCGGTCGACCGTGAGGTCGTTGAACGCCTGCATGTACGGCACCTGCTTGTCCTGGGCGGGGATCGTCGTCATCCGGAACTGGCCGGGGGAGAAGACGACGGTGTCGATGCCCAACTGCTCGCGGATCGAGTCGACGTCCTCGGCCGACTCGATCCCGGGCGAGTGGATGTTAATCTCGGTTCGTCCGCCGGCGCTGCGGTCCCAGCCGTCCCACTGGACCGGCCCCCAGTCTTCGGGGCCCGCGAGGTAGCCCGCCTTCTCGTTTTCTCGGGTCTCGTCGTCCGCGATGTACTCGCGGATGTCCGCCCCGGACTCGCCACTGTGCCACTCGCCATCGATTACCGTGTGGTCCATATTGGCTCACTCGAAGGACCGGAACTTAATACGTGCGGTTCCGGCGAGGCGACGCGTCGACTATAGTATCGTTTGCAACTGATTGCACAGCCGACCGCACGCCGTCGTGCGGTCGAGTGTGTCAAGACTTGCAAACGCTACTATAGGTTACGGGAGCGGCGCCGCTACAGTTTGAGGCTGACGTCGGTCCCCTCGACGACGACCTCGTACGTCGGGACCACGTCGTCGCCCTGCACGTGCTCGCCGGACTCGATGTCGAACTGCCAGCCGTGCCACGGACAGTACACGCAGTTCTCTTCGACGCGCCCGTTGCCCAACGGCCCGCCCTGATGCGGGCAGACGTTGCTGAGCGCGTAGTACTCGCCGTCGACGACGAACAGCGCGATCTGCTCGTCGTCGACCTCGACGATCAGCGAATCGCCCTCCTCGATCTCGTCTACGTCGGCGACTCGGTGAAGCGTCGTGTCGTCTGCGGTCGTGTCTGACATACGTTGCCGGAGGGAACCCACATATAATATCCTTTCTCTCCCGGACGATGCTATCGGTATCTACGGGAGGTGTGCGAGAACTTGTGTCAGAGTCCCACATTCATCTCGATGAATCCGGCAATACCGGAGTAACAGGGAGAAGCGAGAGGGAGGAGCATACATAAGTCATAACATCCGTACATTTGTTATCGGATGTGCGTGTGGTAAGTATAGTTGAATATCCGAGTCGACGCGGACCGCATCCACTCGCGACCGAGGCAGTGATATCGACCGATGTCCGCGAAACCGGTACGTTCCCAGTGAATAATTATCAAGATATGGGACAGTGTCCGGCAATACCGGAGCAATAGGATCCCGACTGCCGACCGCTTCTGCGTCGCTCGGCGCGGGAGAAACGAGAACAACGAATACCACCGGCCTCAGCCGCGATCGGTCGTCGCCACCGGCGCAGCACTGGTGATCGACTGCGTCGACGCTATTCGATTTCAGTGCCGAGTTTGAGTTCGATCTCGTTGATCGCGCTGCGGAGCGGCGACACGACGTCCTCGTCGAGTCGCGGGTCGTTCACCCGTTCGCCCGGTCCCGAGACACTGATCGCGCCGACGACCGATCCCTCGTGAAATATCGGTCCGCCGACCGCGCGGACGCCCTTCGTGGCGTCGTTCGTGTTTACGGCGTATCCCCGGTCTCGGATCGCCTCGAGTTCTGCGAACAGCTCTTCGCTGTCGGTGATGCTGGCTTCCGTCCGACTCGGCAGGCCGTGTCGCTCGATGATCTCTCGGACCCGCTCTTTGGGGAGGTGTGCGAGAATCGCGCGACCGGACGCCATATAATGGAGGTGGCGGTACGATCCGACGCGCGCGAGCGTCGGGACCGCGTTCTCCCCCATCTGTCTGTCGAGGACGACCGCCATTCCCTGGTCTTCAGTGACGAGCCACGTGGCCTCTTTGGTCTCTTCGGCGAGCGTTTCGAGCGCTGAGGCGCCCTTCTGGACGAGTTGCTGGTTGTTGCGCGCGTACATCCCGTGATCGAGGAATTTCAGACCCGGCTCGTAGGCCCCGCCGACGCGGGTGACGTAGCCCAGCGCCTCCAGACTCGACAGGTAATCGTACGCCGTGCTCTGCGGAAGGTCCGTGTAATTCGAGACCTCACGAAGGCTGGCACCGTCGAGCTCCTGCAGCGCGGACACGATCGCGAAGGCCCGCGAGACCGATTTGACTTCGACGGATCCGGTGTTCGACATTGCCTACCGTAGGCGGAGGACTGGCATATCAGTTGTGCAGCGACGGACGGCCGAAACGGACGGCGATCGCGGGTAATTGTTTGTGAGTTGATCTCTTTTCTCAGATGGAATGCGAACTATCGTCCCGAAAATGGTTAAGAATGAGGCGGTGCTATGCTATTCGTATCCGGTCCGTTCAAAGAATTAGTGAGTAGAGTTCGGATAGAATTCCTAACGGATTATATATAATAGTATATGTTCATTTCTGATCACTCCGAAGCGACCGATTCGCACTCGCATCCGCCGCGGTCGAGCAGTTCCGTGACCGAGTAGCTCTCGCCGCAGTCCTCACAGAGCACCTGCAGGTCCAAGATAACCGTGAACTCCCCGAGCGAGAGCTCGCCGGCGTTACGCAGCTGATCGAGGTTGTTCTCGGCGACGGCGACGAGGCGGCTCTGGAGCCGCTGGACCGTCGTCCGTACCGACTCTATTCGATCCGCCGGGGTCCGCTCTTTCGAGGCTCCACGGAAGTCGGTCAGATACGTGTGGATCGCCTGATGGGAGACGAACTCGGACCGGAGCTCCTCGGGGTCGATCCCGTGGTGTTCGAGGGTCGCCTCCGCGTCGACGCGCATCCCCGCGGTGACGTCCTCCTGTGAGAGTAGTCGATAGAGGTTCGCGACCTCGCCGTCGAGGGGGTCCTCGCCGGCCGCCTTGAGCCGCTCGTCTAAGATGTTCCGATTGAACCAGTCAGCCAGCGAGCGGAGGCTCTGGCTCTCGCGACCTCGTCCCAGCCACCGGTCCTCGAGCTCCTGGCCGACGTCCGTCATCTCGTACTCCTCGATGAGCCGTCCGACCTTGCTTCGCGTGGGATCCGGGGTTTCGGCCATACCTGCAGTTTGCCCGTCGCTCGTTTTAAATATGTCAGTCTCGGCGGCGCCGACACGTCGATTGCACGGGTAGCCTCCGACTACTCAGGGACTCACCGTGCGTAGGGGTTCTCGCTGGACGAGGCGGCGAGAATCGACGGGGCAGGTACACTGCTCCCCAGCAGCCGGCCGCCGAACCGGGCCACCGAAATTCGGTCCGGGATATCGTGCGCGTACCCGGTGGCGGACGGCCCGCTCAGGGCCACGCCTCGCCGGGGTCGCCCGGATGTCGCCCCGACGTGCGCTATCTTCAAGTGACATTACTTGCTACGTATTGGCATGTCTCTCTTCGATCCGGGGACGATCGGTGCCCTCCAGATCCCGAACCGCGGCGTCTTCCGGCCGGTACGGACGCGATTCGTCGACGACGGCCGACCGACGGACGAACTCGCCGCCCACCTCGGCGCTCGCGCCGCCGGCGGTGCCGGTCTCGTGATCGGCCCGGCACAGATGCTCGTTCACTCGTCCGCGAGCGGGCCGGCGTTCCTCGATGCGTACGACGAAGCCGCGGTACCCGGACTGGAATCCGTCTCCGAGGCGGTCCACGCCAACGGGTCGAAGATCATCGGACAGCTGACGCACACGGGAGCGGAGGACCGAGGCGACTGGGAGATGCAGGCCCAACTCGCGCCCTCCGCGTCCCCCTCCGACGCCGCCTACGAGATGCCGAAGACGATGACGGAGGCGGACATCGACGCGGTGCTCGCGGGGTTCGCCGCCGCCGCGGAGAACCTCGCTGACGCCGGCTTCGACGGCGCGGAGCTCGCCGCCGGCCCGTTCTCGGTGCTCCGGCAGTTCCTCTCGCCGCGGTACAACGCCCGCGAGGACGAGTACGGCGGCGACTGGGGCGGGCGGGCGCGCTTCGTCAACGAGGCGCTCGAACGTGTCAGTGGATCCATCGACGGGCCGGTCGGCCTGCACCTCTCGCTTGCGGAGCTGGAGTACGGCGGCTACGAGTTCGGCGACCTCCCCGACCTCCTCGACGCGCTCGACGGCTTCGATTACCTCTCCTGTACCGTTGGATCGCGAGCGACCTACAATCAGACGCACGCGGGCGTCTCCGCGTCGGCACCGGCGCTTCTCGACCCCATCGAGACGGTCGTCGAACGGGTCGACGCCCCCGTGGTCGGGAGGCTGCCGTTCACCGCCCTCGACGACGCCGACGACCTCCTCGACGCCGGCGTCGACTTCGTGAGCTTCACGCGGCAGCTCCTCGCGGACGCCGAGACGCTGTCGAAGGCCGACTCGGGGGCGCGCTACGACCGCTGCATCCAGTGCAACCAGAAGTGCTTGGAAGCCGTCTACGGGCACGCGCACGGCGGCCACGTCGAGTGCGTCGTCGCCCCGCGGACGGGCCGCGAATCGGAGCTTGCGGCGCTGTCGGAGGTCGAGCCCGCGGCGCTCTCACAGCGCGTCCTCGTCGTGGGCGGCGGCCCCGCCGGTCTCCGGTTCGCCGCCGTCGCGGCCGAGCGCGGCCACGACGTCACGCTCAGGGAGGCGAGCGACAGCCTCGGCGGACAGCTCACGACCGCCGCGCAGGGACCGCTGGAACCCCTCGGTCGCGCGATCGAAGATCTCGAAGCCGCCGTTCGCGACGCCGGAGTGTCCGTGGAGACGGGCACGCCGGTGGCCGCCGCCGACGTCGGACCGGACTGGGACGCCGTCGTCGTCGCGACGGGGGCGAGCCGTCCCGGCGAGGAACTGGACGACTTCGAGGGCGAGGTCGTGAACGCGTTCGAGCTCCTCGACGCCGGTGGGGACGGCGGTGACACCGCGGGCAACGGCGATGGTCTCGCGGTCGACGTCGGCGACGACGTGCTCCTGTACGACGACAACCGCTGGGTGATCACGGTCCAAGCGGGGCTCGCGCTGCTCGACCGCGCGGAATCGGTCGAGATGGTCTCGCGGGACCACTACCCCGCGTTCCGGACCGAGCAGCCGAACCTGCCGGGGTTCGTCGCGGCGCTACAGGCCGGCGGGGCCACGTTCACGGGGAACCGCGCGCTCGATGCGGTCGACGCGGACGGCACCGCGACGCTCCGGAACACGCTGACCGGCGAGACCGAGACGCGGACGCCGGACACGGTGGTGGTCGCCGGGCGCCGCCGGGCCGACGAGGGCCTCTATCTCGAACTCGACGAGCGGCGCGACGACGTCTACCGCGTCGGAGACGCCGTCTCGCCGCGGAAGCTCGATCGGGCGTACTACGACGGCGAACTGCTCGCTCGCCGCCTGTGACTCTCTCGGCGGCCGTTCCGCTCGGCTGTCCCAGTCGCTCCGCTCACTTCGCCGTCATTCCGGCGTCGACCGGGAGGACGGCGCCGGTGACGTAGCGGGCGGCGTCGCTGGAGAGCCACAGGAACGCCTCGGTCACGTCCCGCGGATCGACGAGCTGTTCGTCGAGGACGTTCATCGACCCGCTGAGGTCGGAGACAGAGGCGAGCGCCCTCTCGCCTTCCGTCTCCAGGATACCGTCGATCATCGGCGTGTCGACGCCAGTCGGGGCGACCGCGTTGACGGTGACGTCGTACGCGGCGAGTTCGAGTGCGAGCGACTTCGTCAGGCCGACGAGGCCGTGTTTCGCGGCCGCGTAGTGGCCCGATCCCTTCGCGCCGACGAGGGCGGAGGTCGACGCGGTGCTCACGATCCGTCCGCCCTCGCCGTGCTCTCGGAAGTGTTTCCCGACGTGTTTCGCACACAACCACGCGCCTTTGAGGTTCGAGTCGACGAGTTCGTCCCAGCGCCGCTCGTCCATCTCGACGAGATCCGTGACGTTCCAGATGCCGGCGTTGTTCGCGAGAATGTCGATCCGCCCGAACTCGTCGACGGCGGCCTCGACGGCGGCCTCGACTTGGCTCTCCTCGCGGACGTCGACGCGGCGCGCGAGCGCCCGTTGACCCGTATCCTCCACGAGACGGACCGTCTCGGCGAGGTCGCCCTCGGTCGCCAGCGGATACTGCGACGTCTCAATCCCCCGGCTGACGTCCGTGACGACGACATCCGCGCCGTGCTCGGCGTACGCGACGGCGTGGGAACGGCCCTGCCCGCGGCCGGCCCCGGTGACGAACGCGACCTGGCCGTCGAAATCGTAGATCGGCACGGCCGCGTATCGGGCGCGCCGTCGCAATTAGCTTGCGGTGGCCCATTCGGCTTGCGGCCGCCAACTCGGGTTCTGACCCCAATTTATTTCAACGCGCCAAGAGATCATCCGGGTATGATCGTCGTTCACGCGAACTTCCCGATCGCTCCCGACCGGCGCGAAGACGCGCTCGAACTCGCCGAGATGCTCGTCGAAGCGTCGAACCGAGAACCGGGAGTCATCGAGTACCGTGCGACGACGGACGTCGTCGACGAGAACGTGATCCGATTCATCGAACGATACGAGGACGAGGACGCGTTCGCGGCGCACACGGGGACGGAGCACTTCCAGAAACTGGAGGCGCAGCTCCCGGACCTCCTCGGCGGCGACCCCGAAGTGATGCGGTACGAGGTCAGCGAGGCGGTGGAGGTCGAACTGTAGCGACGGCCCCGCGAGATATCCCACTGGTGACACCGATGGCAACCCTCGAAGAACTGCTCGCCTACGTCGTCATCGGTCTGTTCGGAACGAACGCGGTCCCGCACTTCGTTCAGGGGATCACCGGAAAGCGGCATATGACCCCGTTCGGCTCCGAGTCCAGCGCCGTCACGAACGTGCTGTGGGGGAGCGCGAACGCCGCCGTCGCCGGCGTGCTCGGGTGGCTGTACCGGGACGCGGTCGCGTTCGAGACGCTCGCCGTCTCGTTCGTCGCGGGCGTCGCGCTCGCTGTGGGACTGGCGTCGTTCTGGAGCGCGGAGAACCCGACGTTACCGTGGGAGTGACTGGTGGGCGCCGAGATGCGGGATACGATTCCCGCGAGCGGGAATCGCGCTATTTGATCGAGAAGCCGGCGTCGACCGGGAGTCCGATGCCGGTCACGTAGCGTGCGGCGTCGCTGGAGAGCCACATGTACGCCTCGCTGATGTCACTCGGCTCGATGCCGGGGTCCTCGGTGTCGAAGAGGTTGAACGGCCCCGACAGTTCACCCATCGACCCGAGCACCTCCTCGCCGTAGGCCTCCGTCATCCCGGTGATCATCGGCGTGTTCACGACCGTCGGACAGACCGCGTTGACGTTGACGTCGTACTCGGCGAGCTCGAGCGCCAGCGTCTTGGTCATCCCCAGCACGCCGTGTTTCGCGGCCGTGTAGTGGCCCGCGCCGGGCGAGCCGACGAGTCCCGCCGTCGAGGAGGTGGAGACGATCTTGCCGCCGTCGCCGCGCTCGACGAAGTGCTTGCCGACGTGTTTTGCGGCGAGCCAGACGCCTTTCAGGTTCGTGTCGATCATCTCGTCCCACAGCGCCTCGTCCATCTCGACGAGGTCGGAGACCGTCACGATGCCGGCGTTGTTCGCGAGGATGTCGATGCGGCCGAACTCGTCGAGGGCCTCCCCGACGGCGGCCTCGACTTGGCTCTCGTCGCGAACGTCCATCTGGACCGTGAGGGCCTCTTGGCCCTCGTCCTCGACGAGCGACGCCGTCTCGTCGAGTTCGTCGCCCGTCCCGAGATCGTACGGGACCGAGTCCATATTCCCGGCGATGTCGGTGACGACGACGTCCGCGCCGTGTTTCGCGTAGTGCTGTGCGTGCGATCGTCCCTGTCCGTGCGCGGCGCCGGTGACGAACGCCACCTTGCCGCTGAAGTCGTATTCTACCATATTCTGTCTATTTCGCGGTGTGTCCGGTGTCTACTGGCAGCACGATACCGGTGACGTAGCGGGCGGCGTCGCTGGAGAGCCACATGTACGCCTCGCTGATGTAACTCGGATCGATGCCGGGATCCTCCGGGGAGAAGATGTTCATCGGCCCGGCCATCTCACCGATCGCCCCCAACGCTTCCTCGCCGTAGGCCTCGACCATTCCCGGGACCATCGGCGTGTTCACGACCGACGGGGCGACTGCGTTGACGTTGACGTCGTACTCGGCCAACTCGAGCGCCAGCGTCTTTGTTATCCCGACGACGCCCCACTTCGAGGCGACGTAGTGAACGATTCCGGGGTTCCCGGTCATCCCCGCCTGCGAGGTCGTGGTGACGATCTTGCCGCCGTCACCGCGCTCGATGAAGTGCTTGCCGACGTGTTTCGAACAGAGCCAGACGCCCTTCAGGTTCGTGTCGATGACCTCGTCCCACATCGCCTCGTCCAGTTCGGTCGCATCCGAGACCGTCACGATGCCGGCGTTGTTCGCGAGGATGTCGATGCGGCCGAACTCGTTGAGAGCCTCCCCGACGGCGGCTTCGACCTGGCTCTCGTCGCGGACGTCCATCTGGATCGAAAGGGCCTCTTGGCCCTCGTCCTCGACGAGCGAGGCCGTCTCCTCGAGTTCGTCGCTCGTCCCGAGGTCGTAGGGGACCGTGCCCATATTCCCGGCGATGTCGGTGACGACGACGTCCGCGCCGTGTTTCGCGTAGTGCTGTGCGTGCGATCGTCCCTGTCCGTGCGCGGCGCCGGTGACGAACGCCACCTGGCCGCTGAAGTCGTAGCTTACCATCTGTGTTTCGCTGTGCCGCCTGTTTACTTCGCGAGCATCCCGGCGTCAACGGGGAGCGCGATGCCGGTGACGTAACGGGCGGCGTCGCTGGAGAGCCACATGTACGCCTCGCTGATGTCTCTCGCCTCGATCATCCCCTCCTCGAAGAGGTTCCACGGGCCGGTCGTCGCGATCACGTCGTCGAGGACGTCCTCGCCGTAGGCCTCCATCACGCCGGAGATCATCGGGGTGTCGACGCCGGTCGGACAGATCGCGTTGACGTTGACGTCGTACTCGGCGAGTTCGAGCGCCAGCGTCTTCGTCAGCCCGACGACGCCGTGCTTGGCGGCGATGTAGTGGCCGGATCCAGGCCCGGCCGAGAGCCCGTAGATCGACGAGGTGGAGACGATCTTGCCGCCGTCGCCGCGCTCGACGAAGTGCTTGCCGACGTGCTTCGAGCAGAGCCAGACGCCCTTGAGGTTCGTATCGAGCATCTCGTCCCACATCGCCTCGTCCATCTCGACGAGGTCGCCGAAGTGCGCGATCCCGGCGTTGTTCGCGAGGATGTCGATCTTGCCGAACTCGTCGAGGGCCTCCCCGACGGCGGCTTCGACCTGGCTCTCGTCGCGGACGTCCATCTGGACCGCGAGGGCCTCCTGTCCCTCGTCCTCGACGATGCTCACGGTCTCGTCGAGTTCGTCGCTCGTCCCGAGGTCGTACGGGACCGTGTCCATATTCCCGGCGATGTCAGTGACGACGACGTCGGCGCCGTGTTTCGCGTAGTGCTGTGCGTGCGATCGCCCCTGTCCGTGTGCGGCGCCGGTGACGAACGCCACCTTGCCGCTGAAGTCGTATTCTACCATCGTCTTCGTGTCCTGTCGCGGTTCATTTCGCCGTGAAGCCGGCGTCGACCGGGAGCGTGATGCCGGTGACGTAGCGGGCGGCGTCGCTGGAGAGCCACAGATACGCGTCGGTAATCGACTGTGAGTCCTGCATCCCCTCCTCGTCGAAGATGTTCCACGGGCCCGAGAGCTCTTGGGACTCGCCCAGTATCTCCTCGCCGTAGGCCTCGATCAGCCCGGTGACCATCGGCGTGTCGATCCCGCCCGGCGCGACCGCGTTGACGTTGACGTCGTACTCGGCGAGTTCGAGCGCGAGCGTCTTCGTGAGGCCGACCACGCCGTGCTTGGCGGCGACGTAGTGCGCGTTGCCGAGCGGGATGCCCGTCATCCCCGACACCGACGCGGTGTTGACGATCTTGCCGCCGTCGCCGCGCTCGATGAAGTGCTGGCCGACGTGTTTCGCACACAGCCAGATCCCCTTGAGGTTCGTCTCGAGGA
Organism: Halobellus sp. GM3; assembly: GCF_052545375.1. NCBI lineage: Archaea > Methanobacteriati > Methanobacteriota > Halobacteria > Halobacteriales > Haloferacaceae > Halobellus > Halobellus sp. GM3. Next base: position 149,534 of record NZ_JBQWLT010000003.1, on the reverse strand, counting down.
GTTCATCCCACATCGCCTCGTCCATCTCGACGGCCTCGGCGAACGACTCGATGCCGGCGTTGTTCGCGAGGACGTCGATCTTGCCGAACTCGTCGATCGCCGCCTCGACCGCCGCTTCGACTTGGGCCTCGTCGGAGACGTCGGCTTCGACGGTCAGCGCCTCCTGTCCGTGCTCTCGGACCGCCTCGGCGGTCGCTTCGAGCTCGTCCGCGGTACCGAGGTCGTACGGGACCGTCTCCTTGTTCCGGTTGAGGTCGACGGCGACGACGTCCGCGCCGTTCTTGGCGTAGTTGATCGCGTGCGATTCACCCTGTCCGTGTGCGGCGCCGGTGACGAACGCCACCTTGCCGCTGAAGTCGTAGCTTACCATTTCAGTCGCTGTCGAGTGGTTACTTGATCGTCATTCCGGCGTCGACCGGGAGGGCGATGCCGGTGACGTAGCGGGCGGCGTCGCTGGAGAGCCACATGTACGCCTCGCTGATGTCCTCGGCCTCGATCATATCGACGCCCTCGAAGAGGCTCCAGGGGCCGCTGAACGCCCCCATCTCGTCCATCATCTCCTCGCCGTAGGCCTCGGCGAACCCCGCGATCATCGGGGTGTCGACGCCGGTCGGGCAGACGGCGTTGACGTTGACGTCGTACTCCGCCAGCTCCAGCGCGAGCGTCTTCGTCAGCCCCAGTACGCCGTGTTTCGTCGCGACGTAGTGGCCCGCGCCGGGCGAGCCGACGAGCCCCGCCGCCGACGAGGTAGAAACGATCTTGCCGCCGTCGCCGCGCTCGACGAAGTGCTGACCGACGTGCTTCGAGCAGAGCCAGACGCCCTTGAGGTTCGTGTCGATCATCTCGTCCCACTGCTGCTCGGGCATCTCGGTCATATCGGCCGCGTTGAAGATCCCGGCGTTGTTCGCGAGGACGTCGATCTTACCGAACTCCTCGATCGCCTCCCCGACGGCGGCCTCGACCTGGCTCTCCTCGCGGACGTCCATCTGGATCTGGAGCGCTTCCTGCCCCTCGTCCTCGACGAGCCGCGCGGTCTCCGCGAGGTCGTCCTCGCTGCTGAGGTCGTAGGGGTTCGACTCGATGTTCTCGCAGATGTCGGTGACCACGACGTCTGCCCCGTGTCTGGCGTAGTGCTGTGCGTGCGACCGTCCCTGCGCGCGTCCGGCGCCGGTGACGAACGCGACCGTCCCGTCGAAATCGTATTCTACCATGGGTGTTCCTCCGGGGACAGCGCCTACGTGATCCGTGCTATCTGTCCCCGTATGAAGATGATTCTCACCTACCATAAGAATGTGGGATGGACAACTATAGACCGTGATGTATGACGGATGGCTGCCGCTCGGTGCCGGACGAGCGGAGGGACGCCGCCGACATCGAGTGATCGGTCAGACCGCGGTTACGTGGGGACGACCGAGAATCGACCGCGTCGCGTCACACTGACTGTTCTCACTGTGTCCCGGCGAGCGTCGTCAACGGGGTGAGCGCCCACCAAAACGAGACGAGAACAATCAGTCCTCGAGTCCGAGTTCGCGCCGCACGTCGTGGAACGCGCTCATCACGTCCTGTTCTTCCTCCTCGAACGGGAGGCGCTGGAGGCGGTGCTCCAGCGCCATTCGGGCGACACGCCGGACCGTCCGGACCGACACGTCCGACTCGCCCTCGAACGCCGCGAGGGTGCGGGCCGCGCGTCGGAGCGTGATGTCGCCGCGGTGACCGTCGACGTCGAGTTCGATGTTCACGCCCGCGATCAACCGCGCGACGTCGTCGCCGAGGGACACGTCCGGGAGCCGCCGGGTAGCCGCGACGATGTCGTCGCGGAGGTCCGCCTGCCGGGACTCGTATTCCGCGCGGAAGCCCTCGGGGTCGGCGTCGAACGCCGACCGCCGCTGGCTGATCTCCACGCGGTCGTCCACCTCGTTGACGCCCTCGACGTCGACGACCAGTCCGAACCGGTCGAGCAGCTGCGGGCGGAGGTCGCCCTCCTCGGGATTCATCGTCCCGACGAGGATGAACTCCGCCGGGTGGCGGAACGAGACGCCCTCGCGCTCGACGATGTTCTCGTCCATCGCGGCGGCGTCCAAGAGGACGTCGACGATGTGGTCGTCGAGGAGGTTCACCTCGTCGACGTACAGGATGTTCCGGTTGGCGTCCGCGAGGATCCCCGGCTCGAACTCGCGTTCGCCCTCCCTAACGGCGCGTTCGAGGTCGATGCTGCCGACGACGCGGTCCTCGGAGGCGTTCAGCGGGAGGTCGACGACCCGCATCTTCCGGCTCTCGGTCGGCAGGTCCTCGCCGGCGTCGACGCGCTCGCGACACTCCTCGCACATCCGGTCGCGGTCGTCCGGCGGACAGCCGTACGGGCAGTCGGTGACGACTTCCCGCGTCGGGAGCACGTCCGCGAGCGCCCGGACGGCCGTGGACTTGGCCGTCCCGCGCTCGCCCCTGATGAGGACGCCCCCGATGGCGGGGTTGATCGCGTTGAGGACGAGCGCGCGCTTCATCGCCTCCTGATCGACGACGGCGGTGAAGGGGAACGTCTGGCCCGTGGACTCCTCCTCGTGTCCGTGGGCGTCACTCGACTGTGCATCGCGCGGTGTGGTCTCAGCGTGTGTGTTGTGGTCTGTCATAGGGTGTCTCCTTCGGGGGTTTCGCGTCCCGCGGTCGTCCGTGTTCGGTCCCGTCGGTCGTCGTCCAGCCGCTCCGTTCTCGTCTGTCTCCTGCCCGCCCGCCCTCGCGTCGCCGGTCGGCGCCGAGTCACGCCGACTGCCCCTCCGATTCCGTCTCGGTCGGCAAGTCGGCGTCGCGCGGGAGCTCCACGAGCGGCAGGTAGTCCGCCCCCAGCGTCTCCGCGAACGTGAGGTTCCGCTCGAAGCGCTTCCGCTTGATCCGCCGGGCCTTCTGGTCGGTCCAGATCTCGTCGGGCGTCGTGTCGAGTTCGTAGCCCGTGTCGACGAACACCGACGGGATGTCGTCCTCGGCGAACAGCGCGGCCGCGCGGAACGCGTCCTCTCTCGCGTCGCCGTCCTCGCGGTACTCGACGTTCGACTGGCCGTCAGAGAGCACTACGACCAGCGGGTAGAGGTCCTGATCGCGGCGTCGCTCGCGCTGGACGAGCCGGTACGCCTCGACGAGTCCGTGCGCCAGCGGCGTGTTGCCGCCGACGGTCAACCGCGAGACGGCGTCGCGCGCCATCCGGTGGTTCCGCGTCGGTTCGACGAGCGTGAACGCGTCCTCGCCGCGGAAGACGACGACCGCGACGCGGTCGCGCGCACGGTAGGCGTCCTCGACGAGCGAGAGCAGGCCGCGCTTTGTCTCCATCATCTGCCGGCCGCTCATCACGCTCCCGCTCGCGTCGACAACGAACACGACGAGCGCCCGCGCGGTCCGCTCGCGGATCTTCTGCCGGAGGTCCCGCGGCTCGATGACGAGGCCGCCCTGGCGCCCCTCGGACGTGCCTCCGTTCACGTCGCCCTCGCGGCGACGCTTCTGGTGGGGCGCGGCCGCCCGAACGGTCGCGTCGATGGCGACGTCGTCGACGTCCTCGCGGATGCGCGAGCGGACGTATCGGCCGCTCCGGACGTCGACCCGGGACGGGGTCCGCCGCGCGAGCGCCTCGCGCATCGTCCGGTCCCGGTTCGGTTCGATCGCCGTCGAGTCGACGGTGTAGGACTCCTCGCCCTCGGCGATCGGGATCCCGCCGGCCCCCGTGTCGACGGAGTCGTCGCCGTCGGGGTCGCTCTCGTCGTCTTCGTCTCCGGCCTCGGGCTCTTCGTCGTCGCTGCTCGAGAGCACGCCCTCGCCGAAGTTCATCTCGGCGACGCCCTCGACGCGGTGCGGGAACGCGAAGTACTGCGCCTCCGCCACGTGCGCTTTCGTCGCCTCGTCGTCGCCGTCGAGCGCGGTGAGGGTCCGCGCGATCCGCTCGACGGCGATGTCGGCTCGCATCCCGTGTGCCCGCTGTCTGAGCGCCTCGTAGGAGGCGTCTCGGAGCAGGTCCTCGTCTACGCGGACTCCGTCGACGCGGCGTCTGGCGCGTCGAAGGCGCGACTCGACCGCGCGCTGCTCGTCGCTGTAGGCCGCCCGGAACGCCGCGGGGTCCGCGTCGAACCGCTCGCGGCGGGCGGCGATCTCGACGCGCTCGTCGACGTCGTCGCTCGCGGCGACGTCGACCACCACGTCGAACCGGTCGAGCAGCTGGGGGCGGAGGTCCCCCTCCTCGGGGTTCATCGTTCCCACGAGGACGAACTCCGCCGGATGCCTGACGGAGACGCCCTCGCGCTCGACGACGTTCTCGCCCATCGCGGCGGCGTCCAAGAGGACGTCGACGATGTGGTCGTCGAGGAGGTTCACCTCGTCGACGTACAGGATGTTTCGGTTGGCCGCCGCGAGGATGCCGGGGTCGAACCGCTGACTTCCCGACCGGACCGCGCTCTGGAAGTCGATGCTTCCGACGACGCGGTCCACCGAGGCGTTCAGCGGCAGGTCGACGACCCGCATCTGCCGGCTCTCGGTCGGCAGGTCCTCGCCGGCGTCGGCGCGCTCGCGACACTCCTCGCACATCCGGTCGCGGTCGTCCGGCGGACAGCCGTACGGGCAGTCGGTGACGACTTCCCGCGTCGGGAGCACGTCCGCGAGCGCCCGGACGGCGGTCGATTTCCCGGTCCCCCGCTCTCCCCGGAGGAGGAGCCCGCTGACCTTCGGGTTGACCGCGTTGACGAGCAGCGCTCGCTTCATCGCGGCCTGATCGACGATTGCGGCGAACGGATACGACGCGTCCATGACAGTATCACACAGATGACGGGGAGTCTTATACAAGTATCGCCGGCACCACCACCGGCACCGGTGTCACCGGAGGTACATCTTTATTTCCGCCCGCCCAGTACAATGACAGGCAACGACACACAACTTATGCCAGACATGCTCTTCACACCGAGGCGGATCGGCTCGGTCACCGTCCCGAACCGGACGGTGTTCCTCGCTCACGAGACCGGGTTCGCCGAGGACGGTCTCCCGACGGCGCGCGACGCCGCCTACTACGAGGCGCGAGCGCGGGGCGGCGTCGGACTCATCATCGGACCCTCGAGTATGCTCGTCCATCCGAGCGCGTCGAATCCGATGTACGCCGCGGGATACGATCCCGAGGTGGTACCGCGGCTCGAACGGATCGCCGACGCCTGCCACCGGCACGGAACGAAGGTGTTCGCACAGCTCCAACACACCGGCGGGGAGGACACCGGCGAACACGCGATGCGGGAGACGTGGGCCCCCTCGGCGGTCCCCTCGGAGTTCGGCTACGAGATGCCAAAGCGGATGGAGCGCGGGGACATCGAGGAGGTGAAACTCGGGTTCGCGAAGACGGCCGAACACGTAAAGCGCGGCGGCCTCGACGGTATCGAACTGAAAGCCGGCCACGACGGCGTCCTCCGGCAGTTCATCTCCCCGAAGTACAACCGGCGTACCGACCGCTACGGCGGATCGACCGAGAACCGCGTGCGGCTGATAAACGAGGTCGTCGAGGCGATCCGCGACCGCGTCGGCGACGACTTCCCGGTGGGGATCCGCTTCACGCTCGATGAGATGGAGGACGGCGGCTACGACTACGACTACGCCGTCGAGGTGATGCGGCGGTTCCACCCGAGCGTCGACTTCATCGACTCGGACATCGCCACCATCTCGAAGCTCCACATCACCGACGCGCCGATGCACGCGCCGCTCGGGTACACTTCCGAGTACTACGGCGCGGCGCGCGAACTCCTCGATATCCCCGTCATCGCGGCCGGGCGGATCAACGACCTCACGAAGGGCAACGACATCCTCGAGGAGGGCCGCGCGGACTTCATCGGGATGTGCCGACAGCTGATCTGCGACGCCGACACGGTGCGGAAGGTCCGCCGCGGCGAGGACGAGGAGGTCACTCACTGCATCGCGTGCAACCAGAACTGCCTGGGCGGCATCCACACCAAGGGCCACGTCGGCTGCATCCAGACGCCGCGCTCGGGACGCGAGACGAAGATCCCGCACGTCGAAGACGTCGAGAGCGCGCCCGACGCCCGCCAGGTCCTCGTCGTCGGCGGCGGTCCCGCGGGGCTCTCCTTCGCGGTCACGGCGGCGGAGTTGGGCCACGACGTGACGATCCGCGAGCGCGAGGACGAGCTCGGCGGCCAGTCGAACATCGCCACGCAGGTGGACTCGAGACAGGAGTTCGGCGACGCCGTCCGCAACCTCCGCAATCAGCTTGACAACCGCGACGTGGTCGTCGAGACCGGCACCGAGGTCACGCCCGAGACCGTCGCGGACGAGTCTTGGGACGAAATCGTCGTCGCCATCGGCGCCGAGGAGAAACAGCCGGCGCTCGCCGGCCCCGACGTCCACCGCTCGTGGGACGTCCTCCGCGGGGAGTCGGTCGGCGACAGCGTCGTCGTCTTCGACAACAACAAGCACGCGGCCGGCGTCAGCGTCGCGCAGTACCTCCTCGACGGCGGGCACGACGTGACCTTCGTCACGACCTCCTATCACCCCGGAGATCAGCTGGAGGGGACGAACGTGCCGCCGTTCCTCGAAGCGCTGTACGAGAACGACGTCGACATCGAGACGCACACGACGATCGTCGGCTTCGAGGAGGGGACCGCCCAGCTTTTGAACGTCTACTCCGAGGAGATGCGCAGCGTGGAGACCGACTCGCTCGTGGTCGCAGAGCGCCGCGAGGCGCGAACCGGGCTCGCAGACGCGATCCGCGCCGAGAGCGCCGATTCGGCGGCGGTCCACCGCATCGGCGACTGCGTCGCGCCGCGGCTGATCGACAAGGCGATCTACGACGGCGAGATGCTCGCACGGGAGCTGTCGGCGTGATGAGCGAGATACTCGTCGTCCCCGAGGCCGACGACGTCGCGCTGCTCGAAGAGGCCCACCGCATCGCGGAGGCCCTCGGGGGCGACGACGGCGGCACTCGCGACGGCGCCGGCCGCCCGTCGGTCGTCGCCGTCGCGTTCGAGGGCCTCGTCGACCCCGAGGAGTTGGCCGCCGGGAGCCCCGACGAGATCGTCCACGCGGTCCCCGAGGGGGACGCCGCGGACGGGGGCGGATCCGCCTTCGAGGCCGGTGCCGCCGGCGTCCGATCGCGCGCGGCGGCGCTCGCCGCGGTGGCTCGGGATGTCGAGGACGGCGGCAGCGGCGGTGACGACGGCGGCCGCGTCCGGGCGGTGCTCCTCCCGGACACCCCGGACGGCGCCGACCTCGCGGCGGCGACCGCGAGCCGCCTCCGGAGCGGCTGTGTCACCGACTGCCTGCTCCGGGTCCGAGACGGTGAACTCTCGGCCGGGCGGGCGGCGTACGGGGGGCGAGCCTACGCGGAGATCGACTTCGAGCGCGAGCCGCCGGTCGCGACGCTGAACCGGGAGGCGCTCGGGACGCCGTCGGCGCCGGCGACCGGATCGCCGACCGTCCGAACCGTCGAGGTCGCCGTCGAACGCGACGACCGGGTCCGTCACGTCGAGACGGTCGACGTGCCCGAGTCCGACCTCGCGAAGGCGCGGCGCATCGTCGCCGGCGGCTTCGGGCTCGGCGGCCCCGACGGGTTCGGTCTCGTCGAGAACCTCGCGGAGTCTCTCGGCGCGGCGGTCGGGGCCTCGCGGCCGCCCGCCGACGAGGAGTGGGTCCCCTACGACCGACAGATCGGCGTCACCGGCAAGGAGATCGACGTGGAACTGTACGTCCCGCTGGCCATCTCGGGGGACTCTTACCACATGCGGTCGGTGAACGCCGAGTACCTGATCCCGATCAACAGCGACCCCGACGCGCGCATCTTCAACTTCGCGGACGTCGGGATCGTCGGCGACGCCTACGAGTACGCGCCGGCGCTCGCCGACGCCGTCCGCGCGGCGGTCGGTGAGACAGACGAGGCGGACGCGTCAGACACGGGTGACGAGACTGGCGAAGAGACAAATGAGACGAACGAAGAGACTGAGGAGGTCGCAGACGAGACGAGTGAAGCGGCAGACGAGACCGAGGTGACAGAATGACCGATACGGACTTCGACGTGGTCGTCGTCGGCGCGGGACGCGCCGGCACCGCCGCGGCGTACAGACTGGCGACAGAGGGGATGGACGTCGCGCTACTCGAACGCGCCAAGCAGCCGGGGATGAAGAACGTCACCGGCGGCGTGCTCTACGGGAGCATCCTCGACGACCTCGTTCCGGAGTTCCCCGACGAGGCGCCGCTGGAGCGGCACGTCGTCGAACACAACATCAAGCTCCTGCACGGGGACGCGGAGGTCTCCGTGGGCTATCGCGACCTCGCACTCCGCGAGGAGCCGAACCACACCCTGCTGCTCGGGAAGTTCGATCGGTGGTTCGTCGATCGCGCGGTCGAGGAGGGAGTCGTTTTCCTCCCGGAGACCACCGTACAGAACGTCTCTCAGCAGCCGGATCACGCCGTCGTTCACACCGATCGGCGCGACGGCGACCTGACCTGCCACGCGGTCGTCGGCGCCGACGGCGTGAACACGACGGTCGGCCGAGAGACCGGCATCCAACGGACGATGCGAAACGAGGATATGGCGCTCTCGGTGAAGAAGGTCGTCGACGTCGGCCGCGAGCGGATCAACGAGCGGTTCACCCTCGACAGCGGCGAGGGCGCGGCGTACATCTACACCGGCTTCCCCGAGGGCGCGCCGACCATCGGGTACTTCATCTACACGTTCGAGGAGTACATCTCCGTCGGCGCGGTCGGCGGCTTGGAGACGCTCCGGTGGCTCGGCGATCAGGGCTACGGCGAATCGGGAACGCCGCTGTACGCGCTCTTAGAGGAGTTCATGGAACTCGACACGGTCCGCCCCTACGTCGAGGGCGACGCGGTCGAGGAGTACCAGGGGATCTTGATCCCCGAACACTCCTACGACACGCTGCCGGAGCGGTACAGCCGCCGCGTGGCGCTCGTCGGCGACGCCGCGGGACTCGTCCTCAACAAGGGGTACACCTTCCGCGGACTGGATTACGGCATCAAGAGCGGCCTCGTCGCGGCCGACGCCGCCATCGACTGCGCGCGGGACGGCGACTGGGACGCCTTCGGCCGCCGGTACGACGACCGACTGGAGGACTCGTACGTCCTGCAGGACATGAAACAGCACCGGCACCTGCCGGAGTTCCTGAAGAACGAGCGGATGTACGGCGCATATCCCGGTATCGCGGCCGAGACGCTGCGGGGGATGTACTCCGCCCGTAGCGACGCCGAGGGCCTAACGTGGAAGCAGGCTTACCGCGCCTTCCGCCGGAGCGACGCCGGCGTCCTCGACCTCCTCAAGGACGGGTACCGGGGGTTCCGGTCGCTATGATCCGGATGCGGCCCCCGACCCCCGAGTCGATGACCCAAAGAGCAATGCGCGTTCGCACCGACAGTGCAGACGAACCCAGAGCTATGTATTCACATACCACACAACGGCAGACGGCGAGCAGCGGAGGAACCGACCGATGAGCGTGCAGGACGATCTGGAGACGGTGAACTGGGACGTCAGCGAGGACGCCCACATCACCGTCGACAACGACTACTGCGTCACTTGCGAGGACAAGCCCTGCCTGCACCTCTGTCCCGCGCAGTGTTTCGACTACCAGGAGGATCAGAAGGGCGGCATCTACTTCGCGTACGAGCCCTGCGTCGAGTGCGGCGCGTGTATGGTCTTCTGCGCGAACGACCCCGAGAAGGGGGCCGTCTCCTGGTCGAAGGCGTCGGGTGGCAAAGGTGTCGAGTTCGACTTCGGGTGACGATGCGTCTCGATAACCGAACGGCGATCGTCACGGGCGGCGCGAGCGGGATCGGCGCGGCCACCTGCCGCGTGCTCGGGGGACGCGGGGCGGACGTGGTCGTCGCCGATCTCGACGCGGAGCGCGCCGCGGACGTCGTCGAGGCCATCGAGGCCGATGGAGACGCAGGGAACGCATCGTTCGTCGAGACCGACGTGAGCGACGAGGAGGCGATCAAAGCGATGGTCGACCACGCCGAGGTCGAGTACGGACGGCTCGACGTGCTCGTCAACAACGCCGCCGTCGCCTCCCGTGAGGCAGACGGGCCGGTCACCGAGTTCGCCGACGACGCCTACGACTTCCTCACGGGCGTGAACCTCCGCGGACCGATGTACGCGTGCAAACACGCGATCCCCGCGATGCGGGAGACGGGCGACGGGACCGGGGTCGTCGTCAACAACGCGTCGGTCGCGGCGCTCGTGGCCGAACCGGGGATGGACATCTACACCGCGACGAAGGGCGCGCTGGTGTCGCTCACGCGGTCGATCGCCGTCGAGTACGCGCCGGAGATCCGGGCGAACACCGTCTGTCCGGGCGTCGTCGAGACGCCGATGCTCGAGGAGGCGATCGACGCGGAAGCCGGAGAAACGCCGGGAGAGGGGACGCTCGAACGGATGGTCGCCGAGACGCCGCTCGGGATGGCCGCCCCCGAGGACGTCGGGCGCACGGTCGCGTTCCTCGCGTCCGACGACGCGGCGGCGATCACGGGCGCGACGGTTCCGGTCGACGGGGGGTACACGGCGAAATGAGGGCGCTCGTCACCGCGCGGTCCGAGCCGCACCGCGTCCTCGACGACGACGGCACCGCCGAGCCGTACCGGATGCAGCTCAGTATCGACGACCGCGTGGCGCTGGAAGCCGCGCTCGACGCCGCCGAGGAGGTCGTCGCCGTCGGCGTCGGCGGCGACGACGCGCGGGCGTGCGTCCGGTCCGCGCTCGAACGCGGCGCGGATCGCGGCATCCACGTGCGGTTCGATCCGATCGAGTCGATCGCCGGCGAGAAGTTCGCGACGGCCCTCGCCCGCGTCGCCGCGCGGGAGTCGCCGGACGCGGTGTTCGTCGGCGAGTCGTCGTCGTTCTCGGGGCCCGAGATCGCCGGCCTCGCGGCGGCCCGACTCGACTGGCCGAGCGTGACGCGCGTCACGGAACTCGGCGCGGAGAACCTCGACGCCGACGCGGCCGATCCCGACGCCATCGACGACCGCACCTCCGACACCGACCTCGCCGTCCAGCGAAAGCTCGCGATCGGAAGACAGGAGGTCGTCGTCGCGTCGCTGCCGGTCGTCATCGGCGTCGACGCCGGGTTCGCCGACCCCGACCGCGCGTCGATGGACACCGTCATCGCCGGCCGCCGCGCCGAGATCGAATCGAACGACCTCGCCGATCTCGTCCCCGGGGAGACGCGCTTTTCGATGAGCATCGGCGGCGCCACCGTCGAGCACGTGACCCCAAACGAGCGCTGGGGTCGCGGCCGGCCGCCGCGGACCGGGACCGTCGAAGAGCGCATCTACCGGATGCTCGGACGGGGCGAGGGAGAGACGAGAAGCGCCGGCGAGCGGATCGACGCGCCGCCGGAGGATGCCGCGGACCGCGTCGTCGAGTTCCTCAGGGCGAACGAACTGCTGTGAGTGCGTTCGCGGCCGCGGACACCGCGTTCGCCGTCGCCGCGAGCGCCCCCGTGACCGCCGCCGCTCCGAACCCGACGAGCCGGAACCGGGAGTCCGGACGGAGGTGTGCGACCGTCCGGTGAGCGAGGGCGCCGCGGTAGACGCCGCGCTGGTAGCCGACGTGGTCTGCGAGGTAGTAGGCCGCGTAGGCGACGAACGACGTGTCGGGGGCTGAGATCCGGTACTCGACGGCGAGCGGGAGCGCGGCCGCGACGGCGAGGGCCGCGAGGAGGGCCGCACCGACGGCGTCCGCCCCCTCGATCGACTGGAGACGCCCGGAAGCGACGCCCAGCGCACCGAGGAGCGCGAGCGGGAGAGCGTAGTAGCGGGTGATCTCTCGAGAGAGGGAGTAAGCCGACGAAAGCCGTTCTCGAGCCCAGCTACGGGCGACGTCACCCGCGGTCACTGCGGGAGCGAGTCGACGGTACTGTCGCCAGCGCCGGCGGCCGCCGACAACCGCGGCGACGCCGAGCACCGCGACGACGGAGCCGAGTATCGGAGTCCACGCCGACGTCGCCGCGCCGACGACCGCGAGCGCGACGACAGCGACGAGGGCGGTCGAAACGCCGACGCGGTCCGGCTGTCTCCGGTCGGATCCCGGCCCCTTCTCGGATCCCTGACTCCGGTCGGATCGCTGTTTCCCCCCGCCCACCCCTCCGTCGGGCCCGTACGTCCGCGCGAGCAGCGCCTCCGATGCGCCGTACGCGGTGCGCCGCGCGGCGAACGACCCGAGTCCCGTCCGATACGCGTGCTCGACGGTCCCGGTCGGAACGTAGACGACGTCGTAGCCGGCGTCGATCGCCCGCCAGCACACGTCGACGTCCTCGGCCACGTTACGATCGGGGAAGGGCACGGCCTCGAAGACGCCCCGCCGGCCGACCACGTTCGCGGTGGCGAGATACGGCGTCGCGCCCGCGGGATCGACCCGCGAGGCGTACGGACCCATATCGAGCGAGGAGTTCTCCGCCTCGTACGCGCTCGCCGCGTCCGATCCCGCGGGTCGGATGCGACCCCCCACGACGTGGGCGCCGGCGAGGTACGGTATGAGGTCCGCGAGCCACCGGGGACGCGGTCGGCAGTCGGCGTCGGTGAAGGCGACGATCTCGTTGCTCGCCGCCTCGACGCCGCGGTTCCGGGACGCGCCGATCCCCAGCGGCTCCGACGGCGAGCCGACGGAGACGACGCGCAGGCGCCCCTCCCTCGCGAGTCGGTGCCGTGCGGCCGCCTCGGGCGTGCCGTCGGTCGACCCGTCGTCGACGAGGACCACCTCGACGCTCGAGTACCGAAGCGCCGCCAGCGCGTCCAGACACGCCACGAGGTTCTCGCGGTCGTCGCAGACGGTGACGACGACGGACACCGGCGGGCGGAACGCGGGGTCGCGGCCGGGCCGCCACGCCAGAAGCCCCCGGTCGTGCAACCGCTCACAGAGTGTCGCCACGGCCGTCGGCTTCGCGCCGGTCGCTCGGGAGAGCGACGAGACATCGCGGAACGCCCCCCGGTAGTCGTCGAGCGCGTCGACGACGGCGACGGCGGCGTCGTTGACTCGCGTCGCCGTCAGCGGCCGCGTCGAGATGAGGACGTCCCCGAGGAGTCTGACGCCCTCGCGCAGTCGGTAGCGATCGGCCGGCTCGGACTGCAGCTTCGGGGCGGCGACGTCCGAGCCGGTCGGCTCTGTGGCGTCGACATCGGTTCCGGCCGGCACTGTGGCGGCGACGTCCGATCCGGTCGGCTCCGACGGGGGGCGATCAGTCACCCGAGAGGATCGCGCGGAGCTGCGGGTCCTCGCCGTTCGGGTCCGAGCTCCCCATCGCGACGGCCGGACAGCCCTCGTGGTCGTCGATCCGGCTCCGCAGGTTCGCAATCTCGTCCCACGCCGTCTGGAAGCCGTCCTCGACGACGTTGCCCGAGGCGAGGTGATCCCACTGCGTGAACGCGCAGGGGAACACGTCGCCGGCGGGGTCCACCAGACACGTCATCGAGCCCGCGCCGCACTGCTTGAGCGTGTCGTTTCGGACCTCGCCGAGCGCGTTCAGGTAGAAGAACGAATCCCCCGTCCGGACGTCCGGGCGGTCCTCGAGCCACCCGTGGAGGTACCGGATCTGGTCGGCTTCGAGGCGGAACTCCTCCCATGCGTCCTCCCCGCGACCGCTCGGTCGGAACCGGTTCAATCGCAGGCCGGCGCCGTGCGACTCGGCGAGGTCGTAGATCTTCGGGAGGTCATAGACGTTCTGGCGGGTGACGACCGTGTTGACTGTCGTGCCGATGTCCCGGTCCTCGAGGCGGCCGAGCGCGTCGACGACCTGCTCGTAGACGCCCTCGCCTCGGATGGCGTCGTTCTCAGCGCGCAGCCCGTCCATACTCACTTGGAGGAACAGCGGGTCCATCGCCTCGACGCGATCGAGCGTCGCCTCGTCGAGTTGGGTCCCGTTCGTGCTCACGCACGTCGAGATGTCCCGTTCGGTGAGCTCCTCGAGCAGTTCCAGCATATCCGGGCGGACGAACGGCTCGCCGCCGCCGATGTTCACCTGGAAGACGTCCATCTCGTCGAGTTCGTCGATGAACGACTTCGCCTCTGTCGTACTCAGCTCGTTCGGGAGCTGGTGGCCGGGGCCGCTGCCCGAGAGGCAGTGATCGCAGTGGAGGTTACAGCCGAGCGTCACCTCCCACGTGATCGTGACGGGTGCCGAGAGCGGGTCACTCGCCATCGACGAGCACCCCGCGTTCGAGCAGCGACTCGACGACGGCGGGCGAGAACTCGGCCTCGACCGCCTCGCGCGGTCTGCCGCCGTCGACGAACTCGAGTACCTCGAGGACGGTGTCACTGACGGCGTACAGCGAGGCGTCCTCGTAGCCGTAGTTCTCGTGGTCGTAGACGAGTCCGCCGTCCGCCTCCCGTCGGTACTTGACGTGTGCGGGCTTCGAGACGGTCGCGGTCATCTCAGTAAACGCCGCAGATGCCGTCGATCCGCAGTTCCTCCTCGAAGAGGTCCTCGTCGATGTCTGGATCGGCGGCTTCGGCGTTTGTGTCAGCGGGGGTCGAATCGGGTTCCGTCGCGGGGCCGGCGTCCGTGTCTGCTGACTGTGACATACAATATCACTATCCCGTCGTGTGTACAAATACGTTTGGATGGGTTGACAGAACAGCACCGGTTCCGTATTTCGGGAACCAGTGCATACTTTTCACCGGCTTCGCCCAAGCCGACGTATGGATCCGGCACGGAGCAGCATCGGCGGCGGCGTTGCAGCCACCGCCGTACTCTTGGTGTTCCTCCTCGGAGCCGACGCCCTTCTGGCGGGGACCATCTGTTCGTGTACGATACGTTTACTATATGAATACTCACAAGTAGTGGCACATATACTAAAACTAGATAGAAATATGCTATCTCACAATCTTGGAGACAGAAAATTGTTTTATATTCATCATACCTGTTTTTCGTAGGTCCGTGAAATAGTGGGGATAGATGTGTAGGAAAGCCACCCGCATATTTTAAATAATAAAATAAGAAAACATAAATTATTTCGTATACTTTTGGAGAGGACCGTATCGAGGGGCCCGAGGCCACGCCACTATCGCGGGCGGGGAGATGCCCACCTCAGAGCGGGACGGCGAGGAGGTTCCAGAACCAGCAGAGACCGCAGAGAACAGCGGTCCCCGCGGTGACCAGCGTGAGGTGGGCGCGTGCGCGGAGTCGCCATCGCCCCCGGTACCACGAATCGAGAACGGCGCCGGCGGCCGCGACCGACAGCGCGGCGGCGACACCCGGAAGCGAGAACAGGAGATCGAACCCCGGCGGAGGGCTGTAGAGCCACCGCTCCGTGACGCCGTACAGCCCGATGAAGCCGAACGAGAGCAGCAGCACCGCTGTCGCTCCGGCGACCCACCGCCAGCGCGTGAGCGCTTCGTCGGGCGATCCCTCGTCGCGGTAGCGTCGCCGGCCAGCGGCGAGCGGCCAGCCGATCGCACCCGAGAGGGAGAGCACCCCCGAGAGAAGCCCGAGCGGGCCGTGGAAACGACCCTGCGCGTACCACGGCACCGATTCCAGCGGCGACCGCGGGTCGCTGGCGAAGAAGAGGTACCGCTCGCCGCGCTCGGTCGTCTCGACCACGAGCGTGTCGGCGCCGTCGGCCCGCCGAAACACGAGCGGGTCGGTTTCGACCCACCGGTGAACCGTCCCGGCGCGTTCGGTGAGCAGTGTCCCGTCTCCGGCAATCCGAACGCTGGTGGCCGGTCGCGTGATCCCGTAGAGCGCTTTCTCGAACGACTCGGTGTCGGTCACGAGGCGCGACCGGTAGCGGCCGGTGAGCGAGTCGGCCCGAGTGGGCCGCCTCCCCCGCGTTGCCTCCGGTTCGCTCACCGGTGCGGCGTGCCGGAGGAAGGCGTCGGTGGCGGCCGCCTGCACCTCGTCTGCCTCCGCACCGTGGGCCGACACGAACAGCCCGAGTCCCCCCTCGGGGAGGATTCGGAGATCCGTGCTGAAGTCCGGAACCCCGCCGTGGTGGCCGACGACGAGCGTCCCGTCGCGTCGCTGCCGCTCCATTCCGAAGGCGGCCCCGGCGAGTCGCTCGTGGGGGGTGTGCCACTGCCGGTGCAGTTCCGCGACTGCCTCGGGGGAGAGGATTCGGCCGTCGCCGGCCGCGCCGTCGCCCGCGAGCGCACGCAGGAGTTTCGCCATATCGGCCGCGGTGGCCGACATTCCCGACGCCGGGGACATCTCGGAGTACCAGCCCACCTCCGCCGCGGCGTCGGTCCGCCCCCCGACGAGCCCCGTCGGTAGCGGCTCGAACGTGCTCTCGTCCATCCCGAGCGGGTCGAAGACCAGTCGGTCGGCGGCGGACGCGAAGTCGGTCCCGAGGACGTCCGCGACGAGCTGTCCGGCGAGCCCGGCGTTGTAGTTCGTGTACAGAGGACGGTCCCCCGGCGGCTGGACGCGCGCCGGGTCGTTCGCGCGGAGGGCCTCGGGGAGGGGACGGATGGCCTCGGGATCGACGGCGACCTGACCCGGAAAGCGCTGTTCGAACCCCGCGGTGTGCGTCGCGAGGTGCGCGAGCGTTACCGGCGCGTCGTACGCGTCCGCGTCCGGAACCGAAACGGATTCGAGGCGTTCGGCGACCGGACCGTGCGGATCGATCTCGCCGGCGTCGACGAGTCCCATCGCGGCGACGAAGGGGATGACCTTCGAGACCGAACCGACGCGAAACAGCGTCCGGTCCGATTCCACCGGCGCCTCGGGGTTTCGATACGCGTGGCCGAAACCCTCGGTGAGAACGGCCTCACCGTCCGCAACGACGGCGACCGTCGCGCCGTCGGCGTCGTATTCGCCCATCGCCCGGTCGATCGCCTCGCGGACGGTTGCGCCGAGTTCTGGGCGTTGGTCCCGCGCGTGTGGCGGCTCTTCGGCGGCCGTCGCCGGACCGGTCATCGCGGTCCCGGCGCCGGCGACGCCGCAGGTCGTCGCCAGGCCGGCGAGGAAACGGCGTCTCGTCGTGGTGGAGGGCATCTGAGAGACACGCACACCGTGTCGTTCGAGGGATATATAGATCGGGTCCGAACCCGGGTGGCGTTCGCGACTGATCGCTCGTCAGATCGCCCAGATCCCTCGCGGCCGGACGAGCGGTCACGACGCTAGTTCAGCACCCAGAACCGGTAGTTGAGATACGTCGCGAACGAGACCCACAGCAGATAGGGCACGAGCAAGAGCCCGGCGCGACGGTCGACGCGATCGAACGCCCACATCGTCGCGACGATGAGCGCCCAGAGGATGAGAATCACGGCGAGGCCTGCACCGAGTCGTCGCATTCCGAAGAACACCGCGGACCACCCCACGTTGAAAGCGAAGTGAACGGCGAACACCCCGAGAGCCAGACGGACGGCGCGGGGAGCGGCGTCCGCGCGACGCCACACCAGCCACAGCGCGGCCCCGAGCGACGCAAAGAGGAGCGTCCAGACGGGACCGAACACCCAGTTCGGCGGCGCGAGCGCGGGGCGCCGCAGCGTCCCGTACCACGCTTCGAGTCCCCCAGCGGTGAACACCGCACCCGACGCGCCGACGATCTCGACGGTCAGAACGGCCACTGCGAGCGCGAGAAGCGGCCGGTCGCGAGGGAGTCGTCTGAGGGCAGACCGCGTGAGGGCCATACGGGTCGGGTCGCAGCGCTGACACAAAAGCGTGCGCCTCAACGGGGCGTGGCTCCCCGCGCGAGGTCCGACCGACGGTCCTATTTTAGGCCAACCAAAACCGTTATATCCGACCGAGCGCCACGTTCCGATAATGGACGGAACCGACGCCGTCGACGTCGACGGAACGACTGGCCCCGAGCGGAACGCAGATTCGACGACTGGGATCTCGGCGCATCACTCCACGCCGGATCGGGTCGTCTTCACGGAGGAGGGAAACAGCGATGGGTGGATCGCACTGGACGCCGACTCGGCGATCCCGCTCCGCCGCTGAGAGCCCGCGTACCGTTTCGCGAAAGAGCGACTACTTCGTCGCCGATTCGAGCGCGAGCGTGTCGTCTTCGAGGTAGTGGTCGAGGTGGTGGGCGGCCTCCTCGACGTCAACGAGGTTCTCGCGGAGGATGTGTGCAGTCGTCGGATCGCCGAGGTTCTCGGCGAGTTCGACGTGATCGCGGAGCTGCTCGATGATGTCTCCGTACATCTCCATATCGTTCCGGAGGGAGGTCCGGATGTCGTAGACGTCTTGGCCCTCGGATTCGACGACCGCGCGCTCGGCGAGTGCGTCCATCCCCGAAACCGGGACGCCGCCGAGCGCCTGCGCGCGTTCGGCGAGTTCGTCTGCGAACTCCTCGGCCTCGGCGGCGGCATCGCCGAGGAAGAGGTGCAGATCCCGGAACTCCGCTCCCGCGACGTTCCAGTGGTGCTTTTTCAGCTGGTGATAGAGGACGTACGTCGACGCGAGGTCCGTGTTCAGCGCGTCGACGATCTGTTCGGCTTTCGACGCATCGAAGCGAAGCGCCTCGCTTCCCTCGATGTCGCCGGCGCGCTGTCGAATGATCTCTTGGGTACTTATTGCACTCTCTAATACGCTCGCCTCGCTCTTAATATTTGCTCGCAGGAAACAATATTTTTACAATCTGAAAATATTCATCTCATTTCCTCAATCTGTCGCGATCTCGACGTCCTCGAGCGGGAGAGTCATCTCGACGGCGGTGCCGCTGTGCCGACACTCCTCGAGGGCGTGTTTGGCCGCCATTCCGGCCGTGTGAGGCGTCTCGGCGGCACTGACGCCGACTTTGAGCTCGACCCCGGCTTCGGATTCGACGTGTTCGATCGAACGGTGATAGTCGTCTGCGTCCATCGCGGGACAGATCGAGATGATGTTGTCGCCGCCGACGAAGAACGAGAGGGCGCCGTGCTCCTCGCGGAGGTAGCGCATCAGCGTCGCATAGCCCTGTTCGATGCGGATGAACGAGTCGAACTCGTTGAGGCGGTCGGTGTATTTCCCGGTCGCGTCGTTGACGTCGAAGTGGGCGATCTGGACGTCGTCGGGGGTCCGCCGGCTCCCGGAGAGGTACTCCCCCGCGAGGACTTCGCGGCGGTCGCCGTCTTGGGCGGATCCAGCGCGCTGGAGCCCCGCAGTCGCAGTTTCGAGCGCTTCGATCGGCGACGCGTCGATCCCCGTCCCGAGGCTGATCGTGACGGGATAGCGGTTGCCGATCGACGCCTGAAGGAGTTCGTGATCGTCGCGGTCGAGGCCGTTGGTGATCGCGACCATGTTGTCGAAGCGGGTGAAAAAGACGTAGCCGTCTCGGCTCCCGACAAACTGCGCCAAGTCGGCAAAGAGCCGCGATTGGAGCGTCTGAAGGTCCATCTCACGGCGGGGTTCCGGCGTCACCGTCCACGGTCCGTAGTTGTCGATCTGCACGAGCGTGAGCTGGGAGTTCGTCACACGTTTCCCGTGGGACCTCGCGTATATCGTTCTTTCCGTATCAGATCGGGTCTCCGTCTCAACTGTGAGACGGACTATCGGAGCGCCCTCTAGTCCCTCACACACAATAGTTATAGATATGGCGAGGGAACCTTTTACGGGGATCCACGATGAGCAAGCACATTCTGATGATCGTCGGCGACTTCGGCGAGGACTACGAGACGATGGTGCCGTATCAGGCGCTCGAGATGGTCGGCCACCGGGTCGACACCGTGTGTCCGGAGAAAGATGCCGGCGATACGATCAAGACCGCGATTCACGACTTCCGCGGCGACCAGACGTACCTCGAAGAACGCGGCCACGACTTCGAGATCAATACGACGTTCGACGAGATCGACCCCGCCGAGTACGACGCGCTCGTCGTACCCGGCGGCCGCGCACCGGAGTATCTCCGGACGTACGACGAGGTCCTCGACGCCGTCCGCCACTTCTTCGAGGCGGATAAGCCGGTCGCGGCGGTCTGTCACGGACCGCAGATACTCGCCGCCGCGGGCGTGCTCGACGGCTACGAGCTGACGGCGTACCCCGCGGTTCGCCCCGAAGTTGAGGCCGCCGGGTGTTCGTGGGTCGACGGCGTCACCGTCGACAGGAACCTCGTCACCGGTCAGGCCTGGCCGGATCACTCCGAGTGGCTCGCGGCGTTTCTCGACCTGCTGGGAACGGAGATCGAGACGGGGCCCCCGGCCGCCGCCGACGACTGATAATCGCGCGCGATCGAACAACACCGCGTTGTGTGGTATCGTCTGACAAAGGTTTATATCGCATCGGGGCCTTTCGGTTTGTATGAACCAACCGAACAGCCCGTACGTCTACTCCGAGGACGTTTCGGAGCCCGCCGAACCGTACGTCTCACACGACGAGGTCGAAGAGCCGGCCCTGCCGGACCCGGAGGGCCGAGACGTGATCATCGCCGACGGACAGGCGATGAGCTATCGGGCGTACCACCGGCGCTGAGAGGGTCTGTTACGGTGTTCCGGACGCCTCGGGGACCCACGGACTGCGGCCGTGGGCCTCGCCTTGCAGTTCTGTGAAACGCCGCGGCCGATTCGAAATCGCGGTCGAAGTCGCTAGAACGCGTCGCCGTGGACGGTCGCGTCGGCTCTGAGTTCCTCGCGGAGCGCGGAGTGGACGTGGCAGATGCCCTCGGCTCGCTCGAGGATCTCCGCGAACGTCTCCTCGTCGAGATCGGCCTCGACGTAGATGTCGAAGCGGATCGCTTCGAGGTCGTCATCGTCGTCGAGGTCGGCGTCGGCGTCGATCTGGATCTTCCCGAGGTCGTCGTGGCCGCGCTGCTGGCCGCCGACCCGGAACGCGGGCAGGAAGCAGGAGGCGTAATCGGCGACGAGTACGGCGTTGGGGTTCGGGCCCTCCTCGTCGAGCGCGTCGATGGTGAGCTCGAAGTCGCCGACCTGGCTGGTGCTCGCGAAGCCGTCCTCGCTGACAGTCGAAGTCTGAATGTCGCTCATTCCGTCCGGATGCACGGGCGCGACGGTTCTAAACCCTTCGAGGGAGAGTTCCGGGTCGCCGCCTTCCCCAGACGGAGTCTGAAGCGTCGCCGGACTGCGGCCGGCCTAGTGGTCACTCTGCGTGAACCGTTCGAGGACGGTCTCGGCGACGCCGCTGAGGTGGACTTGGCCGACGACCGCGACGACGATCGCACCGATCGAGTTGAAGATCACATCGCGGACCGTGTCGTCGAGGCCGTGCTGTGCGAGCGGCATCGTCAGGTTGGTCTCCAGCGCGACGACGTCGAGGCCGAACTCGAACAGCTCCCAGAGGACGCCGAACGCCAGCACCACCACGAGAATGTACGCGAAGGAAAACCGCGTCGGCAGATGGATCTCCTCGACGTGGAGGTCGATCGCGCGGGCGGTCGTATACCCCGCGCCGGCGATCAGCGAGGCGGACGTCGCGTGGGTGAGGTGGTCCCACCAGCCGATCTGTCCGTAGAGCCCCGCCGACCCCAGCGTGTGGAGGAAGACGGCCGTCGTGATCCAGAGCCCGAGCCAGGGATCGAGCGTGAGGTCGTATCTCCGCTCGAGAATGGCGGGGAAGAAGGTGATACAGAGGGCGACAGTGCCGTTCATAACCGCCTTGGGCTGCCCCGCGAGGAGCCCGTAGCCGACGAGCCCGATCAGCACGAGCTGCATGGCGCGAGCGATTCGGCGTTGGTTCCTGAGCGACGGGCGGGGGAGCAGCGTCATCGGCGGATCACCCGCCGGACGATCCGACGCAGCTGCCGACCGCGCCGGCGGAAGTACGCGTCGAACAGCAGGCCGGCCGCGAGACCGGCGGCGGTCACCCAGAGCCACTCGACCATCAGCGCCTCGTTCGTCGTGAGGTAGTCGGTGCCGAGCAGGTGGTCGAAGTACCACCGAACGATCGTCCACGCCGCGACCGACGCCATCGTCGCGAGGACGACAAAGGTGACCGCGAACCAGTGGGTGACCCGAAGCTTCGTGAACGTGTGCAGTTCGACGGTCACGATCAGCGCGAGCCCCGCGACCGAGAGGTACATCGCGAACGTCCCGACGGTCCCCCCGACGAGCGCGCGGACGAGGATCGGTAACAGCGCGAGCACTAACAACTCCCACGGCAGCATCACGCGCCACTCGCGGTGAGCCGCCGGCGGAATGAGGACGACAACTCCCACGGCGGCGACGAAGACCACCCACTGGAAGTCGGTGTCGAGAACGCTCTCGAGAAAGACGACGAGGAGGACGCTAACCTGCAGCCATCCGAGGATCGCGTTGTTCCGGCCGTTCCGAAACAGCCGTTTCAGGATGTCCTCGGGATCGGCGGTGGACAGCGAACGAGACAGCCCCCGCTTTCGATCGCTCATAGTCTCTTTCAGAGAGGTTCGACGGATAAATCCGCCGGCGTCGGTCCGCTCGTTGCGATCGGCGAGGGAGCCCCGAAAAATACGTGGAGAGCACCGATGTCGGGCGACGCGCTCGTCGACCGACGCCGGACGGCGTCAGCCGCGTCTCACTCGAGCGTGAACGACTCGTCGCCGTCGAGGACGTGGACCTCCGCGTCGGAACCGGTGGCTTTCACCTCGCGGACGACGTCGTCGGTGTTGATCTCGATCGGGGGGAACGAATCGTAGTGCATCGGGAAGACGTGATCGACGTCGAGCCAGTCGGCCGCGACGGCCGCCTGCGTCGGTCCCATCGTGAAGTGGTCGCCAACGGGGAGCGCGGCGGCGTCGGGTTCCAGATACGCGCCGATGACGTCTCTCATCTCCGACATCAGGCCGGTGTCGCCGGCGTGGTAGAACGCCGTCGCGTCCGCATCGGACTCCTGCGTGGGCTTTTTGTCGCTGATCACGTAGCCGATCGGAACGCCGAGGCTCCGCTCGTAGCCGGTGTTGAGCCCGTTGGTGTGGTCCGCGCGGTGCATCGTCACGAAGGCGTCGCCGCACTCGACGGTTCCGCCCATGTTCATTCCGATGCTCTCTTCGAACCCGTGTTCGTCCGCCATATACGCGGTCATCTCCGGGACGCCGACGACCGTCGCGTCGGTGAACGCGCCGGCGTCGGCCACGTGATCGGCGTGTCCGTGCGTCAACAACAGGTAGTCGGGCGTCTCGACGTCCGAAGCCGAGAGGGAGGTCTTCGGGTTGTCGAAGAAGGGGTCGATCAGGAAAGTGGTGCCGTCTACGTCGACGTGCCACGTGGAGTGGCCGTGCCAAGTGAGTTCCATCGTCATCGTCCACGTGTGCGTTCTGCGTGATCGACAATAAAGCGTACTGCCGACTCCCGAACAGCAACTGTATTCCCCTAGTCAGTGATCACGTATATTGTCTCGGGCGACGTCGACCCGATATGGATCACGACATCGAGTATCAGCCGTCGTTCGCCCTGCTCACCGTCTCGCTCGACGCCGGCGAGTCGATCCGCGCGGAGGCGGGCGCGATGGTCGCGCACGACGCGACCGTCGAGATCGAGACCGCCGCCACCGGCGGGTTCCTCTCCTCGATCAAGCGCTCTCTCGGCGGCGAGAGCTTCTTTCAGAACACCTTCGAGGCGACGGCGGCGGGCGAGGTGCAGTTCGCCCCGCCGCTGCCCGGCGACGTCACGCACCTCGACCTCCGCGGGGAAACGGTGTACGTCCAGTCGGGCTCGTACCTCGCGGGCGCGACCGATCTCGACGTCGACACCGAATTCGGCGGCGGGAAGACGTTCTTCGGCGGCGAAGGGCTGTTCCTCCTCCGCGTGCGCGGGAGCGGCCCGCTGTTTCTGTCGAGCTACGGTGCGATCCACGCGGTCGACGTCGCCGCGGAGTCGCCCTTCGTCGTCGACACGGGCCACATCGTCGCATTCGAGGAGTCGCTGACGTACTCGGTCCGGCGCGTCGGCGGCCTGAAGTCGACGCTCACGAGCGGCGAGGGGCTGGTCTGTGAGTTCTCCGGCGACGGGACGGTCTGGCTCCAGTCGCGGAGCCCGGACGCGTTCGTCGCGTGGCTCACCCCGCAGTTGCCGACCCAGTCGAACTCGGGATAGAAAGAACGAAACACCGCGGCAACGAGAAGACCGATATGCACACTGTCAGATTCAGAGATCCCGCGGGATCGGTCCGAACAGGCGAGTGGCACGGCGACGAAGTCTCCTTCGGCGGCGAGCGATACGACATCGAGGAGGTCGACGTGCTCCCGCCCTCGGAGCCGACGAAGATCGTCTGCATCGGCCGCAACTACGCCGATCACGCCGCGGAGATGGACAACGAGATCCCGGATCGACCGCTGCTCTTCCTGAAGCCCCCGAACGCGCTGGCGAGCCACGGCGACACCGTGACGCTGCCCGCCGGCAAGGAGCGGATCGACCACGAGGCCGAGATCGCCGTGGTGATCGGAGCGCAGGCGCGGAACGTCGACGCCGAGGACGCGATGGACTACGTCGCTGGCTTCACCTGCCTGAACGACCTCTCGAACCGCGACGACCAGCGAAAGGAGACCAACTGGGTCCGCGGGAAGGCCTTCGACAACGCCGCGCCGATCGGCCCGGTGCTCGCGACGCCCGACGAGGTCCCTGAGGACGCCGCCATCGAACTCCGCGTGAACGGCGAGACGCGACAGTCCTCCTCGCGCGAGCACTTGGCGTTCAGCGTCCCGGACCTCATCGAGGAGATCACGACGTACCTGACGCTCGAACCCGGCGACGTCATCGCGACGGGGACGCCCGCGGGGGTCTCACCGCTCGAAGACGGCGATCACATCGAGGTCGAACTCGAGGGCGTCGGCGTCCTCGAACACGACGTGCGGATCCCGTAGCGGCCGAGGTTCGGCAGACGGGCTACCGCTGTTCCGACGGCACGTCGTCGGCGACGAACGCCTCGAGGACGCGTTCGGTCTCGCCGCTGCGGGACAGCACAGTCACGATGTCGTCCGATCGGATCACGGTCGTCCCGTGCGGCGTCAGCACCTGATCGCCGCGTTCGATCGCGATGACGAGCGAGTCATCGTCGAGGACGCCGTTCCGCACGGCCGCTTCGAGCGTCTGGTCGACGATGGGCGCGTCCGCCTGCACGGTGACGTCGACGACGTTGGCGTCGCCGGCGAGGCTGATGAAGTCCGTGGGCTCGCTCGCCGGCGGCTGTTCGTCGGGACCGAACGAGCCGTACGGGTGATCGCTTTCGGCCTCGACGAGTGTCTCGTCTTCGATCTCGATACCCAGTTTCGACAGCGCTCGCGTAATCCGCCGGAGGGCCTCGGTATCCGCGCCGACGGCCATAATGTGGAGGTTCCGGCGGCCGGTCATCAGCTCACGGACGTTGATCACGCCGGGGATGGCCCCGGCATCCCGCGCGAGGGCCTTCCGCTCGGAGACCGGCGCGTTGCACACGTAGAGATTCGTCAGATGTCCCTCCGCCTGCTCGAAGTCGACCCCGGCGGTGTACCCGCGGATGACGTCGCGGTCTTCCAGTTGGGCGATACGGTTCCGGATCGTCCCCGGAGAGACGTTCACCGCGTCTGCGATCGTCGGGGCGGACGTGTTCCGCGCGTCGCGCATCAGTTCGTAGATGATGCGGCGATCAATCTCGTCGAGTCGGTACTCCATACGAGGCATAGGTCACGGTCACGGTTTATATGTGATCGCTCGCGGACGCGGCTGATCCCAACTATGGATAACGAATCCCCATTTTTTGTAGCCATTAATTACGGTATCCGCAAAGCTACCGGAAATATTATCTGTACGGGCTGGGGACCGACGAGTATGAACCGACTCACGAGCGACTCCCGGAACCGTCCGACGATTGCTTCGGCCGACCACCACGGGAGAAAGTGATGGCGATCTTCGATCACGTGCTCGTCCCGATCGCGAGCGAGGAGGACGCCGTCGCTACCAGCGAGGCGCTGCGTCCGTACCTGGTGGAGATCGAGCGCGTCACCGCACTGCACGTCATCGAAAAGGGCGGCGGCACCGTCGACAAAGCGCCGATCGGGAAACGGCGGGAGGATGCGGCGGAGTTCCTCGCGATCGTCGATTCGCGTCTCGGCGGCGACGTCGCCGTCGACACGCGAACGGGATTCGGCACGAGCGTCGTCGAGACGATATTCGACGAGGCCACGGACGCGGGGGCGACGGCCGTCGCGTTCCGACCGCGCGGTGGCAGCCGCATCGTCCGTCTGCTGTCGGGTGACACTGCGACGCGGCTGGTGCTCGATCCGGGCGTTCCGGTCGTCGCGCTGCCGGACCCGGAGGAGTCGTAGATGTCCGCGCCGGGGCGTGATCCGACGGCGCTCGCTCGCCGGTGTGACGTCGAATTCGCGGTTCGGGGGGCAACGCTGTGAGCGACGAGGAGCTCGCGAAGGACCTCGGGCTGGTCTCGGCGATGACGATCGGCATCGGGACGATGATCGGCGCCGGGATCTTCGTCCTCCCGGGCGTCGCAGCGAGAGCGGCCGGGCCAGTCGTCGTCGTCTCGTTCGTCGTCGGCGGCGTGATCGCGATGGTCAACGCGCTTTCGATCTCTGAGCTCGGGACGGCGATGCCGAAAGCCGGCGGCGGGTACTACTTCGTGAACCGGGCGCTGGGGCCGCTCTTCGGCTCGATCGCCGGGCTCGGTGACTGGATGGGGCTCGCGTTCGCGTCGGCGTTCTACAGCATCGGCTTCGGGCAGTACCTCGCGACGCTCGCGCCCGTCCCCGGCGCGTTCATCCTCACCGACGTCCAAGTCGGGGCACTGGTCGCCGGCGCGGCGTTCGTATTCGTCAACTACGTCGGCGCGAAGGAGACCGGCGGCGTCCAGACGGTGATCGTCTCCGCGCTGCTCGTGATTCTCACCCTCTTTGCGATCCAAGGCTGGCTCTCGTTCGACTTCGGCACGCTCACCGGCGACGGCGGACTGGCGCCGATGGGATACGGAGCGATACTCCCGGGAACGGCGCTCGTGTTCGTGTCCTTCCTCGGGTACGCGAAGATCGCGACGGTCGCAGAGGAGTTGAAGAACCCCGGCCGGAACCTCCCGATCGCGATCATCGGCAGCGTCGCGATCGTCACGGTCACCTACGCCATCCTCGTGAGCATTATGCTCGGCGTCGTGCCGTGGCCAGAACTGAGTCAGAGCGCCCCCCTCACGCAGGCGACCGAGGTGGCGTTCGCCGGCGGGTTTGCCGGCGTGGCGGTCACGGTCGTGACCGCGGGCGCGCTGCTCGCGACGGCCTCCAGTGCGAACGCCTCGATCCTCGCGTCGGCGCGGATCAACTTCGCGATGGGCCGCGACAGGATCGTCACCGACTGGCTCAACGAGATCCACCCGCAGTTCGCCACGCCCTACCGGTCGATCCTCGTCACCGGCGCGATGATCATCGTCTTCATCGCGATCCTCGGTCAGGACATCGAGGTGCTCTCGAAGGCCGCCAGCGTGCTTCACCTCGTCGTGTACGCGCTGATGAACGCGGCGCTCATCGTCTTCCGCGAGACGGACGCGCCCGACTACGACCCCGACTTCACCGTTCCCCTGTACCCCTTCACGCCGATCGTCGGGATGGTGCTCTCGCTCGGCCTCCTCGCCTTCGTCGGCACGCGGGAACTCGCGCTGTCGGGCGTGTTCGTCGTCGGCGCAGTCGTGTGGTACTTCGCGTACGCACGGGGGAACACCAGCAGCGAAGGACTCCTCTCGGGGTACATCAGATCGCGGAGCGAGCAGATTCCGACTCCGGTCGTCGACGCCGCCGAAACCGTCGCTCCGAACGGCGAGGGGCAGACGGGTCCGACCGTGATGGTCGCCCTCTCGAATCCGCGGACCGAGCGGCCACTGGTGACGCTTGCAGGCGCACTCGCGAAAGTCACGGACGGGCGCGTCCTCGTGACGCACGTCGTGCAGGTCCCGGACCAGACGTCGCTGGCGGCCGCGGCCGAGCGGCGGGATCAGATCGCCGCGGAGTCCGAACAGCTACTGGAGGACGGCCGTGCGGACGCCGAGTCGTTCGGCGTCCCCGTGGAGACGCGGACGATCCTCTCACATCAAGGGATCGCTGAAGTCTTCGAGGCCGCGCGGGAACACGACGTCGGCACGCTCGTGATGGGCTACGGCGGCGCGCGGCTGGGCGGCGGCCGCGCGGAGGGCGCGCTCGCTGGCGATCCGCCGTGCGACGTCCTCGTGCTCAACGAGCGGGAGTTCGATCCGTCTCGGATCCTGCTCCCCACCGCGGGCGGCTACTCGTCAGACCTCTCGGCGGAGGTCGCCCGCGCGCTTCGAGACAGACTCGACGCCGAGGTCGCGGTCCTGTACGTCGCCGAGGAGGACGTCGACGCCGGTCGGGAGTTCATCTCGGAGTGGGCGACAGAGCGCGGGCTCGATGACGCCGAACTACTGGTCGAGACGGGCGAGGTGGAAGACGCCATCGAACGCGCGGCCGCCGACCGAACACTCGTCGTTGTCGGTGCGACCGAGGAGGGACTGCTCTCTCGCGTGGTCCGCGGCTCCCTCGCGCTCTCGATTCTCGAGGACCTCGACACCTCGGTACTGCTGGCAGAGCGACCAAGAGCCCGCTCGCTGCGCGAGCGTCTGTTCGGCCGATAGATCCACGGTTCCCGACTCGGCTCCGTCCGAGCCGGTCCGAAGGGCAACCCCTAAGTTTAGGCCTGCCTAATTCTCGGGCGTGAAGCTGACGCGACGGGACGCGCTGGCGGCGCTGTCGGCCGCGGGGGCGGCGGTCGGCGGGGGCGTGATCGCCGGCGGACTCGAGCCGCCGCGGGCGGACGCCGGGACGGCGGCCGTCGAGACGGGTCCGTCCGCGACGCCGTCGCTGTCGACGGACCTCCTCGACCTGTTGGACGCGGTCGCCGAGGTGGTCTACCCGTCAGGTGTCGAGGGCCGCCGCGCGTTCGTCGAGTCGTACGTTCTGGGGCGAACCGAGGACCGACCGGCTTACCGCGAGGGGCTCCGCGAAGCTGCGGCCCAGCTCGACGCCGTCGCTCGCGACTGGCGCGGCGCGCCGTTCGCGGAGCTCGAACCCGACGCCCGCGACCGGCTGCTCCGGGATCTCGGCGTCGAAACCGCCGATCCCGACGCGGAGGGACCGATCACCGAACGGATCCGTTTCTACCTCGTCAACGACCTGCTTTTCGCCTTCTACTCGTCGCCGACGGGCGGCCGACTCGTCGGAATCGAGAACCCGATCGGCCACCCCGGCGGGACCGAGAGCTACCGACGGGCGTCGATGACAGACGACGTGGAAGCCGGCGGTGAGGACGGGGGTGACAGCGATGGCTGACGACGGGGGTGTCGGCGACGACCGTGACCGAACGCCCTCGCCGCGGGCGGACGTCTGCGTCGTCGGCTCGGGACCGGCGGGGGCGCTCGTCGCACACCGCCTCGCAGAGCGCGGCGCGGACGTCGTCGTCCTCGAGGCCGGGCCGCGCTTCGAGTTCTCCCGGCGCGCCGAGCAGCAGGAGCAACACATCCGTCCCGGAACGGGCGACCCGTGGGAGATGGGCGGTCCACGCGACGCCTACAGCAGCCCCGGGCGGCACTACCCGCTGAACGCCGCGCGGGTGAAGGGCGTCGGCGGCTCGACGCTCCACTGGCAGGGGATGGTGATGCGGCTCCACGAGCGCGACTTCGAGATGCGGTCGCGGTTCGGCGTCGGCGCGGACTGGCCGATCGGGTACGACGACCTCCGCCCCTACTACGCCGCGGCCGAGCGGTCCCTCGGCGTCGCGGGTGCGATGGACAATCCATACGCGCCACCGCGCGAGGAGCCGTTCCCGCTGACCGCGTTTCCGCCCTCCTATTCGGACTCGCTCTTCGCTTCGGCCTGCGAGCGTCTGCAGATCGATATGCACTCGGTGCCGAACGCGCGCAACTCCGAGCCCTACGACGGTCGCGCGGCCTGCCAGGGGTACGGGACGTGCCGACCGGTCTGTCCCTCCGGGGCGAAGTACACCGCCGAATCGCACGTCGCGAAAGCGGAGTCGGCGGGCGCGCGAGTGATCGACCGCGCGCCCGTCCAGCGTCTCGAACACGACGACGCGGGCGAGACAGTCGAGGCCGCGGTCTATGCGACGCCGGACGGGACCGAGCACCGGCAGACGGCCCGGCGGTTCGTCCTCGCCTGCGGCGGCGTCGAGAACGCGCGGCTGCTGTTGCTCTCGGACTCCGAGCGGTACCCCGACGGGTTGGCGAACTCCTCGGGCGCCGTCGGCCGGTTCTTTATGGATCACCTCTTCGCCGGCGCCGGCGGCCGCCTCGACGAACCGACGCGGCAGAACCACGTCGGCTTCATCACCAGCGAGTGCCACCAGTTCTACGACGACGCCGACCCCGTCGAAGGACTGAAACTGGAGTTTCTCAACTACGCGGGGCCGTCGCCGGTGATAGAGGCGCTCGACGCCGACACGTGGGGCGACGACCTGCTCTCTCGCCTCCGTGACTCCTACGGGACGCACGTCGCGATGGGCGGACTGGTCGAGCAGATACCCGACGCCGACAACCGGATCACGCTCGATCCGGACCGCCGCGACGATCACGGCAACCCCGTCCCGCGGATCGAGTGGTCGCTCGCCGACCGGACGAAGCGCGCGATCCGTCGGGCGAACGAGATCCAACACGCGATCCTCGAGGAACTCGGTGCGGACGTGGAGTGGACGGTCGGCCCCGACGCTACCGGACCGGCGTACCACCAGATGGGGACCACCCGGATGGGCGAGGATCCGAACGAGAGCGTCGTCGACGCCGACTCTCGGACACACGACCTCTCGAACCTCTGGGTCGTCGGCTCCTCGACGTTCCCCACCGGCGGCGCGATGAACCCAACGCTCACGATCGCGGCGCTGTCGCTCCGCGCGGCTGAGGCGCTGGAATCGTCGCTATAGCGCTCTCGCTGCGTTTCCGGCAGCGGGCATTGTGGCGAACAGTCGGCACACGGCCCTTCGGGACTGTCGCACCCGACGACGGCGACGAGGGCGTTCATCCGTTCTCTCCGCGTCGTCGTGCCGAACGACCGCATTCGACGCGGAGGCGTCGTTCAAGTCATAGCGCGTCTGGTCCCGGCCTCGTATATAAACGCTCGCTGGCGTCGCGTGGCCGGTCTCTCTGACTGCATCGATCCCGAGACGTACCCTTAAAGACCCGCGGGCGACTGCGTACGCGTATGCAACCGAGGGATCTCTCCGCGCACGAGGCGTACGTACCCGGGAGGGGGGCCGAGGAAGTGGCCCGCGATCTCGGGATGGACCCCGAGGAACTGACGAAGCTCTCGTCGAACGAGAACCCCCACGGGCCGAGCCCCGCCGCCGTCGCGGCCGTCGAGGAGGCCGCGCCGGACGTCAACGTCTATCCGAAGGCCTCGCACACGGACCTCACCGAGCGCCTCGCCGCGAAGTGGGATCTCGACGCCGAGCAGGTGTGGGTGAGCGCCGGCGCAGACGGCTCGATCGATTACCTCTCGCGGGCGTTTCTGGAACCCGGAGACGAGATCCTCGTCCCGAAGCCCGGCTTTTCGTACTACTCGATGTCCGCGCGGTATCACCACGGCGAGGCGTCGACCTACCGAATCGAGAAGGACGAGGACTTCGAACAGAGCGCGGACCGCGTCCTCTCGGCCTACGACGGCGAGCGAATCGTCTTCGTCACGACACCGCACAACCCGACGGGATCGGTGCTCTCCCGCGCGGAGATCCGCACGCTCGCGGAGGCCGTCGACGATCACACGCTCGTCGTCGTCGACGAGGCGTACGCCGAGTACGCCGACGAGCCGTCGTCGATCGACCTGCTCGCGGAGTACGAGAACATCGCGGTCCTCCGAACGTTCTCGAAGGCCTACGGCCTCGCGGGCGTGCGGATCGGCTACGCGGCCGTGCCGACTGCTTGGGCGGACGCGTACGCCCGCGTGAACACCCCCTTCGCGGCCAACGAGATCGCCTGCCGAGCCGCGCTCGCCGCGCTCGACGATCGCGAACACCTCGAGCGGTCGATCGAGACGGCGCAGTGGGCGCGCGAGTACTACCACGAGGCGCTGGACGTCCCCACGTGGCCCTCCGGCGGCAACTTCGTGCTCTGCGAGGTCGGCGATGCGACCGCCGTCGCCGAGGCGTCCCAGCGCCGCGGCGTCATCGTCCGCGACACCTCCAGCTTCGGGCTGTCGGAGTGCGTTCGCGTCTCCTGTGGCACCCGCGAGGAGACGCGGCGCGCGGTCGAGGTGCTCAACGAGGTCGTCCCCGAGGTCCGACCGGAGGCGTCCGAGCCGTGAGGCGCATCGCGCTCACCGGAACGCCGGGGACGGGGAAGACGACCGTCTCAGACCTCCTCGACGACCGAACGGGGATCGACGTCGTCCATCTCAACGACGTCGTCCGCGAGGAGTCGCTCTTCGAGGAGCGCGACGTCGAGCGCGACTCGCTCGTCGCCGACCTCGACGCCGTCGAGGCGTGGCTCCGCGAGCGCGAACGGAACAGGGAGGACGCGTCGAGCGGCGGCGGATCCGACGGTGGAACCGGTTCCGGCGACGACCGAGACGTCCTCGTCGACTCTCACCTCTCGCACCTGCTCGACGCTGCACAGGTGATCGTGCTTCGCTGTCACCCCGAGGCGCTGAAAGCCAGACTGCGGGAGCGTGGCGGCGAGTCCGAGGCGTCGATCGCGGAGAACGCCGAGAGCGAGGCGCTCGACGTGATCCTCGCGGAGGCCGTCGAACGCCGCGGTGAGGGTTCCGTCTGGGAGATCGACACGACCGACCGGACGCCCGAGGCCGTCGCCGACGACGTCGCGGCCGCGATCGCGGGCGAACTGGAACCCCGAGTGGGGATCGTCGACTTCGTCGAGTACCTATGACGCTGGACCAGTACCGTGAGCTGGCGGACCGGCTCCTCGGCCCGTTCGTCGCCGCCGCGGACAGAGTCGGGCTGAGTCCCGACGGCGTCAGCGTCGCCGCGTTCGGCTTCGCCGTCGCCGCCGCCGGCGCGTTCGCGCTCGCGACGCCCCTGTGGTACGCGCTGGCCGCGCTGTTCGTCTTCGCAAACGGGTGGCTGGACCTCGTCGACGGCGCGCTCGCGCGGGCGCAGGGCGTCGAGAGCGGCGGTGGCGACCTCCTCGATCACGTCCTCGATCGCTACGCCGACATCGCGATGCTCGTCGGACTGGCGGCCGGCATCGACGCGTACGCCCTCGGGCTCGCGGCCGTCACGGGTGTGCTGATGACCTCCTATCTCGGTACGCAGATACAGGCGGTCGGGCTCGGCCGGGCGTACGGCGGCCTCGTCGGCCGCGCGGATCGGCTGGCGATTATCGGCGTCGTCGGCCTTCTCGCCGCCGTCGCGCTCGCGATCGAGGTCGTCCCCGCCCGCCCGTTCGGCCTCTCGATCGTGGGCTGGCTGCTCGTCTTCTTCGCCGTCGTCGGCCACCTCACGGCACTCCAGCGGTTCTGGGGCGCGTGGTCCGACCTCTCGTAGGCTCATTCAGGCGGCACGCGACACGGCGAGATACGAGGACAACGTTGATACTGTTGTCTCGAATTGCTCTACGTATGGTCCCCCAACCAGACACGACCGCGGACTCCGATCGAGGCTGTCCGAAGTGCGGACACACGGAAACCGACGTCGGTACGATTTCGACGACCGGCGGCGGCCTCTCAAAGATGTTCGACATCCAGACGAACAGTTTCAAGGTCGTCTCGTGTACGAACTGCGGCTACTCGGAGCTCTACCGCGATCGGACGTCCGGCAGCAGCGACATCGTCGACGTCTTCCTCGGGTGATGGCCGCCGGCGGATTCCTCCTCGTCGTCGTGCTTTTGGCCGTCGTTGCCCCCCTGCTGCTCTACGCGCTCGTCCGCGCCGAGCACGACGGGCGGGAGACGATGGACCGGCAGTCGGCGGAACGAGCGGCCCGACGCGACACACAAGAGACGCGCGCGTCACACGGCGACCGCAGAAACCCGGACGATACCCAAAGCGACGACCCGCGAGCCCGGTGAGGTTCGGCACCCAGTCGAGTGAAGGACCCGAGGGAGTGAACGATCACAGGCCGGAGAAACGAGTGCGCAGCAATCATTAGCCCGTCCTGCAAAGTCCCGCCAAGAATGGCGGATCCAACGCCGACGCGGAGGCGGCTGCTCGAACTCGGCGGGGCGGCGGTGGTCGCCGCGCTCGCGGGCTGTAGCACGGAGGCCCCGAGAGCGGACGCCGGCACGACGCCCGACTCGGGCGGGAACGATTCCTCGCATCCTGCTTCGGAGGCGCCGGCAAGCCCGTACGCTCGCGTGTATCGTCAGGCCGTCGACTCGGTCGTGCTCGTCCGTACCGACCGGGGGCAGGGGAGCGGGTTCGTGGTCGAAGCATCGAACGCGGACTCGCCTACGCATCTCGTGACGAACGCCCACGTGGTCGCAGAGGCGTCGACGGCGGACGTCAGATTCAGCGAGGGCCGCTGGAGCACCGGGACGGTCGTCGGGACAGATCCTCACAGCGACCTCGCGGTCGTCTCGCTCCCGGACTCGGCCCCGGCGGTCGAACCCCTCGTCTTCGCCGAGGGAGACGCGACAGTCGGCCAGGAAGTCGTCGCCATCGGCAATCCGTTCGATCTCGGGGGAACAGTCACGACGGGCGTGGTCAGCGGCGTCGACAGATCGGCACCGGCTCCGACGGGGTCACAGATCCCGGACGCCATCCAGACCGACGCCGCCGTGAATCCCGGAAACAGCGGCGGGCCGCTGATGTCGCTCGAGGGGCGCGTCGTCGCAATCATCAACTCCGGCGGCGGAGAGAACATCGCGTTCGGGATCTCCGCCGCGCTCGCGCGCCGCGTCGTGCCCCGACTGATCGAGGACGGCACCTACGAGCACTCCTTCGTTGGCGTCACGCTGACGGGCGTCACGCCCGCGCTGGCCCGCGAGATCGGTATGTCGGAGCCGCGCGGGATCCTCGTCACTGACGTGCTCGAGGACGCCCCCGCCGCGGGAGTACTGCGCGGTGGCTCCGAGACGCGCGTCGTCGGCGGCACGCGCGTGAACGTCGGCGGGGACGTGCTCCTCGCGATCGATGGGCAGACGATCCGGACGATCGAGGACCTCGGCAGCTACCTCGCGTTGGAGACGCGTCCGGGCGATACGGTCGAACTGACGGTCCGCCGCGACGGGGCCGTGACGACGGTCGACGTCGAACTCGGGACGCGACCGTCCTGACGGGACGGGACGGGACAGAGTGACCCGGCCGCCCCCGGAAGTCCGGCGACCCGCGGCGTGTGCTTTATATCGCCCCCTCGACTACGACGGTGTATGCCCCAGTGCGAGATGTGCGGCAACGAGCGGCCGTCCCTCACGACGGTCAAGGTCGAGGGGGCCGAACTCGAACTGTGCGACGACTGCAAGGAGTTCGGCACCGAGGTCCGCACTGAGTCGAGTTCCTCTCAGTCGACGAAGTACTCGACGTCCAGTTCGTCGGGAACGTCGACGTCCAGCGGGTCGTCCGGCGGCACCGCCTCGTCGGCGAGCGGCGGCTCCTCCGGCGGATCGCGGCGTCGGCGCGATATGTTCGACGACATGGACGAGGTCGCCGCCGACTACGACCAGCGGATCCGGGAGGCGCGCGAGGACCGCGGACTGAGCCAAGAGGACCTCGCGGACTCGCTCAACGAGAAGGCGAGCCTGATCCGAAAGCTCGAACGCGGGGACATCCTCCCCTCCGACGGGGTCCAGAAGAAACTCGAACGGAAGCTCGAAATCTCGCTCGTCGAGGGCGTCGACGACGACGACAGCGAGTGGTCCGGCGGATCGTCGACGACGACGACGCTCGGCGACGTCGTCAAGCGAAAGGACTGATCGCCGATCGGAGCCGACCCCCGAGGAGAACGCGCGGAGGAGCAACCTATTTTGGGCCGCGGAACGCACGCGTTGACGTGTTCATCCTGGTCAATCTGAAGGCGTACCCGTCTGACCCGGTCGACGTCGCCGCCGCCGCGCGCGACGTCGCCGAGGCCTCGGGCGTCGATATCGCCGTCTCCCCGCAGGCGGCCGACGTCGCCCGCGTGGCGGATACCGGCGTCGAAACGTGGGCCCAACACGTCGATCCGAACGGCTACGGCAGCCACACCGGCAGCACGCTCGCGGAGTCGGTCGCCGAGGCGGGCGCGGTCGGCACGCTGATCAACCACTCCGAGCGGCGGCTGAAGCTCGCCGACATCGACGGATCCGTCCGCGCGGCCGAGCGCGCCGGCCTGAAGACGTGCGTCTGCGCGAACAACCCCGCACAGATCGGCGCCGTCGCCGCGCTCTCTCCCGACAGCGTCGCCGTCGAGCCTCCCGAGCTGATCGGCGGCGACGTGTCGGTGGCGACCGCGGACCCGGACGTCGTCGAGGACGCCGTCGCCGCCGCCGCGAACGTCGACGCGGACGTCGACGTCTACTGTGGCGCGGGAATCTCCTCGGGCGCTGACGTCGCGGCCGCCGGCGAACTGGGCGCGACTGGGATCCTCCTCGCGTCCGGCGTCGCGAAGGCCGACGATCCGCGCGCGGCGCTCGAAGCGCTCGTCGAGCCGCTCTGAGTGGGTTCGAGGTGGGCCTCTGATGACACTGAGACGGTTCCTCGACGATATCGGGACCCGCGACCGATCGCTCGTGGTCGTCAACCGTGACGCCCCAGACCCGGTCCAGCGGATGTTGAATCGACTGTTCGAGAACCAGTCGATCGACGTCGAGGAGCTCGACCTCCCCGATGGGGAGGCCGATCAGGTCCTCCTCGTCGAAGACGGGTCAGTCGTCGCCAGTTCCCCGCTGTCCGAGCTACAGGATTCCATCCTGTTGATCAACTCCGACCTCTTCATCACCGGCGCTCGCGAACTCGACGAGATCGAGTTCCCCGAGGTGCTGCAAGCGCTCGACGACGTCCGGTTCTTCCTCCGGGGCTACCCCGAATCGCACTCCGAGAAGCTCCTTTTGATCCTCGTCTCCCGGTTCATCGAGCGGATGGCGTGGGAACGGGGGAACGGGACGCTCCGGGCGTCGTTTCAGGAGCTCCCGCGGATCGACGACGAGATCGGGACCCGGCAGGTGTACCAGCGGCTCGATGGATCACCCGTCGACGTCCACGTCTACGGGGCGCCGGGCTGGGAGCCGCCGCAGTCGTCGACCATCACGGCGCACGCCGGGTACGACCGGGACTTCCTCGAATCCTGGTTCGTCGTGTACTCGCCGGACGACGGCGAGGGCCACGTCGCGCTTCTCGCCCTCGAAGAGAACCCCAACGAATGGACCGGATTCTGGACGTACCGTCCCTCGCTGGTGTCGGACATCGAGGGGTACATCATGCGGCGAATGTGAGTCGGCCGGCGCAAACAGCGGGATCGAACAATCGCCACCGAATGATTGTTCTCACTGTGCCCCGGTGAGCGTCCGCCCCGTTGACAGCGTTCGACGGGACGAGACGCGAACGATCAGAATCAGTCGTCAGTCGCCTCAACGTCGGCGTCCACACCGCCGGACTCCGGCTCCTCGTTTAGGCGTACTTGCGGCGCGAACGCGGCTTCGACGGCCGAGACGACCTCGCGCAACTCGTCGTCGTCGAGGCGGTCAGCGAACTCCTCGCGGACGAGTCCCGGGAGCGCGTACGCGTACCGACCGCGGCCGACGTGTTCGACGAACCCCGCCCGGCGAAGCGGACGGTTCCGACTGTACGCGAGCTGTTTATCGCCGACTTCGCCGGCGGCGACGTGGGCGTCCACCGGGTCGCAGGCGTCGATTTCGCGGTAGAACGCGAGCATCCGACGCGATGCCGACGGCAGGGAGGCGACGACGCCGCGCAGCCGCTCGACGACGTCGGCCCGCCCGGTCAGCGCGTCCGTGCCCTCGTGGGCGCGCTCCGGCGCGATATCGGTCGCGGGAGCGCCGAATCCGTCGGTGCCGGCGACGTCGAGTCCGGGGTACGCCCCCGCGGCGGCGGCCGTGACGACTTCCTCCTCGTCGAATTCGGCGGCCGACTCGTCGCCGTCGTTCTCCGCGTCCGCGGTCGGTCCACCTGCGCCGTCCGCGGCCGTCCCCCCGTCTGCGTCCGTTGGCACCGCGTCGCTGGTCCCGGTCTCGTCGTACTGATCGAGGGCGGCCTGCCGCTCGTCCGAGCGGTTCAGGTTCCGTCCCTCGCCGCCGCGATAGGGCGATTCCGCGGTCTGGAACATCGCCTGTGCGAACTGGTCGGCCATCTGTGAGAGGTCTTGGGCCTCCTCGAGTTCGCGTTCGAGCTGTCGTATCTTCGACTCCTTCCGTTCGAGTTCCTGTTTCAGGTCGGCGATCTCGCTCTCGCGGCGCTCGTTCTCGTCTGAGATGTCCCGTAGCTCCGAGACGAGGTCGCCGTCGACGGATTTCAGGTCCGGGCGCTCGAAGTCCTCCAGACCGGGCGTCGCTCCCGCATCGAAGGTCTGCTTTTTGTGGAACTGCACCCGCCGGAGCGACGCCGACCAGTCGGTGACGAGGAACGCTTCCCCGTCGCCCATCTCCTCGATGGCGTCGGCGTACTCCGAGCCGAGAATCCGCCCGACGACCTTCGTGTCGTTGTTCCACGTCAGCCGGTGCCAGACGAGCCAGTCACACTGCGTGATGAAGTCCTTCTTCACGTCGGCCGGGCGCTGGGAGATGCCGACGATCCCCAGGCCGTGTTTTCGCCCCCGCTTGCCGATCTTGATGAGCATCTTTCCGGCCTCGGTCATCCCGCCGCCCTCGGGGATGTACTCGTGGCACTCCTCTACGAGCATCAGGAAGGGCTTTTTGAGCTTCTTCTCCTTCGCAAAGAGGTTCTTCGCGACCTCGGTCAACAGCCGCTGTGCCTCGTCCTCGTCGAGGTAGCCGGAGACGTCGAGGATGATCGGCACGTTGCCTTCGAGCGCGAGGTTCGCGAGCTTCTCGGCGTGCTCGGGGCTGACGACGATGTCGCACTCCTCGTCTGCGCCCGCGTGAAGCAGCTCGAACTGCTCTTTGAGACCGTAGTACTCCCCGTCGGTGTCGACGATGAGCACCGGGAAGTTCTTCGAGAGCAGATTCTCGATCATCACCGACGCCGTGTTCGACTTCCCGGAGCCGGATTTCCCCGTGATGAACCCTCTCCCGGTGAGGATATCGACGACCGGCAGTTCGACTTCCGCCCCCGGCTCGCAGTCCCCGTCGCCGCCCGGCCCCTCGCTGACGTTCGCGACGGCGATGGTCTCCGTGTCCTCGGTCATCTATCGGGTGCTCTCTCTCGCGAGGCATAGTTCCTTCCCCCCGCGACTCCCGGGGACGGATCACTCGCCGCCGTCGAACTCGTCGAGCGAGATCTGACCGCCACCGGCGCGGTCGTCTCTCCCATCCGCTACGTCGACCGCCGGTCCGGTGTCCGGGGTCTCGTCTCCGTCGTCCCAGCCGTCGAGCCGGGACTGTTCGCCGGACGCGAACGAGAGATTCGAGACGCGAACGCCGAGTTTACGGACCGACTCGTCTTCGAACTCCGCGAGGAGGTCGAGCGCGACGTCCTCGAGGAGCTCGGGGTCGTCGACCGGCCCGGGGAGCGATCGCTCCCGCGTGTTGACGTCGTACGGCGGGGAGACGACCTTGATCCCGATCGTCCGGTACGTGGCGTCTCGACCGCGTGCGCGGGCCGCGACGTCTGACGCCAGTGCGGACACAGCCACCCGCTTCTCCGTCGGATCGGCGGTCGCGTCGGCGAACGCCGACTCCCGCGAGAGGCTCTTCGGTCGGCCGGTCGGCGTGATTTCCCGGTCGTCGACGCCGCGAGCGCGGTCGTGCAACTCCACGCCCCGGGAGCCGAAGGCGTCTCGAAGCACGCTCGGTGTCGCCGCCGCGAGGTCGCCCGCGGTCTCGATTCCCAACTCCGCGAGGCGCTCGGCCGTGACCGGGCCGACCCCGTGGACGGCCTCGACGGACAACGGGGCCAGAAAGTCGCGGACGCCGCCGGGTTCGACGACGACGAGTCCGTCGGGCTTGTCGTGATCGGAGGCGATCTTCGCGGCCGACATATTCGGTGCGACGCCGACGCTCGCCAGGACGCCGACCTCGCGGGCGATCCGCTGTTTCACGTGACGCGCGTAGCCCTCCGCGAGCGTCCGGTCGCCGTCGGGCGCGCGCCGCCAGGCGGTCCGGTCGGTCACGTCGAGGTACGCCTCGTCGATACTCACCTCGCGGACGACGTCCGCACACTCATAGAGGATCTCTTTGACCGACGCGGCGATCGAACGATAGAACTCCAGATCGACCGGCCGGTAGTGGCCGACGGCGTCCGCATCGGGGGCGTCGGCGGTGCCGCTCGCCGCAGCCCGCGGCAGCCGCTCGAGCGCCTGCGAGATCGGCTGCGCGCTCTCGACGCCGTACGCCCGCGCCTCGTAGCTCGCCGTGGCGACCGCCCCGAACGTCTCTCCGGACTCGTACCCCATCCCGACGACGACGGGCTCCCCGCGGAGTCCGGGCTCCCGAAGCCGCTCGCAGGAGGCGTAAAAGCAGTCCATATCGACGTGGAGGACGATCCGCGACGGCGACGCCTTCTCGACGCCCGGAAGCGTCTCGCCGCTCATCTACGAGCCCGCGGTCTCTTCGGGACCGCCGCGTCGGGGATGTCGGCAGATGCCATACGAGTGTTCGCGCTCGCCGGTGTGCCGTCCACGCGAGGCAAGCGGCGGCGCGAGGTTAGCGATGCGTAGGCGGAGCAGCCACTATAGCGTTCGCAAAGCGGAGCGAAAGTGGAGGGTCGAACGAATGTGAGGGTGCGGGGATGCCCCGCGGCCACTCGACGATCCGTGGGTCCGGGCTACTTGAGCCGCTCCTGCAGGAACGACGGGTGTGCAGCGGTGACGCCCTCTATCGAGAGGATCTGTTCTGAGATGACGTCGCCGAGGGCGTCGCCGTCCGGCGCCCGTACCTCGGCCATCAGCATGTGATCGCCAGAGGAGGTGTACAGCGACTCGACGCTCTCGAGGCCCTTCAGCTCGCGCGTCGCCTCGACGTAGCGCTCCGAGGCGACGTCGAGTCCCACGAGCGCGATAGACGTCTCAGAGAGCTTCTTGGGGTCCACGTCGGCGGAGTAGCCCACGATGATCCCCTCGTTTTCCATCTTCCGAATGTACTTCCGGACAGTGGGCTTCGAGACGTCTACCCGCTCTGCGATCTCCGCGTACGACGCCTGGGCGTCCTGCTCCAGAACGTCGAGAATCCGACCCTCCGTCGAAGTGGCTTCCATACGCACAACTTTCGGTTGGCGGAAAAAATACCTTCCGAATCCGAAAACGGAACTACTACTCGACGAAAGAGAGTCGAAACGACGCGCTGGCGTCGCCTCGCGGAGCGATCTCACGGGGCGGTTGCGAAGGCCTGAAAGATCGGAAGACCGACGCTCAGATCGTTATTTGTGCTTGTCGAGGAACGTGTCGTAGACGCGTTCCCACTCGTAGTCCTCGTCGAAGTACCGTTCCGCGAGGGGTTCCTCGGGCATCTCGCCGATCCGCTGTTTCTCCTGCTGGTAGGACGGGCGGTCCTCGTCCACGTAGTACCGGCCGGTGAGGACGGTCCCCTCGTTGAGGACGTTCTCCGTCTCGAACATCATCTCGGA
Source organism: Halobellus sp. GM3 (assembly GCF_052545375.1). Taxonomy (NCBI): domain Archaea; kingdom Methanobacteriati; phylum Methanobacteriota; class Halobacteria; order Halobacteriales; family Haloferacaceae; genus Halobellus; species Halobellus sp. GM3. Next base: position 108,107 of record NZ_JBQWLT010000003.1, on the reverse strand, counting down.
GGCCTCCGACCTGTCGGTGTTGTCGAACTCGTAGTCGTCGGACTCGTTGACGTCGATGTAGGGGACGTACTGCTTCGCGTCTTTGTTCCACGTCGGACACTGCGTGAGGAAGTCGATGTGGGAGAACCCGTCGTGTTCGATCGCCTCGACGATGATGTCCTTCGCCTGGTTGGGGTTGACCGCGGCCGTCCGGGCGATGTAGGACGCGCCGGCGTTCAGCGACATCGACAGCGGCCGGATCGGGTCCTTCGCCGAGCCGTGGGGCTGGGTCTTCGATTTGTGGCCCTTCGGCGACGTCGGGGACGTCTGTCCCTTCGTCAGCCCGAAGATCTCGTTGTTGAACACGATGTAGGTCATATCGTGGTTCTCGCGGGCCGTGTGCATGAAGTGGTTGCCACCGATCCCGTATCCGTCGCCGTCGCCGCCGGCGGCGACGACCGTCAGACCGGGGTTCGCCAGCTTCGCGGCTCGCGCGACCGGCAGCGATCGGCCGTGGATCGTGTGAAAGCCGTAGCTCTCGAAGTAGCTGTTCAACTTGCCCGAGCAGCCGATGCCCGTGCAGACGAGCATCTCCTCGGGGGACAGACCCAGTTCCGCTGCGGCCCCCTTCAGGGCCTTCAGGACCCCGAAGTCGCCACAGCCCGGACACCACGTCGGCTGCGGTTCGAGGCCGGGCGTGTACTCGTTACGGTCGCGTTCGGCGTCTTCGCCGATTGCACTGAATGCGCTCATTGTTAATCACTCGCTGCGGGGACGAATTTGGTCTCGTAGCCGGGAAGGGTCCCGTCCTCGACGATACTCGTGACGAAGCCCTCGACGATCTCGTCGGGCTCGAAGGGGTTACCGCTGTACTTCAGGAGGCTCGAGAGCTTCTCGCCGTAGCGACCGAGCTCCTTCTGCGTCAGGCCGCGGAACTGCGCGGAGGCGTTCATCTCGACGACGAGCACCTCGTCGACGCTCTCGACGAATTCGGTCACTTCGTCGACCGGATACGGCGCCATCTCGGAAACGCCGAGCATCTTCACCGAGTGGCCCCGTTCGTTGAGGCGGTCGACGGATTCTTCGACGGTCCCCTGCTGGGAGCCGAACGTCATAATGCCGTAGTCGGCCGTCTCGGGGCCGTAGTGGGTGTTCGTTCCCTCGTCGCCGTCGAGGTCCGCGCGGATCGCCGTCATCTTCTCCAAGCGGCGGTCCATCTGATTGACGCGGTTCGACGGGGCCTCGGCGATGTGTCCGGCGGGCATGTGTTCGTTGCCCGTCGCGAGGTAGCGACCGCCCTTCTGGCCCGGGATCGAACGCGGGCTCACGCCGTTTTCGCCCTCGTACTGGAAGCGGTTGTACTTCCCGGAGGGGTCGTGCGGGGCGTCGGCGAGTTCGCTCTCGCTGATGACCGACCCGGGGTCGGGGTTCGGCTCCTCGTCGAAGACGCTCGCGGGAACGTTCCGGAGTTCGCCGCCGTTCTTCTGGTCGTAGAGCACGATCGCCGGTACCTGGTACTCGTAGGCGATCTGGAACGCCCGTCGCGTCTGTCTGTACGCCTCCTCGGCGTCGGCGGGGGCGAAGACGACCCGGTGAGAGTCGCCCTGTGAGGTGTACAGGACGTGCTCGAGGTCGGCCTGTTCGGGCTTCGTCGGCATCCCGGTCGAGGGACCGGCGCGCATCGCCTCGACGAGGACGACCGGCGTCTCCGTCATCTCCGCGAGACCGAGCGGTTCGGACATCAGCGCGAAGCCGCCGCCGGAGGACCCGGACATCGCCTTCACGCCGGCGTGGGACGCGCCGACCGCCAGCGCGGCCGCGGCGATCTCGTCTTCGACCTGCTCTGAGATGCCACCGACCTCGGGGAGGTTCTGCGACATGATGGTGAAGACCTCGGTCCACGGCGTCATCGGGTAGCCCGCGATGAAGCGACAGCCCTCGTCGAGGGCGCCGTAGGCGATGGCGTCCGACCCGGAGATGAGGACCTGGTCCTCGTCGTGTTCGCCCTCCGGTACCGAGATGTCGGGCGCGTCGGCGTCGAACTCCTCGCGGATGGTCTCGTAGGCGTCGTCGAAGACCGACATGTTCGGCTCGAAGACCTTCTCGGGCATCGTGTCCTCCATCAGGCTCTTGATGACGTCGGGTTCGATGCCGGCGATGGCGCAGGTGACGGCGACACCGGCGGTGTTGCGCATCACTTCGCGGCCGTGCTCCCGAGCGATCGTTCGGAGGTCGATGTCGTAGACGTGCCAGCCGTTCTCCTCGACGCGCTCGTCGAAGTCCGGGATGTCGTCGGTGTCGAGCAGTCCCGAGTCGTAGACGATGACGCCGCCCTCGTGGAGTTCGTCGAGGTTCTCCGACAGCGGCTTGATCTCCTCGTTGCCGTAGTAGCTGTTCTCCTGCGGATTTCGAGCGAAGGAGTCCCCCAGCGCGAGGAGGAAGTTGTATCCGTCCCCGCGGGATTTCACGGGGTCCGACGAGATTCGAACCTCCGTGTACGTGTGGCCTCCACGAATACGCGACGGGTAGTGCCGGTGCGTGAATACGTGCAGGCCCGCCCGCATCAGGGCCTTCGCGAAATTCTGGCTCGTCGAGGCGATCCCGTCTCCGGAACCACCCGCGATTCGCCAGATGAGTTCGTCGTCAGTCATATCTGAGCTCACGGCCCGTGTGGGCCACTATCGAACACTTTCGGAAGTAATCGATTAAAGCCTTTGCTATAAGTTACCAAGGAAAGATGATGATAGTCCTAATATATGGTCATATATTTTATTACATGTGGAGTGATTGAATGTATTGATGCACATCCCTAGGATAAAGTGGCCAATCGGACACTATTTGGGCAAGTGATGTGCAGACAGTCAGAACGCCCACGAAAACGAGTTGCACCGCGAGGCGCTGTCGTCGTCGGGGTACCGAAACCCCGCTACTCGTTGTCCGGGCTCGACGGATGGTAGTCGGTGTCATACTGCCCCGGCTCGTCGTCGAGACGGTCGGGGTTGATCCGTCCGCCGAGGAGCATGAAGTCGAGGATCGTGAGGTTCACCATGGCCTCGACGACCGGCACGCCGCGCGGCGGTAGGACGGGGTCGTGGCGGCCGACGACTTGGATCTCCTTTTCTTCCCCCGTTTCCCAGTCGACCGTCCGCTGTTTCTTCGGGATCGAGGTCGGCGCGTGGAGGGTGAGTTCGCCGTATATCGGCTCGCCCGTCGTGATGCCACCCTGCAGGCCGCCGTGGGTGTTGCCGACCGGGACGGGGTCGCCGTCGGAGTCGAACTCCCAGTCCTCGTTGCGGTCCTTGCCGGTCCACGCTCTCGCCTCGCGGCCCAAGCCGAACTCGAAGGCCGTCGCCGCCGGAACGGAGAGCATCGCCTGCCCGAGACGCGCCGGGAACGAGTCGAATCGCGGCGCGCCGAGGCCGCGCGGGACGCCCCGCGTCTCGAAGTAGATCGACCCGCCGATCGAGTCGCCCGCCTTCTGGTACTCGTCGATCAGCTCGCGCATCTCCGCCGCCGTGTCGGGGTCGGCACAGCGCACCGCGTTTTCCTCCGCGTGTTCGAGCATCTCCTCGAACGTCACCGGCGGCGCTTCGATGTCGCCGATCTGGTTCACGTGCGCTTTCACCCGGACGCCCTCGGCTTCGAGGATCTTCTTCGCGACCGCGCCCGCGGCGACCCAGTTCACCGTCTCGCGCGCCGAGGAGCGACCGCCGCCGCCCCAGTTGCGCGTGCCGAACTTCGCCGAGTAGGTGAAGTCGCCGTGGCTCGGGCGCGGGGCCGTGACGTACGGCTCGTACTTCCCCGAGCGGGCGTCCTTGTTCTCGATGACCATCCCGATCGGCGTCCCCGTGGTGTAGCCGTCCTGCACGCCGGAGTTGATCGAGACGGCGTCAGGTTCGCCCCGGGAGGTGGTGATCATCGACTGTCCCGGCTTGCGCCGGTCGAGCTCGGCTTGGACGTCGTCCTCGTCGAGTTCGAGGCCTGCCGGACAGCCCGAGACGGTCACGCCCATCGCGTCGCCGTGGCTCTCGCCGTAGGTGGTGACCTGGAAGAGCCGGCCGAATCGGTTCCCGTTCATTACCTCGCCGTCGTGGTTCCGGGCATATATACGTTGCAGAAAGACGCAACCGCGGTACGTAGCCGAACGGCGCCGCCGCGACGCAGCCGGGCGCAACAGATCGGAAACCGCCGACTACTCTCCACACCGGCAAACGCCGGCGACCCGCCACATAGGGAGAACGGATATACGCCGTGGCCGCGAAGTTCTTACCCCTTCACGGGACCCGTTATGAAACACGTCGACTACGCGTACACCCTCGGAATGGACGACGACGACGTCGAAGAGCGACTGCGGGGGGTAGAAACGGGAGTGCTCGCGCTCGCTCGCGACGGCGAGAGCTACGCGATTCCGCTGGCGCATTACTACGACGGCGAGAGCCTTTATTTCCGCCTCGGAGTCACCGAGGGGAGTCGTAAGCGGGAGTTCCTCCGATCGACCGGAACGGCCACGTACGTGCTCTACGAGGCCGAAGCGACGAGCGATCCCCAAGAGATCGACACGTGGAGCGTCCTCGTTACCGGCCGGCTCGTCGAACTCCCGGCCTCAGAGCGTGACCGGTTCGATACGGCCGAGATAAACAGCCGGTTCTCGCCCATCCGCGTGTTCGACGAGGCCATCGACGAGATCGAGATTGTCATCTACGAACTCGAAATCGACAGCGTCACCGGGAGAAAGACGCCGGAGGAGTAGCGATCGCGGACCGAGGTGTACCGCGGCTACTCGGATCGCCCCACGTCGACGCCGAGAGACGCCATCGCATCGAAGAACCCGGGGAACGAGACGTCGACGTGTTCGCCGCCCTCGATCGTCGTCTCCCCGTCGGCGACGAGGGCCGCGACCGCCAGCGACATCACGATCCGGTGGTCGCCGCGGCCGTCGACGCGCGTGCCGACGAGGTCGCTCTCGCCGCCGTTGACGGTCAGCCGGTCCTGTTCCTCGGTCACCGTCGCGCCCATCTTTTCCAGTTCCTCGGCCATGGCGCTCACGCGGTCGGTCTCCTTGTAGCGGACGTGCTCGCAGTTCTCGATCACCGTCTCTCCGTCGGCAATCGCCCCCAGCGCGGCGATCGTCGGGAGGAGGTCGGGCGTGTCGCCGACGTCGACAGTCGTCCCCGACAGCGACGCGCGCGGGACCGTGATCTCGCCCGCCTCGCGGTCCCACTCGATCGACGCGCCCATCGATTCCAGAACCCCGACGATCGCGCTGTCGCCCTGCGCGCTCGGCCGCGCGCCCTCGACGACGACGGCCGCCCCCTCGCCTGCGGCGACCGCACCCGCGGCGAGCAGATACGACATCGAGGAGAAGTCGCCGGGGACGGCGTACTCGCCGCCCGCGGCCGCGTAAGACTGCCCGCCCGGAACCGAAAAGCCCGCGTCGGTCCGCTCGGCCTCGACGCCGAAGTCGGCGAGGACCTCGAGCGTGATATCGACGTACGGCGCGGACTTCAGTTCGGTCTCGAGGTCGATCTCGATGCCCTCCGCCGTCACCGCGCCGGCCATCAGGAGCGCGGTGATGTACTGCGAGGAGACGTCGCCCGGAATCGACACCCGACCGCCGCCGGTGTGACCGCCGACGACGAGCGGCGCCTGCCCGTTGCCTCGCGTCGACTCCGCGCGCCCACCGAGCTGGTCGATCGCGTCGAGCAGCGGGCCCTGTGGACGCGAGCGGAGCGAGTTGTCTCCGGTGAAGACGCAGAGGCCGTCGGCGAGCGCTCCGCAGGCCGTCACGAGCCGCGTCGTCGTGCCCGAGTTCGTGCAGTCGATCACGTCGTCGGGGACGTCCGGGCGGCCGTCGAAGCCCGCGACCGAGAGCGACGAGTCGTCTTCGGCGCGTTCGACGGTCCCGCCGAAGGCCTCGACGGCGCGCATCGTCGCGAGCGTGTCCGCGCTCACGAGCGGGTCGGTGACGACCGCCTCGCCGCCATAGCCCGCCGCGAGGATGGCCCGGTGCGTGTAGCTCTTCGAGGGCGGCGCGCGGACCCGCCCCGCGACGCGCGACTGCCGGATGATGGCGTCCATACTGGTCGTAGGCGGCGGCGGCGGTATGATACTTGCTGTCCGCGGCGCCGCCCGACGGGGTGGCGAGGTCCCCGAGGCGCCTCGCGGCCGGGGGAAAACCTATTACTCAATACTAGAGACTCTCTTCCGATGCGACAGATCGAAACACACAGCGGGGTGGGGCGGCGCCGTGCACTGATCGTCGGGCTTCGATCGTTGGAGGGGGGTCGCTAGATGGGGATCATCCGCGATATCTTCCTCATACAGGCGCTTCGGGGCTCCGAAAAGCGGGCGCTCGCCGCGCGCGATCCGGAGGGTAACGCGGTCTGTGGGGGCTGTCGGACGCCCGTGGCGGAAAACGCGACCACGTGTCCGAACTGCACCGCGGACCTGTACACGAAGCGCGGGCAGGGCGGTCGGCGGCTCGGCACGTTCTTCGGGCTCTCCTTCCTGCTGATGGCGCTGCTTCCCGCCGGCGAGGGACCGGGGCTCGGCCTTCTCGGATCGATCGTCATCGCGCCGATCGGGCTCGTGCTCCTGTATCTCGCCTACCAGTGGTACCGAAACCGGCCGGTTCGGGAGATGAACACCCGGGAGCTGCTGCCGTTCTGATACCACGCGGGGACCGCACCGCTTGGTCGACTGCTCCCGATTCCGCCTCCGGCTCGTTACTGCCGTCTCGCGAGCAGCGCCGCGGCCGCGAGCGCCGCGAGCGCCGCCCCGAGGCCGAACCCGGGCGAGTCGGCCGTTGTCTCGGTCGTGGCCTGTCCGTCCGCCTCGGTCGCGGTCGGCGACGGCGAGTCGGCAGCGGTCGTCGAGGTCGGCTCATCGGCCTGCATCGCCCGGTACTCCTCGTACGCGTCGGGATGGACGTTCTCGAGGATCGTCTCCGCCGCGTAGACTGACCGCGGCGCGGGCTGCTGGAGGTAGTTCGTGTCCACCCAGACGACGTTGTCCTCCCGAACCGCGGTCGTGCTGTTGTACGCCTCGTTCTCGGGGATCGGGCTCTCCTCGGGAGCGACCATCCACTCGGGGTTCATCTCGACGACCGTCTCGTCGTTGATCGGCTGGAATCCCGTGATTCCCGCCTCGGCCGCGCCGTTCCGCAGGCCGCCCGTCTCCATCACGTCGCCGATGAAGGTGTCCCCACCGGACGTGTACCCGTAGAAGACGTTGAGGCCGACGGGACGCTCGGCGTTTTCGAGCGCTCGCTCCATCAGTTCGATCGAGCGGCGGATCTCGTCCGCGCGCTCCGTCCCCGCCTCGCAGTTACCGCTCAGCCGACCGATCGTTTCGGTCTTCTCTGCGACGAACGAGAGCGACGTCGGCTGGCCGAACACGAACACCGGGACGCCCTGCGCGCGCAGCTGGTCGACGCGGTCGGCGGCCGCGCCGTGGGAGCTATTCGGGACCAGAATCAGGTCCGGCTCCGCGGCGAGCACCCGCTCGACGCTCGGCCCGCTCGGCCCGGAGACGTTCTCCTTCTCGTCTGCGCCCTCGAGATAGGACGCGTACTGGGAGACGCCGACAACCTCATCGCGCGCGCCGATCTCCCACATCGTCTGTGCGGCGCTCGGATTGAGCGTCACGATCCGCTCGGGATCGGAATCGAGCGTCACCTCGGCCCCGGTGGCGTCGGTCGTCTCGTATGGGAACTCACAGGTCGTCGACGGCGAGTCGTGGTCGTGGTCGTGCGCGATCGGGTCAGCGGTGATCGGTCCGTCCGCGGTCGCCGCGGCCCCGACGCCGCCGACGAGCGGGCCGACGGCGGCGAGGACGAGCAGTGCCGAAATCACGAGTGCGCTGCGTTGCATACCGCGTCCTGCGCGCTATTGCAACAAGTATTTGGCTAATCCAACTGAGGTTGAGATACCGTGACTGTTCGAACGCGGACCATCGCGTGGTCGAGTGCGCTGACGGGCGCGCTCGCCGCCGTCGTCGTCGTCAGCGCCGGTATCGGCCCGGTGTCGATACCGCCGGCGACGGTCGCGAAGGTGCTGCTGTCGGCGGACCCGCTCCCGTTCGTGTTCGACGCCGCGCGGACCGAGCGCGTGATCGTCCTCGACGTCCGTCTCCCGCGGATCGCGCTCGCGGCGTTCGTCGGCTTCGCGCTCGCGACCGCCGGCGTCGTGATGCAGGGGTTCTTCCGGAACCCGATGGCCGACCCCTCGATCATCGGCGTCTCCTCGGGCGCGGCCGTCGGCGCCGTCGCGACCATCGTCCTCCCCGTCGCGTTCCCGTTCGGCCTCGAACTGCAGGGCGCGGCGTTCGCGTCGGCGGTTCTCACCGCCTTCGGCGTCTACCTCATCGCCACGCAGGGCGGCCGGACGCCGACCGCGACGCTGCTGCTCGCCGGCGTCGCCGTGCAGACGTTCCTCGGCGCGGTCATCTCGCTTTTACTTCTCTACAGCGGGCAGAGCATCCGGCGCGTCGTCTACTGGCTGATGGGCCACCTCGGCGGCACCACGTGGGCGGAGGTGCGAGTGATCGCGCTCGTCCTCCCGCCGCTTTTCGTCCTGCTGCTCCTGTACGCGCGGGATCTGAACGTCCTCCTGCTCGGCGAGGAAGACGCCCACACGCTCGGCATCGACGTGGAGCGGACGAAGCGGCTGCTGCTCGCGGCCTCGAGCGTCGTCACCGCCGCCGCCGTCGCCGTCACCGGGGTGATCGGCTTCGTCGGCCTCATCGTCCCGCACGCGATGCGGCTGGTCGTCGGCCCCGACCACCGCATCCTCCTGCCGACGAGCGCGCTGGCGGGGGCGTCGTTCCTCGTCGCCACCGACACGCTCGCCCGGTCAGGGTCGGCGGAGATCCCCGTCGGCATCGTGACGGCGGCACTCGGCGCGCCCTTCTTTCTGTACCTGCTCCGCTCACACGAGGTGACGCGGCTGTGAGCGGCGGAAGCGACGGCGCGTCGGACCCGCTCGTCGAGATCGACGACCTCCGCGTCCGACTCGGCGGGACGACCGTCCTCGACGGGATCGACGCCTCCGTCGACCGCGGGCGCTTCGTCGGGCTCATCGGGCCGAACGGCGCGGGGAAAACGACGCTGCTCCGGACGCTCAACGGCGCGCTCACCCCCGATTCGGGGACCGTCTCCATCGATGGCCGCCGCGTCCACGACCTCACGGCGAAGGGCGTGAGCCGACTGGTCGCGACAGTCCCGCAGGACACGACTGTCGCGTTCAACTTCGACGCCCGGCACTTGGTCGAGATGGGGCGAAACCCCCACCGCTCGCGCTTCGACGGCTGGTCCGAGGCGGACGCAGACGCCGTCGAGCGCGCGCTCGATCGGACCGACGCGCGCCGGTTCGCCGACCGGACGGTGACGACGCTCTCGGGCGGAGAGCGACAGCGCGTCCTCCTCGCGCGGGCGCTGGCACAGGAGACGCCGCTTTTGCTCCTCGACGAACCGACCGCGAGCCTCGACATCAACCACCAGGTCCGGACGCTGGAACTCGTCCGAGAGCTCGTCTCGTCCGGTAAGACGGCCATCGCGGCGATCCACGATCTCAACCTCGCCGCGCACTACTGCGAGGAGCTGATTCTCCTCTCTGGGGGCGTCGTCGACGCCGCCGGCTCACCGGAGTCAGTACTGACTGAAACGGCGCTGGAAGGCGCCTTCGACGCCAACGCGGTCGTCTCCCGCCACCCGGTCACGGGGTCGGTGTACGTGACCGCGCTCCCGCAGCGTCGACGAGACGCTGATTCGAGTCACCCGCTGGGGCGCGTCCACGTCGTCGGCGGCGGGGGCACGGCCGCCAGACATCTCTACGTGCTCGATGCGGCCGGATTCGAAGTCACTGCGGGCGCGCTGAACGAGGGCGACACCGACACGGAAGCCGCGAGGAGCCTCGGGCTCGACGTCGTGACCGTCGACCCCTTCGCCGGCGTCGACGAGGAGGCGAGAGCGGCGGTCGAACGACTGATCGACGCCGCCGACTGCGTCGTCGTCGCCGACGCGGAGGTCGGGACCGGCAACCTCCCGAACCTCCGCGCGGCGGCGGCCGCAGACCGGCTCGTCCTCGTCGAGGAGCGGCCGTTCGCGGAGCGGAACTACGTCGGAGCCGCGGCCGACCGGGTGTACGAGCGGTTGCGCAATCGCGCCCGCGTCGTCGCCCCCGGCGACGTGCCGGCCGCCGTCGCCGACGCCGTCGCCGACGAGCCGCTGGCGATCCGACGTTCTGACGTAGCGAGGCGCTAACCCTGGTCTCACAGACTTCGTTCAGGCCGTGTCTGACCGCCGGACCGTGTTTGTCATCGACTAACATATCGGATCGGTATTGTGTTTGCACACGGCCGACAGATTTTTCACGCTCGGCTGCCAAATACGGGTGAAAGCGAGGCGGTGGTTCGGTTCTCGCCGTCATCCCGTGAGACAAAATGAGTGATGCCCTTCACGCGCGCACGCGCGATAGCACGGAGCGACAGTGGCGCGACCACACCGCCGATTCAGAGGAGGCGGCACGCGTCGAGTCGACGGAGCGAACAGCAACCGAAGAGAACGAACAGACAGAGTCGGAATCGCTTCGGTGCCCCGAGTGCGGTTCCTCGGAGCTCGTGACGGACGACGAGCGCGGCGAGACGGTCTGTGCGGACTGCGGGCTCGTCGTCGACGAGGACTCGATCGACCGCGGGCCCGAGTGGCGCGCCTTCGACAGCGCCGAGCGCGATCAGAAGTCCCGCGTGGGCGCGCCCACGACGAACCTGATGCACGACAAGGGGCTGTCGACCAACATCGGCTGGCAGAACAAAGACGCCTACGGCAACTCCCTGTCGTCGACGCAGCGACAGAAGATGCAGCGGCTCCGCACGTGGAACGAGCGCTTCCGGACCCGGGACTCGAAGGAGCGCAACCTCAAGCAGGCACTCGGCGAGATCGACCGGATGGCCTCCGCGCTCGGCCTCCCAGAGAACGTCCGCGAGACCGCCTCGGTCATCTACCGCCGCGCGCTCGACGAGGACCTCCTGCCCGGCCGCTCCATCGAGGGGATCTCGACGGCCGCGCTGCACGCCGCCGCCCGGATGGCGCAGGTCCCCCGGAGCATCGACGAGGTCGCTCGGGTCTCGCGCGTCGACGAGGACGAGTTCGAGCGGGCGTATCGCTACGTCGTCCGCGAGCTCTCTCTGGAGATACAGCCGGCGGACCCCGCGGAGTACGTCCCGCGGTTCGCCTCGGATCTCGAACTTCCGAAGGAGGCCGAGCGGACGGCGCGGGAACTGCTCGAGAACGCCAAGGAGGCGAACGTCCACTCGGGGAAGTCGCCGGTGGGTCTCGCCGCCGCGGCGCTCTACGCCGCCGCCCAGTTGACCAACGTGGAGCTGACGCAGGCGGAGGTGAGCGACGTGACCGATATCTCTGAGGTCACGATCCGGAACCGGTACCAAGAGCTGTTGGAGGCGTGGGACCCCGACTCGGCGCGCAGCGATCGATAGCGCGCCGTAGAGACCGGCTATCGGACCGCTCGTTCGGGAGATATTTTCAAGAAACCACCGGCCGAACGAGTTCGTATGCTGGATCACGACATCGCCCGCATCAGAGCCGACCGCCTCGAAGCGTTCGTTCGGGAACGGAAGCGAGACGCCGAGGCCGAGCGAATCGCCGCCATTGAGTGCGACCGTCGTGAGACGGCGGTCGAGGCGACGCATAAGATCGCTGCGTACGAGGAGGTCCTATCCTACGTCGAGACCAAAAGCGGCGACCGAGACGGGCTGATTTCGATCCGCCGGTAGGCCGGAACGTCCCGCGGTCCGCGGTTCGCCCGTTCTGTACGGCTCTGATACTGACCGTTCTCGTTACGTCCCGGCGATTGCCACCAACGAGGTGGGCAATCGCCCGGACGAGAACCGCCAGTATGAGACAGTTACTCCCTACTCCTCGACGACCACGACGCCCTTCATTCCGATCGTCTCGTGTGGCGTGCAGTAGTACTTCGTCGTCCCCGCCTCCTCGAACGTGTGCGAGAACGTGTGCCCGGAGTCGCCGACCTGTTCGGACTCGAAGGCGCCGTCCTCGGCGGCGACGTTGTGCAGTCCGCCGCGCCCGTTCCACTCCCAGACGACGGTCGTCCCCGCCGTGATACGAACCGCCGCCGGCCCGTACCCGAAGTTGCCGCCGTTGCCCTCGACGCCGACGGTGACGGACACCTCGTCGCTGTCGGTCCGATCGGCGACGCCGTCGTAGTTCGACGTCTCCGAGAGGTAGCCGTCGAAGGAGGGCGTCGACCCGCCGCCGTTCGACCCGTCCCCGCTTGACCCGCCGTCGGAGTCGGAACCCCCGTCGCCGCCGCCACCGCCGGAGCACCCGGCGAGTCCCGCGGTGACTGCCGCAGCGCCCCCGACGAACGTCCGTCGCGTGAGATTCGTTCGTGTCATCACTCGGTGTTGGTTCGGCCCTGATAAGGATACCATACTCGTTCTCACTCCGCGAAAACGGGCGGAACTCGTTCGGGGGTTCACCGATACGCCGCGAACGATGACGGGACCATACGAGATGCGCGTGACCGAACCGCGAAGCGACGCGACGCCGGAGTGGGAAGTGTTCCTCCGAACGGACGAGAGCGAGCCGCTGCGACACGTCGGGAGCGTCACGGCGCCCAGCGCGTCTGTCGCCCGCGAGCAGGCGTCGACGCTCTTCGGGTGGACCGCGCGGACGCTGTGGCTCTGTCGGGCCGACGACGTCGACCGCTTTACGAACCGGGATCTCGGCTCAGACGCCGTCGGGGGCGACACCGACGACGTCGCCGCCGCGGCCACTGTCGACGGGGGTGACGCCCCGTGATCTCGATCAGTAAGCTCCTGTGCGACCTCGACGCAGAGGGCGACGGCCTCCGCTACGACGACGGCCGCGGCTCGTCGCGGGAGCAGATCACCGAGGACCGAACGACCAAGCCGGTCGTCGTCTGGAACCTGACCCGGCGCTGTAACCTCTACTGTGAGCACTGCTACGCCGGTGCCGATCTCGACGCCGCGCCGGGGGAGCTTTCGACCGCCGAGGGGACACAGTTGCTCGACGAACTCGCTGACTACGGCGTGCCGGTCGTGCTCTTTTCGGGGGGCGAGCCGCTCGTCCGCGACGACCTCGAAGAACTGGTCGCCCACGCCGCCAGTGTCGGAATCCGTCCCGTTCTCTCGACGAACGGGACGCTCGCGACGGCCGAGCGCGCGGCGGCGCTCCGCGAGGCGGGGCTGAAGTACGCGGGCGTCTCCGTCGACGGGATGCCCGAGCGAAACGACGCCTTCCGGGGCGAAGAGGGCGCGTTCGACGCCGCCGTCCGCGGCATCGAGAACTTCCTCGACGCCGGGCTGAAGACAGGGCTCCGATACACGATCACCGAAAAGAACGCCGCGGACATGGAGTCGGTGGTCGACCTCCTCTCGGACGTCGGCGTCGACCGGTTCTGCTTTTATCACCTCGATTACGGCGGTCGCGGGGGTGACATCGCCGACGCCGATCTCACGCCCGCGGCCCGTCGGACGGCCGTCGAACGGCTCTGCGATACGACGCTCGACTATCACGACGCGGGCGAGGAGATCGAGACGCTGCTCGTCGGCAACTACTGCGACGCCGCGTTCCTCCTCGAGTACGCCCGCGAGCGCTTCGGCGAGGAGCGCGCCGCCGCCGTCCGGCGCTATCTGGAGGTCAACGGCGGCGATCCGACCGGCGAGCGCGTCGCCGACGTCGACTACCAAGGCAACGTCCACCTGACGCAGTTCTGGCAGGGATACAGCCTCGGCAACGTCCGCGACCGACCCTTCGGTGCGATCTGGGAGGACGAGTCGAACCCACTGCTCGGGGCACTACGGAACCGCGAGGCGCACCTCACCGGCCGGTGCGCGGCGTGCCGGCACCGAGACATCTGTCGCGGCGGCTCCCGCCTCCGAGCGACTGCGGCCGACGGCGACGTGTTCGCCCCCGACCCGCAGTGTTACCTGACCTCGCGCGAGCGCCTCGGACCGGCAGCGGACGGAAGCGATTCGCCGGCGGACTGATCGACGTCCGACACGAGCAGTATCGTATAGTAGCGTTTGCAAGTCATTGCACACTCGATCGCCCGACGGCGTGCGATCGGATGAGCAATCAGTTACAAACGCGATGATAAGTGGCCACTATATTTAGCACGTATTGGTGCGTTCTTCCGCCCGCTATGGAGATTCAAGCAGCCGTCGTAAACGAGGAGGCGGGACCGTTCAGCATCGAGACCGTCGAACTGGAGGATCCGCAGGACAACGAGGTGCTCGTTCGGATCGTCGGCGCGGGCGTCTGTCACACCGACATGATCGTCCGCGATCAGCTGTATCCGACGCCGCTTCCCGCCGTGCTGGGTCACGAGGGGTCCGGCGTCGTCGAGTCCGTCGGCGAGAACGTCGCGGCCGTCGAGCCGGGTGACCGCGTCGTCTTGAGCTTCGACTACGACGACGACTGTCCCAGCTGTCACGCCGGCCACCCGGCGTACTGCGAGGACTTCTTCGCCCACAACTTCGGCGGGCGGCGGCCCGAAGACGGCACCTCGCCGCTCTCTCGCGACGGCGAGGAACTCAGCGGCCGCTTCTTCGGGCAGTCCTCCTTTGCGACGCACGCGATCGCGACGGAGCGGAACGTCGTCGCGGTCGACGACGACGTTCCGCTCGAACTGCTCGGGCCGCTCGGATGCGGGATCCAGACGGGCGCGGGCGCGGTGATCAACACGCTGAACCCGCAGGCCGGCTCCTCGATCGCGATCTTCGGCGCCGGCTCTGTCGGCCTCTCTGCGGTCCTCGCCGCTGATCTCAAGGGCTGTACGGAGATCGTCTCAGTCGACCTGAAGGAGAACCGACTGGAGAAGGCCGCGGCACTCGGCGCGACCGAGACGGTCAACCCCGGGAGCGTCGAGGACGTCGTCGAGGCCGTCGGCGACGCGACCGGCGGCGGCGCCGACTACGCGGTCGAGTCGACCGGCGTCCCCGAGGTCGCAGAGCAGGCGGTCGACACGCTCACCCAGCGGGGGACGCTGGGGGTCGTCGGCGCGCCGGCGCTCGGAACCCGGGCGAGCTACGACGTCAACGACCTCATTCTCAACGGCCGGTCGATCACGGGCGTCGTCGAGGGCGACAGCAACCCCAAGGAGTTCATCCCGGACCTGATCGAACTGTACCGACAGGGCAAGTTCCCGTTCGATGAACTCGTAACCTACTACGACTTCGATGAGATCGAACAGGCCGTCGAGGACTCGGAGAACGGGAGCGCCATCAAACCGGTCCTGCGCGTGAGCGAACCGTAGGCGAATCCAGTGCTGCGGGCGGATACGGCGCTGGTCGCAGATTCGGTGCTAGTAGGCGGAGACGGCGCTGGTGGGTGGACCCGGTGAAGGTGGCGTTGACCGCGACTCTCGGGATCCGGTTGGCGAACAGTCGGCACACTCCGGTTCCCGCGTCGACGTGCCGAACAACCGCGACCCGACACGGGGTTGTTGCTACGTGATACGCGCTCTGGCCTCGCTATCGGATATAAACCTCCGTGAGATCGAGGACGATGTCGAACTCCGGGCCCCCGCCCGCCCCACACGAAAAGCGTATATATACGCCACCGGATAACCACAATTGAACGATTTCGTCCGTTCGCGCGGGAGGCGTTCTGGCCGTGGATCGACCCGGTCCGCCGGAACGGCCGCATCCGCCCGGTGGCGTCGGCGCACGTACTCTCATCCGCCGATCCAGCGTGTTCGACGCCGAACTCCGTCCTCCCGCCTACGACGTTTCAGCTACGTATGAGCACTAACGATACCACGGATCCGCTCGAAGCGGTCAGATCACGACTCGAAGACGAGATTCCCGACGACCTCGTCGTCTCGCGCGTCGCCTACGAGGGCCCGGAACTGGTCATCTACACGGAGACCCCGCGAAAGTTCGCCGAACGGGACGGCCTGATTCGCCGACTCGCCAGCACGCTCCGAAAGCGGATCACCGTCCGTCCGGCCGCCGGAACGCAACTCGATCCGGCGGAGGCGAAGCCGAAGATCCTCGATATGATTCCCGACGAGGCGGGGATCACGAATCTACAGTTCTACCCGGCGACGGGCGAGGTGCTGATCGAGGCCGAAAAGCCCGGTCTCGTGATCGGCCGTCGCGCGAGCACGCTCCGCGAGATCACCCAGGAGGTCGGCTGGACGCCCGACGTGCTTCGGACGCCGCCGATGGAGTCCTCGACGGTCGACAACGTCAGGAACTTCCTGATGCAAGAGCGCGACGACCGCCGGGACTTCCTCGAACGCGTCGGCAACCGAATCCACCGCGAGGGGGCCGACGAGACCGAGTGGGTGCGCGTGACGACGCTCGGCTGCTGCCGGGAGGTCGGCCGCGCGAGCTTCGTCCTCAGCACGCCCAACACGCGTATCCTCGTCGACTGCGGCGACAAGCCCGGCGCGGAGGGCGAGGTGCCGTACCTGCAGGTCCCCGAGGCGAACCCGATCGCCGACCTCGACGCGGTCGTCCTGACGCACGCGCACCTCGACCACAGCGCTCTCCTGCCGCTGCTGTTTAAGTACGGCTACGACGGCCCGGTCTACACGACCGAACCGACCCGCGACCTGATGGGGCTGCTCCAGTTGGATTACCTCGACGTCGCCGCCAAGGAGGGCCGAACGCCGCCGTACGAGTCGGAGATGGTACGCGAAGAGCTCAAACACACGATCACGCTCGATTACGGCGACGTCACCGATATCGCGCCCGACATCAAACTCACGTTCCACAACGCCGGTCACATCCTCGGCAGCGCCGTGGCGCACTTCCACGTCGGCGACGGCTTCCACAACATCGTCTTCTCCGGCGACATCCACTACGACGACACGCGCCTGTTCAACGGCGCGTCGAACGACTTCCCGCGCGTCGAGACGCTGATGATGGAGTCGACGTACGGCCGGCGCGACGACTACCAGACCGATCAGGAGGACTCCGAGCGAAAGCTCCTCGAAATCATCAACGAGACGTACGAACGCGACGGGAAGGTCGTCATTCCCGCGTTCGCCGTCGGGCGCTCACAGGAGCTGATGCTCGTCCTCGAGGAGGCGATGCGGAAGGGGCAACTCCCGACAATGCCGGTGTACCTCGACGGGATGATTCGCGAGGCGACGGCGATCCACACGGCGTACCCCGAGTTCCTCCGCGACGGCCTCCGGGATCGGATCCTCCACGAGGACGAAAACCCCTTCCTCGCAGAACAGTTCCAGCAGGTCGACGGCGGCCAGGAGATGCGCGAGGAGATAGCCGACGGCGACCCGTGTATCGTCCTCTCGACGTCGGGGATGGTCACCGGGGGCCCGATTATGTCCTGGCTCGAACTGCTGGGGGGCGACGAGGAGAATCAACTCATCTTCGTCGGCTATCAGGCGCAGGGGACGCTCGGCCGACGCATCCAGAGCGGCCGCAGAGAGATCCCGTTCAGCGACCGCGGGAGCCGAAGCGAGCAGTTGACGCTCCGCTTCGACGTCGCGTCCGTGAGCGGCTTTTCGGGTCACGCGGACCGGAACGGCTTGGAGAACTTCGTCGGCACGATGAACCCGCGGCCCGAGCGGATCCTCTGTGTCCACGGCGACGAGGCGTCGACGGATCAACTCTCCTCGGGGCTCTATCAGAAGTTCAACGTCCGGACGTACGCGCCGCGGAACCTCGAGACGTTCCGGTTCGACTGAGCCGACAGCGGGTGTTCGCACCCAGAGAAAGAAGAGACAGACCGCGTACCGAATAGCTCTCGCGTCTCGGTTCCTCAGCCCTCGACGGCGATTTCGGTGTCTTGGCGCGCGTATTTGTCCTCGAACTCCTGAATGAGCTGTCCCATCTTCGCGTACCAGTCGTTGAGCATCCGCTGCATATCGTCGGAGATCTTTTCGGGGTCCGTCGGCGAGTAGACGTGGTAGTACCCGCCCTGTTCGTAGTTGACCTGCTCTTTCTGGATGAACCCCGACTGGAGCAGGCGCTGGATCGAACGGTACGCGGTCGATCGCTCGCGGTCGACGATCTCTGCGATCTCATCGACCGTCAGCGGCTCTTCGGCCCGCACCAAGACCTGAAAGCACTGCTTGTCGAGTTGTTTGAGGCCGTGGAAGCACTCGAGGAGCCCTTCGCAGACCATATCCTGCTGCAGTTGTTCGGACATCGAATCGGGCATTTTATCGATCGGAGGTTGGTGCCGACCGATTAAAAGGCTTGTGTGGGATTCGTACAATCTCGCACCATCGTCGTCGACGCCGAGAGGCCCGCGCTTTGCGTGGCGGGGTCGGTGAAAGAGCCGCTCGGCGAGCGACGATCGGGGAACGGAGGGCAGTCGAGCGAACGCGAATCGCGAACCGGAGAGGGGAGACGAGAAACGAACGAGAAACGAGACGGGAAACGAGACGGAAACCAGCGAGAAACGAACCAGCGAACGGGAATCGAAGCGCCTCGGCGCTATTCGACGGCCGTCGACCTCCCCGACGACTGGCTCCGCAGTTCGACGAGGCTGCTGTAGACGACCATCCCGCTGACTAGGAGCGCCGACCCGAGGATCAGCACCAAGCTGACCATGTCGAGGACGGGCATATTCAGGTAGTTGCCGACCTCACGCACCGCGACGGCGACCGAGCCGCCGAGGAGCATCAGGCCGAAGTAGACCTTGATCTCGCTCTCGTCGACGATGCTCGTCGCGGCCGATCCGAGTCGAGCGCCGAACGCACTCCCGGCGAGGAGCGGGATCACGATCGAGAGGTCGACGCCGCCGTCCATCGCGTAGAGGAAGCTCCCGATCCCGCCCGAGAAGACGATCTCGAACAGGTCGGTCCCGACGGCGATCGGCACGGGCACCCCGATCAGGTAGAACAGCGCGGGCATCCGGATGAAGCCGCCGCCCACGCCGAGGAACCCCGACAGGAGCCCGGTCGCGAACGCGACGCCGAGGATCATCCACAGCGAGACCTGTATCCCGCCGCGGAGTTCGATCATCGGCGGAACGCGGTAGGACTGGATCTTCTTCGCGATTTCCGGGATGTCGTCGGCGTCGATCTCCGCGTCGGCCTCGGCCTCGTGGTCGACGCCGCCTTCGCCGTCGCCCTTCATCGCCTCGTACGTCACGAAGAGACCGATACCGCCCAGTAGCACCACGTAGGTGACGCTGATGATGCTCCCGGCGAGTCCAAGTTCCTCGAGGTGCAGCACGATCTCCTTGCCGACTTCGATCCCGACGGTGGTCCCGGCGATCATCAACACGCCGAGTTTGTAGTCCACCTGTCCGAGATCGCGGTGTTTCAGCGTCGCGATGACGGACGTCCCGAAGACGAACGCGAGACCGCTCCCGACGGCGACCCGCGAGGGGTACCCCATCACGAGCAGTGCCGGCGTGACGAGGAACGAGCCCCCCATTCCGAAGAATCCGAAGAGGATCCCGATGAGCAGGCCGAATCCGACGAACATCGCCAGGATCGCGGCGCTGACTCCCATTATCTCCATCATTCGCCCAGTTCCACCCCGAGTAGCCGACGGACGGTCGGTTCGAGTGCATTGGTCAGGGCCCCGTACCCGACGTAGAGGATGATCGCCTCTACGAGGACGACTCCGACCAGACTGACCGCTTCAGTCGCTCCCGCACCCGACGCGCCTAACAGTGCTCCGATATCTGCCATCTGTGTGTTCCTTCTGAGGTCTTTGGTTGTGCACCGATCATACTATTCTACTCAGTGCGTCGTACCAGCTTGTGCTTAATAACGCTTTTGGGATTATCGCACAATACTATCTCGGGGTTTCATCGATAAGTTATGAGAAACGCATCCATCGTTATCGGTCGTCGTCGGTGATACCAAGCGGCCGTTTCCGGACGGATTTTAGTCACTCAACCGGTGCCAGAGAGTGTGCGCGCGGCGCAGTGATTCGGTGCGACGATCTAATGAGAGAAGTCGCCGACTGCTGTGGAATTGCTCACCCGAGATCAGACACGTCGGGTATCGCTCCGTCGGATCCGGCCCACAGAACGTGTTGTCGGCCGAGAGGAGTCTGTAGAGCTCCCATAACCGAACACGACCCTCACGGTCGGTGGTCTGTATCGCGTCCGGTGGTCACCGAAACGCCTTCGAGTGGTGGCACGGCGTCCCCCGCGCGAGTCAGAACAGCGCAACCGTCAATGCGTAGGCGAGGGCAAACGCCAGCAGCAGCGAGCCGATCCACGCCCCGATCGTGACGAGTATCTTCCGCGCGTCGACGACGTCGCGGCCGCCGACGGCCGCGCCGCTCCCGACGATGCCGCTGACGACGACCTCGTTGAACGACACGGGGACGCCGAGCAGCACCGCGGTCTGTGCGATGAGAAACGACGGCACCAGCGTCGCGATCGAGCGGCGCGGGCCGAGCGAGGAGTAATCCTGCGAGATCGATTTGATCATCCGCGGCGCGCCGGTCCACGAGCCGACCAGCATCCCGAAGCCGCCGCCGACTAACACGGCGAACGTCGAGACGAGATCGATCTGATCGGCCAGCGGGAGCAGCGGGCCGACCGCGAGACCGACCTGGCTGCCGCCCGCCGAGAACGCGACGAGCGACCCGAGCGCGAGGAGGACCCGTCGGAGCCCGCCCGCTTTGTCGCGTGTGACGTCCCAGTGAACGGCGGCCGCCGTCGCGAGCGCGACGAACGCGGTGGCACCGATAACTGCGAGAGACGCGTCGATCGGGAGCGAGCGCGCCGCTGTGTCGGCGACCGTTCCGGGCTCCCCGTTCGCGCCGAGGCGCGGGAATTCGAGGTTCGTCACCACCGCGCCGACGAGCGCGGCCAACGCCGCGACGCTGTAGCGCTCCGGAACGTCCGCGCGCGGGAGAACGCTCGCGATGGCGTAGGCGATCCCACCGCCGACGAACGGCGTCGCGACCCACACGAGGCCGATCTGTTGGTACTTCGCCCACGCGGGGGCGCCGCCGAGCGCGAGGCCGACGCCGATCACCGCGCCCGTGACGGTGAACGCCGTCGCGATCGGATAGCCCGTGTAGATCCCGATCGCCATCAGGCCGGCGCCGATCAACAGGACGAGAATAACGCCCGTCGCGGGGAGCGTCACGCCCTCGACGAGGCCGCTTCCGACGGCTTTCGACACGTTCGCCCCCTGCGTGACGGCGCCGACGAAACTGAAGACGCCGACGACGAACGCCGCGCGCATCGTCGAGATCGCGTTGGCGCCGACCGCCGGGGCGAACGGCGTCGCGCCGCTCGAGCCGGCGCCGACGACCCACGCCATAAACAGGCTGGCGACGCTCGCGACGCCGAAAAGCAGGAGGACAGTTACGTCCATCGTGTGAGTGGGGAAGGGGTCAGAATGGGGGGAATTGGGAGGGCCAGTTCAGTCGCTCTGGCGAGCGGGATCAGTCACCGGCGAGCGATTCCTGGCTGGCGGCGCAGTTGTTGGGGCCGAGTTCGAGGGTGAACGCCTCCTCGTCGTCGACGGCGTTCTGCCCGAGGTTCGTCGCGATGATGTCCTCGTAGTTCGCCGGCCGCGGCGGCATGTCCGACAGGATCAGTTCCACGAACTCGTCCTCATCCATCGAGAGCGCGTCCATACGCTCCTTCAAGTCACCGATCTGAGCCGTGTACGTGCCGTCGTCGGCGGGTTCGGCCGCGTCGCTGAAGTGCGCGCCGCCGATGAGTGTGTCCTCGGGCAGCGAGAGCACGCGCTCTTGCAGGGACTCATAGAGCATCCGCGCGGCGTCGGGCGCGCCCTCGTCGCCGTCTTCGAGGTCCGGGCGCGCGACGCTCTCGATGAACAGCCCGTCGCCCGTCGCCAGGAGGCTCTCGTCGAGGAGATACGAAGTCATGCCCGTCGTATGGCCCGGCGTGAACACCGTCTCGACGGTCGCCTCGCCCACGGCGAAGGTGTCGCCGTCGCCCGCCGTCGTGAGTTCGTCCGCGTACGTGACCCCGCGGTCGACCGCGGCCGCGGGAATGACCCCCTCGACGCCTTCAGCATCCAGATCCCGGACGCCCGAGATGTGGTCCGCGTGGATGTGCGTGTCGAACGCGTACGTCAACTCAACGCTGAGGTCCGCGGCGTCGTCGAGGTAGCGGTCGGTGAACGCGCGCAGGGGGTCGACGACGGCGGCCTCGTCGCCGTCGACGAGCAGGTAGCCCAGACAGCCCGAGGAGGGCCGCTGGTACTGGTAGAGGTCGCCCGCGCCCTCGTACTCGGAGACGGCCACGCGCTCGTAGATGCGCGCCCAGCCGTTCATCCCGTCTTCGAGGTGGACCACGTCGTACCCGCGGTCTTTGAGCGTGCCCGCGACGAACTCGCTGGCGCCGCCCTTTGCGCAGAGAACGGTCACTTCGCGGTCCGTGGGGATCTGCTCGAGGACGTCCGCGTCGATGTCGTCCTCGAGGAACTCGAAGTAGGGGACGTTGATCGAAGTGACGTTCTCGGCGTCGATGTGCCACTCGTCGTACTCGGAACTCATCCGGGCGTCGAGGACGGTGACGTCCTCGCCGCCGTCGATCTGCGCCTTCAGCGTCTCCGGGGCGACCGCCTCGACGGTCGCGTCCGGAGTCGGGAAGTCTTCGGGATTCATGTCGTGCAACTCTGCGTACTGGGTAGACGAACAAAAAGGTTTGTATAATAATCCACCAACTGCACAATATAGATTCGCCGGGAGAACCGCGTTATCAGTGGAGAACTACAGAACATCTTCTCAAAAGTCCTTAATATGGCCGATAAAACACTCTCGGACGGTTATGATCGAGATGTGCGAGACAGTTACTTCAGAATCTCTTGTCGGAGTTTGCACGTTGTGTGCTCTACTCTCCCGTGTCGATACGCGTTACCTCCTGCATCGGATCCTCGCCGATGGCGTCCTGTACCTTCCCGAATGCGACGGCCACGACGTAGATACCGACGGCGACGAGCACGATCATCGGCCCGCCGGTCGCGCCGCCGTAGTAGGCGAACCCGATGCCGAGGAGGACCGCGATCTCTGCGAGCGCCATCGATACGAAGATGGACTCCGTGAAGCTCCGAGCGACCTGCGTCGCGGCGGCGACGGGCACGACGAGCATCGCGGCGACGAGGATCACGCCCATGATCTGCATCGCGCCGACGACGACGAGCGCGGTGAGCATCACCATCACCCGATTGTACCAGTGTACCGACAGCCCCGAGACGGCCGCGGCGGTCTCATCGAACGTCACGTAGAGGAGTTGGTTCCGGGTGAGCGCGACCGTCGCGACGATCACCCCGAACAGCGCGAGGAGGATCGCGGCGTTTCCGGGCGAGACCGTCGAGAGGTTGCCGAACAGGTACTGGTCGATCCCGACCGAGAGCCCGCCGGCGTTGATGCTGATGAGCGTCGAGCCGAGCGCGAACCCCGTCGAGAGGACGATCGCCATCGAGACGTCGTTGTAGGCGTCGGTCGTCTCGGAGATGAGCTCGATCAGGAGCGCGGCGATCACGGCGACGACGACGGCCGTCAGGTACGGCGAGACGCCGAGGTCGATGACTGCGTTGAGAAACAGCCCGACCGCGACGCCGGCGAACGCCGTGTGCGCGAGCGCGTCGCCGATGAGCGCGAGCTGGCGGTGGACGAGGAACGTCCCGACGAGCGGGGCGAGAATCCCGATGCAGAGCCCGACGAGGATCGCTCTGTGCATGAATCGATACGTCGGCTGGATCATCTCGAGACCCGTCAGGTGATACGCCTGCGTCAACAGCCAGTACCAGAGTTCGAGCACCCAATACAGCGGCGCGAGAAGCGGATCCAGCGGGCCCGCCTGCAGCAACAGAACACCGGCCGTGGTCACGGCTGATCACCCGCGCGCCTGGCGGCGGTACCGAAGGCGCGTGCTAAGGCGTCGCTCTCGACGAACGCCGCCGTCGGGCCGTCGAAGTAGATCTCGCGGTTGAGACAGACGACGCGCTCGGCGTGTTCGGTGACCGCGCCGAGGTCGTGTTCGATGAGGAGGATCGTGATCCCCGAGTCGTTCAGCGCCTCCAACAGGTCGTAGAACGCGTCGACCGATTCGGCGTCGACGCCGACAGTCGGCTCGTCGAGGACGAGCAGCTCGGCCTCGCCCGCGAGCGCACGGGCGATGAACGCTCGCTGCCGCTGGCCGCCGGAGAGCTGCGTCACGCGCCGCTCGGCGAAGGCGCTCATTCCGACCGTCTCGATCGCCTCGTCGACGATCGCCCAGTCCGCCGCGGAGAGCCGACCGAAGCCGACGTGCGGGAACCGCCCCATCTTCACCACCTCGCGGACGGTGATCGGCATCTCCTTCGACGCGCTGGCGTGCTGTGCGACGTAGCCGATCCGCGAGCCGTCGTCGAACCGGTGCGCCGGCTCATCGAACAGTCGGGCCTCGCCGGCATCCGGCCGGACGAGCCCGAGAAGCAGCCTCATCAGCGTCGACTTCCCCGAGCCGTTGGGGCCGACGATCGCGACGTACTCGCCGGGATCAATCCGGACGGAGACGCCCTCGATGACCGGGGCGGCCGTGTACCCGAACTCGACGTCGAGGAGTTCGACGACTGCGCTATCCGCGTCCGGAGGATGGTCTCGTTCCGAGAGGCCGCTCGGGCGCTCGCTCTCACCCGAGGTTCGTTCCACGCTCGACAGCCGTTCCGCGTCGCTCATTCGAAGTTCCTCCACTCCTCGGCCCACCCGTCGGGACCGACCGCTTCGGGGGGTTCGTTCCCGAGCACGACCTCGAACGTCGGCATATTGATGTTGTACGCGATCTCCTCGTAGCCCCAGCCCTCCGCGACCCACTCCTCGCGGACGCCCGCGTAGGGAGTGACGGGGAAGTACGCCTCGACGGCGGTCTCCCGGATCAGCTGCTGTGCCGGCCGCCGCGTCTCGAACACCGCCGCGGCGATGTACCTGATGTCGTGCTCGTCGATGACGTCCTTGGCGTCGGTGATGTCGGAGGGTTTGATGTCGTCGCTCGCGGCCAAGTTCGTGACCAACGGGCGCATCTGGACGTCGTAGGCGACGCCGAGGTACTGAAAAGCGTTGTGCGCGGCCAGTTGCACGACGTCGCGCTCGGCGGCGTCGAATATCGACCGGTAGTCGGCGTCGATCCGGTCGAGGACGTCGCCGCGGTAGGCCGCCGCGTTCGCTCGGAGGGTCGATTCGTGCCGCGGCGCGAGCGCGACGAGCCCGTCTGTGATGTTGTCGACGGACTGCTTCGCCCGCTGCGGATCGAGCCAGAAGTGGGGGTCCTTCGCGCGGTCTGCGCCGACGCCCTCCTCGTCGCGATCGAGGCTGGCGGCGAGATCGACGAGTTCGATGCCCGCGCGGGCGTCGATCAGCTCGGTGTCGATCTCGTCGCCTTGGATCGTCGCGATCGCCCGGTCCGCCCACGGCTGGAAGTCCTCGCCGACGTGGATGAACGCGTCGGCGTCGATGATCTCCCGAGTGATCTGGGCGTTCGGTTCCCAGCCGTGACCGTGCAGCCCCGTCGGGACGAGGTTGCGGACCTCGATCGGCGTCTCGCGGGCGACCGTGCGGGCGAAGTCGTAGAAACTGAAAAACGAGGCGACGACGACCGGACCGTCCGCGGTGTCGTCACCGCCGGCCGACGTGGTCTGTCCCGCGTTTTCGCCGCCGCTTCCGCCGTATCCAGTCTCGCCACCGTCGTTTCCGTACCCTCCGTCCCCGCCGCGAGCCGCACAGCCGGCGAGAGCGCCGGCAAGAGCGCTCGATCCGGCCAAGATCGCCCGCCTTCGGGAGAGAGTCGGTCGTCCAGTCGCCTGTCCCGTCTCGTCCATAACTGTTTGAGTATGTGCTCACCTAATACATTATACTTTCGTCTCTAAACTAATATTTAGACTAGTCAAAACCAATGCTGTTGTGGGGAGTTCGAACAGATACGAGCGTATGGGAGCGGATACGAACGGATGAGGAACGGATAAGGAACGGATGAGGGACGGATACGAACGTATGAGATTCGATCACTCAGTCACGAGTTGTCTGTGGGCAGCCACCAGAACCAATCATTTATCAGTCCTCCCGACGTATCTGACCTGTGACTGAAGAAACTGGGCGTCGGAACCTTCGAATGCCCAACGACGAGGAGCTGTTCGCCGTGGTGACCGAACACAACGGTGGCAACCACGTTCGCGTCCGCTGCAACGACGGTAAAAACCGAATGGGGCGCATCCCCGGTCGGATGAAGTACCGCACATGGATCAACGAGGGCGACGTCGTTCTCGTCGAACCGTGGGACTGGCAGGACGAGAAAGCGAACATCGAGTGGCGCTACTCCGAGCAGGACGCAGAGCAGCTCCGCGAAGAAGGCCACATCGAGTAATTTCGCTCGGTTGTGCGAGCGGTCAGTACGGCTGTACGGTCGGAGCGACGATCTCCGCTATTCTCGGCTGGAGAGTGACGACAATAAGCAAGTGGCTACGCCGCGGCGCCACGACGCGGTTCGCTACGAGGCGGTTCGGTTAGCCGACCGCGCGGATGAGGACGAACAGCGTGCCGGCCGAGACGAGCGTCGTGAGAAACACGTTCAGGGAGGCGAACTCCTCGTCGCCGCCGAGCTCGTGTGCGAACACGTACGTCGACACCGCGGTCGGCGTTCCGAGCATCACGATCGCGGCCGTGAACGTCGCGGCGTCGACGGCCAGCAGCGAGAACGTGAGCCACCCGAGGGCGGGCATCAAGACGATTTTTAGCGCGACGACCGAACCGCTCGCGCCGATATCGACGCTCGGGAGGTCGATTTGTAACGACGCCCCGACGCACAGGAGCGCAATCGGCAGCGCCGCCGCACCGAGTACCTCGAAGCCGCGCGCGGCCGCATCCGGCACGGGAAGCCCCAGTGATCCGATCGTGAGGCCGGCCACGAGCGCCAGTAACACGGGGTTGCGAGCGAGTCGACCGATCTCTGTTCGCGCGTCGGCGTCCGCCTCGTTGATCGCGGTGAGAACGACGACGGTGAGCGGCACCTGCGTCAGCGAGACGACGCCGAGGACGACGCTCGCGACCGCGGTCACGTGGTCGTCGAACGTCGCCGCCACGAGCGGCAGCCCGAGGTAGCCGAGGTTCGAGTGATACGATTGGATGATGGCGACGCTCCGGCGGCGGCGCTCCGACCGGCGCCTGTGGAGCAGCCACGCGACGCCGGCCGTCGCCAACACCACCGAGGGGAGCCCGATCAGGAGCACTGGCGTGAGCAGTTCGTCGATCGCTCGGTCGTACGTCGAAACGAAGATGAGCGCCGGCAGCGCGGCGTAGTACGCGACGTCGTTGAGGCGCTGTGTCCGCCGCGCGTCGAGCACGCCCGAGAACCGCAGCCCGGTCCCGACGAAGAGGAGCGCGAGCAACCCGAGGAGCCGGGCCAGGACCTCCATACCGCCTCGGTGTCGACGCCGGGACTTACGCGGTTCGACTCGCGGCCGCGCGGGGGTCGGAACGCGGTCGGCGGTGAACTTTTAGTCGCGGGCCACAGCACCGAACGGTGTGAGCGTACGCATGAATGCGCGACTACGCAACCGGGGTGTCGAGTCGGGACCGTGACGGGAGAGACGAACGACGGGTCGTCCGACCCCGCGAGGGAGGCCGAAGATCCGCGAACCGTCGGCGACCCGTCCGACCGGCAGGCGCTCGCGACACGGCTCGCCGAACGGGCCGAGGACGATCCCGACGCGATCACCGGAGACGAGATGGGCTCGGTCGTCGACATCTTGACCACCGCAGACGTGGACGCTGACACACGGGTCGCCGCGGCAGAGGCGATACAGCACCTCCGCGATCGCCCGGCGCTTTTCGAGCCGTTCGTCGACGACCTGCTCGGGGTCGCCGAGGCGTACCCCGACGGCGTCGAGGGCATCCCCGCGCCGATCGAGTGGATGGGAGATCCGGACCTCAGAGCGGTCGTGTACGTCGCCGACTCGCTCGCACGGGTCGCACAGGAGCGCCCGGAGCTCTTCGTCCCCCGCGTGGATCGGCTGCGCCAAGTCCTCGACGGCGACCGCAACGCGCCGCGGTACCTCCTGTTCGCCGTCGGCTACGCCGAGGCGGCCGCTCCCGGGTCGGTGTCGCGACAGTGGCTGCTCGATGAGCTCACCGGGCTGCTGGACCGCGGGCGAGGCAACGGCTATCCGTCGTGGGCAGCGGACACACTCGGAGCGCTCGGCGAACCCGACGCGCTTTCCGCGCTCCGCGCGGCCCATCCCGGCGAGTCGGGGGACGAAGCGACGCGGCAGGCCTTCGACGACGCGATCGCGGAACTCGAAGCGACGCGGGACGCCGGGAGGTAGGACGCCACCGCGGGACGCCGGGAGGTAGGTCGCCACCGCGGGACGCCAAGAAGGAGGACGCCACTGTGGGACGCCAAGAAGGAGGACGCCGACAAGTCAGGATGCGACACGTCGGGACGCCGACGCGGGACGTCAGGACGGGTAGTACTTTCACCGCGCCGCGCGTACGGGCGGACAATGAGCGCTACCGAGGGGTTTCGGTTCGACTTCCACCCCGGAACGATCACCGTTGGAGCCGGCTGTGTCGCCGGCCTCGGCGCGGAGCTCGATCGCCGCGGATACGACCGAGCGATGCTCGTGGCCGGCCGGACCGTCGGCACGACGCCGGCGGTCGTCGATCCGATTCGCGAGGGGCTGGGCGACCGCCTGGTCGCGGAGTTCCCGGAGACGACGTCAGCGAAGACACTGGGGGCGGCGCTCGCCGGGGCCCGGCTCGCCGACGAGCGAGACGTCGACGTCGTCGTCGCCGTCGGCGGCGGGAGCAGCCTCGATACGGCGAAAGTCCTCTGTGCCGTGGCCGCCCACGGCGATGAGCGCGAGTCGGTGGCTCGCCGCGCCGTCGACACGGGCGAACTGCCGGTCGCGAGCGGCGCCGATCCGCTCCCGCTCGTGGGCGTGCCCACGACGCTCGCCGGCGCGGACCTGTCGGACATCGCCGGCGTGACGCTCACGCTGGAGCGCGACGTGTCGGGGCACGCCTCGGACGTCCCGAGCGGCGGCGTGGGCGACCCCCGACTGATGCCCGAGGCGCTGTGTTACGACCCCGACCTGTACCGGACGACGCCCGCGTCGGTCCTCGCCGCGTCGGCGATGAACGGCTTCGACAAGGGAATCGAGATGCTCTACTCTCCGCACGCGACGCCGATCACCGACGGCACGGCCGCGCGGGGGGTTCGGCTCCTCCGGTCCGGGCTCGGAACGGTGACCGAGTCGCCGATGGACGAATCGCGGCTCGTGGACGTCCTCTCGGGGATCGTCTGCGTCCAGTACGGCCTCGCCGGCGCGGACGCCTACCGGGCGTCGATCATCCACGCGTTCGGACACGGTTTCTCGCACGGCTACGACGTCCACCAAGGAACGGTCCACGGCGTCGTCGCCCCCCACGTCCTCGAGTACGTCTTCGGCGCAGTCGACGGTCGCCGGGACCTGCTCGCTGAAGCGCTCGGCGTCGAGACCGACGGGCGGACCGCGGCCGCGGTGGCCGAGGGGGTCGTCGGCGCCGTCGCGGACGTCCGCGACGAGCTCGGCCTCCCGCGCTGCCTCCGAGAGATCGACGGCGTCGAACGGGACCACTTCCCGTCGATCGCCGAGGCGATCCGCGCGGACGACCTCCTCGACGCCGCGCCGGCGGGCGTCGATCCGAGCGTCGCGGAGATCGTCGATATCCTCGAACGCGCGTGGTGAGCCCTCGCGCGTAGTCGCCACCGAGTGCGTCGCTACGGATCGAGGTCCGCCGCCTCGAAGGCGTCGGCGAGCCGCGAGGCCGGCGGCACGGCCCGCCGAAACGCCTCGGAGTCGATCTCGACGTCGTCGTTCACAGAGAGGAAGCCGAGGGTCCCCGTCGACGCCGCTTCGAGGTTCACGAGGAAGGCGACCTTGCGGACGGCCGGGACGCCGTCGACGGACAGTTCCGGGTCGATCGAGCCGTAGAGCCGCCGGTTCTCGAAGACGTGCTCGACGCAGTTCGGCGTCGGCGCGAAGAGCAAGAGCAGGTGGAGGGCGGGGCCGTCGCGGCCGAGTCGCGGCCGGAGGGCGTGCGCGTCGTCCTCGTAGAAGTACCGCTCCATCCGACGGTACTGCCGGAGGATCTCGTTGGCCCCCGAGGCCACCCTGACGGCGGGGTCGGCCTTCAGTTCCGCGAGATAGTCGACGCGCTCTGGGGGCCTCGTTCTGACGTAGACGTCGGCGACGCCCCGGTTTCCGTAGTGGTCGTAGGGCTCTTCGAGTCGGACCTCCGGGCGCTCGTACGCCGCCTCGAAGTGCTCTACCACCGCCGACGCCAGTTCGTCCTCCCGCATCGTCTGTGAGGACTCCCGGCCGGGATAAATACTGACTGGTGTGGGGGACTACTGACTGGTGTGGGGGACTACTGACTGGTGTGGGGGACCGCTGACTGCTGTGGGAACTGACCGCACCCGAGCACTGACTGCGTCGCGGCGGCCGCGGTCGGGCCGCTCGTCAGATTCATCACCGTCTCGCGACAATCGGGCGTATGCGCGCAGGCCTCATCATCGCGGGCGGGCGGTCGACCCGCTTCGGCGACCGCGACAAGGCGGTCGCCGAACTCGCCGGGACGCCGATGATCCGGCGCGTCGCGGACCGGCTCGCGGCGGTCGTCGACGAACTCGTGATCAACTGCCGCGGAGACCAGGTCGACGACATCGACGCGGCGCTCTCCACGGGCGCGTTCGACCCGACGTTCGCCGTCGACCGCCGCTCCGACGAGGGTCCGATGGCCGGTATCGCGCGCGGCCTCGAAGCGGTCACCGCCGAGTACGCCGCCGCGGTCGCCTGCGATATGCCGTTCGTCGACCCCCGGTTCATCGATCACCTCTTCGAGCGCGCCGCGGGCCGGGACGCCGCCGTTCCGCGCCCCGAGGAGTGGTACCAGACGACGCAGGCGGTCTTCCGGGCCGAACCGATGGCCGCCGCCTGTCGGCGCGCGCTCGACGCCGGCGAGCGACGGATCGTCGTCCCGCTCTCGGAACTCGACACCGTCGTCGTCGATCGCGAGGAGATCGAGCGCGTCTCCTCGCTCGACACGTTCGAGAACGTCAACACGCGAGAGGAATTCGAGGCGGCCGACGAGCGACTCCGCGCCCAGTGAGGGAAAAGAGCCGTTCGTTCGCGTCATAACCACGACGTCGACGCGCTCAGACCGCTCACACGACGTCGACGACGGGGTCGTCCGCGCGCATCTCCGCGAGCACGACCCGAGGCACGTCGACCCGGTCGCGGATCTCGGCGGCGACCTCCCGAGCGGTCGATTCGAGGTCGTCGTCGTCGACCATATTGAGGAGCGGTATCGTCGTCGCCGCCGCCGGCACGTCCTTTCTCCCACCCCGCTCGCTCGCGAGAACCGCCGCGACGTCCCGGGGGCGAATCTCCTCGCCGGGCGCGAGCCCGGTCAGCGCCGACACCTCCTCGACGCGGTGGACGAGATCGTCAGACAGTGGCCGACCGACGGCGTGGACGCTCGCGATCGAAACGACCGTGTCCGCCGTCTGCGGCAGCCGGGGCTCGTGGTCCGACGGGGCTTTGAACCGTCGCATCCGCGCCCCGTCGGCCTTGACGAGCACCGGCGCGTCGAGCTCCGAGAGCCGGTCGACGACCGCGGGGTCATATCCGCGGTAGCGGTCCGCTCGCTCCCGCTCCGGGACGACACCGAGCGGCCAGTCGGCGTCGCCCGCGGATCCGACCGCCGCGACGGGGTCGTCCGCGACGACGACACGACCGACCCACTCGTCGAAGATGGGGATCCGGACGGTCGTGGTCACGACCGCTCGATCGAGCCGCGAGGCGAGCGCCGCCAGCGTCGTTTTCTTGCCGCCCGCGCCGACGACGCAGGTCGTCCCCCGGTCGGCTTCGAGCGCGTCGACGAGATCCATACGGGAACGAACGGCCGCAGGGAGTTTAATCGTCCGCTTCAGGACAGCTGTGCGGTGATGTCGGTCGAGGAGACCATCCCGACGAAGTCGTCGTCGACGACCGGGAGGTGGCTGATGCCGAAGTTCTCCATCATCGCCGCGGCCTCCGAGAGCCGCAGGTCCGGCGGGACCGTCTCGACGGACTCGGTCATCACGTCCGCCACCGTCGTTTCGGCCGGATCGAGCTCGCGGGCGACCGCGTCGAGCACGTCGGTGCTCGTGACAATCCCCGTCTCGGTCGCCGGAACGAGGAGCGCGTTGATGTCCTCTTCGCGCATCCGCTTGGCCGCCGAAACGAGGGTCGCATCCGGTGAAATCGTCACGAGCGGCGTCGACATTACGTCTCTGACACGCGTCTGATCGTTCGTCATAGGCGTCCCGACGCGGTCGAGCGGCTTCGTCTTTTCGTCATCGGTGAGTCACCGACCCGGCGCGGAGGTCGTCGCCCGATACGCAGACGGGCCCGCCCGCGGTTCCGGCAGGCTCAGGAAAGCAGCTCTCTGGCGATGATGTTCTTCTGGATCTCCGTGGTCCCCTCGTAGATCTGGGTGATCTTCGCGTCGCGGTAGAATCGCTCGACGTCGAAGTCGTCGACGTACCCCGAGCCGCCCAGTATCTGGACCGCTTCCTGGGTCGTCTCCACGGCGACGCGGGAGCCGTACTCTTTCGCCATCGAGGCGAGTTTCGTCGAGTCCTCGTGGTCGTTCTCGACGGCCCACGCGGCTTTGCGGGTGAGTTGGCGGGCCGCCTCGATGTCCGTGAACATCTCCGCGAACTTGTGCTGGATCGACTGGAAGTCGCTGATCGGCTGGCCGAACTGCTCGCGTTCCAGTGCGTACTCCCTCGCGCGTTCGGCCGCGCCGCGGGCGATGCCGACGCCCTGGCTTGCGACGATGATTCGCGTCTCGTCGAAGAACCGCATCTGCTGGTAGAACCCCTCGCCGCGGGTCCCAACGAGGTTCTCCTCGGGGACGCGGACGTCGTCGAGGACGAGTTCGGCGGTGTCGCTGGCTCGCACACCCATCTTGCCGGTGATCTTGTCGGCCTTGAAGCCGTCTCGGTCCGCCTCGACGATGATCTGTGAGAACCCCGCGTGGCGGCTCTCCGCGTCCGGATCGGTCTTACAGAGGACGACGAAGTAGTCGCCGACGGTGCCGTTCGTGATCCACATCTTGTTGCCGTTGATCACCCACTCGTCGCCGTCTTTCTCCGCGCGGGTGGCGACCGAGGAGACGTCGGATCCGGCCTGCGGCTCGGAGATCGCCGCGCCCATAATCGTCTCGCCCTCGGTGATCGGCGGGAGGTATTTCTCCCGCTGCTCCTCGGTGCCGAATTCGAGGAGGACCTCGCTACCGAAGTCCGTCGACGTGATACACAGCGCGATGCCGGGATCGTGCGAGAACAGCTCCTCGGTGATCAACGACAGCTCGACGGGAGAGGCGTCGACGCCGCCGTACTCGAAGGGGAACTGCGCGCCCAAGAGACCGAGTTCCGCGGACTGTTCGACCACCTCTCGGGGGTACTTCTCCTCGCGGTCGTACTCGCTCGCGACGGGACGGATCTCGTTCTCCCCGAACTTCCGTATCTCGTTGAGCATCGTCTGCTGCGCTGACGGTATCTCGAAGTCCATAGTCCGAGATTCAGATTGGGATTACCTAAGTTTATGGAATATCGCCGACGAGTGCGGCGGCGACCGCGAGGCTCCGAACGCGAGCGGCCGTCGAGAGTCGTACACGGGTGCGGCGTCGTACGGCTCATACTGTTTATTCTCACTGTTTCCCGGTGAATGCCCGCCCCGTTGACGGCGCTCACCGAGAAGAGACGAGAACAATCAGTGTCAATCGTAGCGCTTGCGCTCTTGGGTCGGGTGGTTCTTGATGTACACCTTCGTGTGGTCCGGGACGTCCTCGGTGATCCACGAGTTCGCGCCGATACTGACGTGGTCTCCGACCGTGACCGCGCCGAGCACTTTCGTCCCCGCGCCGATGACGACGTGGTCTCCGATGTCCGGGTGTCGCTTGTATCCCTTCTTCAGCGCGTGCTCGTCGCCCTCCTCCTCCTCGAAGTGGAGCGCGCCGAGGGTGACGTCCTGATAGAGGCGGACCCACTCGCCGACGGTCGCCGTCTCCCCGATCACGACGCTCGTGCCGTGGTCGATGAAGAAGTACTCGCCGATCTCGGCGCCGGGGTGGATGTCGATTCCCGTCTGCGTCTTCGCGTACTCGGTCAGCTCCCGGGCGTACTCTCCCGCCCCCATATCGTAGAGGACGTGCGCGACGCGCTGGATCGCGATCGCCAGAAAGCCGGGGTACGACCGAATGATCTCCATATACGTCTTCGCCGCCGGGTCGCCCTTGTACGCGGCCTCGACGTCCCGCTTGAGGAGGTCTCGTACCCGGGGGAGGCTGTCGATCACGGCCCCGACGGTCTCGTCCGGCCGGCTCTCCGAGTACGGGCAGATCCCGGCTTTGAACAGGCTGCCGAGCTCGTCGAGGCGATCGAGCACCGCCAGTTCGTCGCGGACGAGGTCGGGCGCGTTCCAACAGGTCGGAAAGAACAGCTCCTGTAGCAGCGTGGCCTCCTCGCGGCGGTGCTCCCGGTCGGGGAAACACGCCGTCACGCTGGTCGGAAACGGCTCCTCGTCGTCCTGATACGAGGCGAACAGTCGTTCGTGGGCGTCGCCGGCGTATCGATACTCCATAGGCGACCTACAGGTCAGGAACGTATTATTGTAGCGCTTGTCGGAATTGCCGCCGGTTCCGCACGCGCGTGCCCGATGACGACAGATCGAGACGACCGCCGGTTCGCGGCGGGACGCTCGTCGCGGCCACCGGAACAGACGGCCGCGGCGTTCGTGCGCTCGACGGCGCCGACCGCACAAGTGTTATTGGCCGCAGTACACAATCTCGAGCCACACCGCAACTGCGGGTATCGAGACGATGACCGGACTGCAGTTCACCTCTCACCGATGACCTCCCAATCCGACGACTCAGACTGGCGGCGGGCGATCGAACGGAACCGAAAGCGGAAGGAGCGGTACTTCCGGGAGAACCAGCGCTCCCCGATTCCGCCCGCGACGCGCGGGGAGTCGTTCCCCGGACTCGACTACTACGACGTCGATCCCGACTACCGGTTCGTGCTCGAACTCGAACCGTACGACGACCCCGAGACGGTCACCGTAGAGACGACCGCCGACGGCGAACAGACCTACCGGCGCGTCGGTCGGTTCCGATTCGAGGTCGGCGAAACGGACGTGTCGCTCGACGCGTTCGAGCCGGCGGACGGGAGCGACCGGCTGTGGGTCCCCTTCCGAGACGCCACGAGCGGGGACGAGACGTACGGCGCGGGGCGGTACGTCGACCTCGACCCCGAGGAGGACCGCCGCGACGACGGCGCGTGGCTGCTGGATCTCAACCGGGCGTACAACCCGACCTGCGCGTACAATCCGGCGTACGAGTGCCCGCTCGTTCCGGCCTCGAACTGGCTCGACGTGCCGATCGAAGCCGGCGAGCGCGACTTCCCGGCCGACGCGCACGCCCACGAGTAGCACCGGAACCGTCTCCCACCACCGAGCCGAGATTCGGCCCCGACTCGGATATCTCGGCACGAGTTTATATACGATGACGGGGCCAGCGCCCGTGTGACGTAACACCTGCCCCGCGTCGGGCCGCGGTTGTCCGGCACGTCGACGCGGGCACTGCGGGCCGAAACGTGGTCGGGGGCATCGGGACCGACCGCGACAGACGGTATGCCGGCTGCCAGCCGCGACTCAGTCCTTGAGCAACAGCGCCGCCAAGGCCGCGCCGCCGACGAGGAAGACGCCGCTGACGACGCCGCCGATCGCGAGTGAGCCTAATCCACCGTCGCTCGCTCCAGTGCCGGATCCGGCGGGTGTCGTTCCCGTTCCGGTTTCGGTGACCGTCCGGGTGTTGGCCGTCTGAATGACAAGGCTCCCGACGTCCACGGGAGCGCCGCTCCGCTCGTCGCCGGCGTACAGCGAGACGTCGTAGTCGGCCGGATCGAGCATCGCGTCGAGCGACGTCTCCGCCTCGACGCGGACGCTGTCGCCGCCGGAGACACTGAGCGGGTCGTCCCCGCGGCCGGCGATCGAGGTGTCGACGTAGAGCACCGCCTCGCCGTCGCCGTCGTCGTCGCGGACGACCGCCTCGAGTTCGTAGTTCGACGTGCTCTCGTTGCCGATGACGACGACCGCGGCGTCGGTGCCGTCGTCGTCTCCGCCGCCCTCGAAGGCGATCGGGATCGCCGCGACGCCGCCGCGGTCGACGAGGAAGATGTTCTCGCCGAACGCGACGGGCGCGGTCGATTCGTCGGTCCGCGTCGGCGTCGGCGTCTGTTCGGGAATCGGCGTCGGCGTGCCGCTCGGGGTCGCATCGGCGCAGTCTCCGCCGCAGGCGACGACCTCGCCCTCCGCGTTCGCTTCCGCGGAGCCGTTCTCCGTCCGCGCCCTCAGCGTGAACGTGTCGCCGGCCGACTGCGACGAGAAGTCGAACGAGGCCGCCCACGTCCCGTTCTCGGTCACGACGCCGGTCGCCGTCTTGAGGAACACCGGCTCGGTATCGCCCGCCGAGCGCACGCGAAGGACGATCTCGGTTCCGACCCGTGCGTCGGCCGTGCCGCGCACGACCTGCGAGGATCCGTTAGCGACGGTGACGCGCTCTCCGTCGTAGTCGATATCGACACTCTGATCAGCCGCAGCCGGGGTCGCGAGAACCGCCGGCGCCAGCGCCGCCGTCAGGACGGCAGCGGCGAGCAGCAGCCGGGAGAGGCGGCTACGCATCCGTCACCTCCCGGGAGCGATCCCGAGCGGGACCGCTTACCACTCGGGTTCGAGTACGCTCGTTCGCTCGCGACGGCCCGCGTCGACGTCTGCATCTGGAGGGCATACACGTCAGAGAACGGACGGGGCCGACTAAGAACACCCGAATGCTTCGAGAGCGATTTACGCTATTCCCCGGCGGCGTCGGCGAACGGTCACGCCGCGGCCGTTCGCCCGCCGAAGCGCGCTTCCGAGGGATTCAAGCGGTGCGGCGAAGTACCCGCCAGACGTGACACCCGGTCGACGTGATCGCGCCGAGTTCCGAATCAGCCGGCGTCGAGCGCTCGCCATCGGCGGTACGGCGGCCGTGAGCGTCGTTTCTACGAGCGGGGTCCCGAAAATCGGCGGTTCGACCCCGACCAGAGACGCCGACCGGACTGCAGACGGGACAGAGCCGATCAGTCGCGTCCACGAGGCCGGAATCACCGGGGACGGCGTTCGGACCGCCGTCATCGATCCGACTGGTTTCGACCCGAGCCACACCGCGCTCGACGGCGCTATCGAGGATATCAGACAGTTCGGCCCCGAGGCCGCGGTCGTCGACGGGACCAGTCACGGGACCGCGGCCGCGGCGTCCGTGGTCCGGCTCGCGCCCGACGCGCGCCTGTCTCTCGCCTCGTTCCAGCGGACCGACGGGTTCCTCGCGGCCATCGAGTGGGCTCGACGCGGGGGCGCCGACGTGATTCTCGCTCCCGTCGCGGCGCACGGGACCGCCGCGACGCCTCGATCGGACGTGTTCGAGTCAGTACGCCGCGCCGTCGAGGCAGGCTGCGCCTTCGTCAGCCCGACCGGAAACGCCGCGCTCGGGCACTGGGAGGGGCCGCGCGCCGCTCTCGTCGGTGATAGCCCGGGCACGCGACGGCGGCTCCGAGTCCGGCCGCTCCCGGGATCGGACGCAGTCGCGGGCCGGCTCGTCGCGTGGCTGGTCGCCGACCCCGCGATCGAGACCGAACTGACGCTCGCACTCTTGCGCGCGGTCGATTCGGGCAGCCGCTGGAACCTCGTCGCGCTCTCGCAGTCGGTCGACTCCCGCGTCGGACAGCGGCTGGTGGCGGATCTCGCCGACGACGAGTACGCGCTCGTCGTCAGGCCCGCCGGGCGCGGGTCCCCGGGGCAGGGTCCGATTGGGGGACGAAACGGAGCCGACGACACCCGCCGCGTGGAGGTGGTGACACCCACTCACGCGCTCTCACCGTCGCGCTCGCTCGGCAGTATCGCCGCGCCGGCGACCGTTCCCGGCGTCGTCGGCGTCGGCGTCACTGCCCCGCCCGACGGGGACAGTCCGGGCGCCGTCGCTCCGTACAGCGGTCGCGGCCCGACACCGCGGGGCGACGTCGGCGTCGACGTCGTCGCTCCGCCCTCCCCGTGGGTCGGGGACGGCGAGCCCGGCACCTCCGCCGCCGCGGCGCGAACCGCCGGAGCGGCCGCGCTCGTCCTCGATGCGGCCCCGAGGCTCGGCCCCGAGGGTGTCGCCGAAGTCCTGCGGGCGTCCGCCGGCGACGTCGGCCGACCGGGTCGCGACCTCGCGAGCGGGTCGGGACGGCTCGACGTGGTCGCCGCGGTACAGCGCGCACGCGCTCGCTAGTCGGCGATGAGCGTCGCTCCGGTCAGATGTGAGCGTCGCCCTGGTTAGGTGGGGCGTCGCCCCGATCAAATGGCCGTTTAAGTTACGCACACATTGAAAGGACCGGTGCACGTACTGTGGGACAACGATGTCCTCCCCCATCGCTCGACTCGGGAACCGGACGCGAGCGCCCGATTCGACCCCGGCGGTCGTTGCGGTCGCCGACGAGGACGCGGGCGAACTGGTCGACGCGCTGGGTTCCGAGACCGCGCGACAGCTCTGCGGCGCGCTGCACGAGGAGCCTGCCCCGCCCTCCGAGCTGGCTCGGGAGCTCGACACCTCCGTCCAGAACGTCCACTACCACCTCTCGAAGCTCCAGTCCGCCGGCGTCGTCGAGTCGGTGGGGACGCGCCTCTCGGAGAAGGGCAACGAAATGACCGTCTACGGCCCGGCGGCCGATCCGATCGTGTTCGTTGGCGCGTCGGAACCCGACCGACGCGAGGGCCTTATGCGGTCCCTCAGCGACTGGGCCGGCGGCGTGGCAGTCCTCGCGCTCACGAGCCTCGCGGTGCAGGCCGGGGCCGAACGGCTCCTCGGCGGTCCCGACTCGTCGCTGTCGCTCTTCGAGCCCGCGAGCCTCGGGGTCGCGGACGGAAGCCTCGTCCGCGGCGTGCTCTTACTCGCGGAACCGGGACTGCTCTTCTTTCTCGGGGGGCTCGCAGTCTTCGTCGGTGTCGCGCTCAGCGGTAGGACCCGCTGAGGGTCTTCTCGGGCAGTGCCGGTCGGGCCCGCACAGCCGACGTTCGGGCCATCACGATGGTTTCTCATCGGTCGGGAACCGACCGCGCACCTTATGATCGTGTGATGCCGATTCTGTGGTACTCGTATGCAGCGACGGACTTACCTCCGCGGGGCGGCGGCGGCGGGCGCGCTCACGACGGCCGGCTGTCTCGGATTCGGTGATTCGAACCCCGACGTTGCGCTCGCCGAACCGGACCGCGAACACGCGAGCGAGGACCTCCCGTACCCCGCGTGGGGACAGCGGGTGCCGGACGCGACGCTCCCGAACGCGATCGACGGCGGGGAGGTATCGACCCGCTCGGTCGGGAAACCGGCGGTATATACGTTCTTTTACAGCCACTGTAACACCGTCTGCCCGGTCCTGATCCAGTCGATGCGGAACGTCCAGACGCACTCGATCGAGGAGGGGTACGCCGACGACGTCGCGTTCTTCCCCGTGACCTTCGACCCCGAGCGCGACGACGCGGAGCGCCTGCAGACGTACGCAGAGGAGATGAACGTCGCGCTCGACGCCGGCAACTGGGACTTCCTCCGGCCCGAGTCCAGAGAGCGGGCGAAGGCCGTCGTCCAAGGGGAGTTCGGCGTCACCTTCGAGCGATCCCACCCCGAAGACATGGATATGTACATGTTCATCCACTCGGCGCTCACGTACCTCGTGAACGCCGATGGGTACGTAGAACGGGCCTATCGGACCGATTCCCCGGACCCAGAGCGGCTCATCGACGACCTCGCGACTGTCAGAGGCCAGTGACTTCAGAGCCAAACGGCGGACTGAACCGTCGACAACTGCTCACCGCGCTCGGCGGCGTCGGTCTCACCGGGGGAAGCGTACTGGCGCTCCGCGGTGACGTCCCGGGGCTGTCGGTCGGAGATTCGACCGGGCTCCCGCACCGCGTCCGGACGATCGACGCCCGCGGGTCGGACGCGGGCGAGGTCGCGGTCCCGCGCTCGGAGACGCCGACGCTGATCGATCTGTTCGCCACGTGGTGTGCGCCCTGTAAAGAGCAGATGGAGGCGCTCTCGACGGTCTACGAGGCGTACGGCGACCGCGTCGCGTTCGTCTCGATCACGAACGAGCGCCTCGGCGGCACGCTCACCGCCGGCGACATTCGGTCGTGGTGGCGTCGTCACCACGGCGAGTGGACCGTCGGCCTCGACCCCGAGAGCGATGTGATGGCCGCGCTCGGTGCGAGCGAGATTCCCTACCACGCCATCGCGGACGCGTCGGGAGCGATTCGCTGGCAACACGCGGGACTCACGAAGGCGGAGACGCTTCGGACGGAGCTCGACCGGGTGTTGGCGGAGTCGTGATTTCGGCTGCCTTCCTCGGAACCGTCGGATGGGCCGCCGGTGCGGGGGTCACGACGTTCTTCGCGCCGTGTGCGTTTCCGCTCCTGCCGGGCTACGTCGGGTATTACATCAAGGAGAACGACGACACGCCGGGGCTCGTCTCCGGGGTCGTCGCCGCCCTCGGCGCGCTCGTCGCCCTCGGCGGGATCGCCGTGTTGGCGTTCGCCGTCGGGCAGCGGCTCACCTCGATACTGCCCCTCTTCGAGCCGATCGTCGGCGGCGCACTGGTGGTCTTCGGCCTGTTGGTGCTCTCGGGGTGGTCGGCGCCGACGCTTCCGCTCCCGCGGCGCCCGGAGTCGCTTCTCGGATTCGGGCTCTTCGGGGCGGTGTACGCCCTCGCGGCCGCGGGCTGTGTCGTCCCGCTGTTTCTCGGCGTCGTTGCGCAGGCGTCGGCGCTACCGCCCGAACGCGGGCTCGCCGTCCTCGGTGCCTACGCTGGAGCCGTCGCGGTGCCGCTGATCGGTGTGACGCTGCTCTCCGATGCGGGGATGACCACGTGGCGGTCACTGGGCGCGTACGCCGGGCGTGTGAAGCAGGCCGCCGGCGTCCTTCTCGTGGCGGCGGGAGTCGGACAGCTCTACCTCTCGGTCGTCGTGCTCGACGTCCTGTGAGGGCTCTGAGCCCATACGGACCGCGCTGGACCGGGGGGACGGGGAGCTGGCGTGGATCGGATTTCTCGTCCGGGCGACGGCGCGGTCGACGAACGCCGCGACCGGATGACGGTGTCAGGCGTCGCGGTCGACGGGCGCGACCGAGGCCTCGCAGTCGCTGCCCCGACGGGATCGACTTCCGGATCCGTCCGTCCACAGAGTCTCGAGAGTCGGGCTACTGATCGAGGCGGTCCAACCGGCTGACCGCCGTGTTAACCGATACGTTCAGGTCCCCGTCCGCGAAACGTTGTCGACGATATGGCAGTATTCGGATTGCTCCCGCACACGCCGGTCGTCGACGTCGGCGTCGTCCTCGCTGCGACCGGGGCTATCTGGCTCGGCAGCGGGTGGCTCGAACGGGCCGCCGAACAGCTCTCGTCGTACTACGGGCTGCCGGCGGTCGTCCAGGGATCGATCGTCGTCGCGGTGGGATCGAGCTTTCCGGAGCTATCGAGCGTGGTCTTCGCCGCGCTCGCCGGCGTCTTCGATATGGGTGTCGGAGCCATCGTCGGCTCTGCCATCTTCAACGTTCTCGCGATTCCCGCCCTGTCGGGGC
Organism: Halobellus sp. GM3; assembly: GCF_052545375.1. Taxonomy (NCBI): domain Archaea; kingdom Methanobacteriati; phylum Methanobacteriota; class Halobacteria; order Halobacteriales; family Haloferacaceae; genus Halobellus; species Halobellus sp. GM3. The sequence goes on along the minus strand of NZ_JBQWLT010000003.1, from coordinate 66,434 downwards.
TCGTCGCCGACGACACGCTGGAGACGAACCGGGCCGTCGTCTACAAGGAAGCCCAGTTCTACATGATCGCGGTCTCCGCGCTCGTCATCACGTTCGCGCTCGCCGTCATTTACTTCCCCACCGACGGGGGGGCGCTGTCCGGGGTGATCACCCGGCCGCTCGCGCTGCTCCCGCTCGCTCTCTACGGCCTCTATCTCTTCATCCAGTGGCAGGACGTGAGCGACCACGACGCCGCCGCCGACGCGGACGACACGCCGATCGGTCGCCGCTGGCTGATGCTCGGCGCCAGCCTGCTCGTCATTCTGGTGGCGGTCGAGCAGCTGGTCGGGAGCGTCGAGTCGCTCTCGGGCGCGTTCGGGATCCCCGAGTTCCTCGCCGGCGTGACTATCCTCGCCGCCGCGACGAGTCTGCCCGACCTCCTCGTGAGCGTTCGCGCCGCCCGCGACGGACGGAGCGTCACGAGCCTCGGCAACGTCCTCGGATCGAACACGTTCGACCTGCTCGTGGCGATCCCGATCGGCGTCCTCATCGTCGGCAGCGTCGTGATCGATTTCGCCACCGCGGTCCCGATGTTCGGCGTGCTCACGCTCGCGACCGTCTTACTCTTCGCGGTGCTCCGCACTGACCTGCGTCTCACGTCCGCGGAGTCGGCGTTTTTGCTCGTCAGCTATCTGCTCTTCGTCTCGTGGGTCGTCGCCGAGACGGTCGGCGTCGTGAGCGTGATCAGGTGAGGGCGCCTCTGAGGACCCCGGGGAACTCGCCTTGCGCACCTGTCGCTCGTCGAACCGTCGGGGGCGCAGTCGAATCCAATGAGATAAGGGCGCGCACGGGGACTGTCGACACATCCGCCCTCACACTGGGGGTAGCGACGCTGATTCAACACCATGGACGGAACTGTGCACATCGTCACCGGCGGCACCGGCGGACTGGGCGGCGCGACGGCGCGCGAACTGGCGGACAACGGCGCGACGGTCGTGATCAACGACCTGCCGGCGAAGGACTCGGAGGCCGCGTCCCTCGCGCGTGAGATCCGAGAAGGCGGCGGGACGGCCGCGACGAACCTCGGGGACGTCACCGACGTCGCGTACGCGGAATCGCTGGTCGATTCGGTCGTCGACGAGCACGGGCGGCTCGACAGCGTCGTCAACTACGCCGGGGTGATCCGGGACGGCTACCTCACGGATATGAGCGAGGACGAGTGGCAACAGGTCACAGACGTCCACCTCCGCGGCCACTTCGGTCTCCTGCGTAGCGCCGCGACCCACTGGCAGCGGAACGCCGAGGACCGAACTGGCGAGAGGGCGTTCGTCTGCGTGACGAGTCCGGCCGCGCTCGGAAACGTCGGCCAGGCCAACTACGCCACCGCGAAGGCCGGAGTCCTCGGGCTCACGCGGACGGCGGCGGCCGAACTCGATCAGTTCGGCGTCCGCGTCAACGCGCTGTTACCCATCGCGTACACGGCGATGACGGAGTCGTTTCTCGACCCCGAGGAGTACCCGCCCGAGAAGGTCGCGCCCGTCGCGGCGTTCCTCGCGAGCGAGAAATCCGCGGGCGTCTCCGGCTGTACGGTCCGGGCCGCCGGCGACAGCGTCGGCCTGCTGTCGAACCCGGAACTGGAGCGCGTCGCGTTCAACGACGGCGGCTGGGAGGTCGACGACCTCGAAGCCGAGATCGAGTCCGTCTTCGGCGACGCGGAAAACCGGTCCCGAACGAACCCGCAGCGGTAAGGGATCTCAAACGAGCCCGCAGCGGGAGAGACGACAGTCGACCGAATCAGGCGTCGCGATAGCCGAACAGCATCGCCGCGTCCATCGTCACGACGGTCGATCCCGAATCGGTGTGCACGCGGAGTCGGGTTCGGACGCGACCGAACCGGTCCTTCCACGGGTCCTTCTCGACGATTTCGGCGGTCACAGAGAGCGTATCGCCGGGGCGGACCGGCTCGATCCACCGGAGGTCGTCGACGGCGGAGCCGCCGACGAAGTCGGTTCCGGCGGTGAAGTGCTCGGTCAGCATCCGCATCGTCAGGGCCGTCGTGTGCCACCCGCTCGCGATCAAGCCGCCGTATATACTGTCTTCGGCGGCCTCGGGATCGGTGTGATAGGGCTGCGGGTCGAACTGCTCACCGAACTCGACGATCTCGCGTTCGGTGACCGTGTGGCTCCCGAACGTCCGCGACTCGCCCACCTCGAAATCCTCGTAGTAACGCATCTGTGTGGTCCACGGGCGTTTACAATAAATAACGTTCTGCGAAAATTATTTACCAGACAATCTGAGTATACCGTATATGAGTTTCCGACCCTCGCTATTATGCCGATGGTTCCGTACCACCGTTCGACACCCCATTCGTCGCCGCATACCGGCGGCGGGAGCGCGGGTCGCTCGACCGCACCGGGGGGTCGCGGCGCCCGACGTGAGCACGGCGCCCTCGGGCGCCGGTGATGTGGGGGCAGACGAACGTCGGAAGTCGAACCGCGTTCGGGGACGTCGGTAAATGGACGATTCGTCTACGGGCCACATCGACGACGACAGTGTCGCTGCGGCGCTCTTTGCGACCGAAACACTCTCGGAGGCGGCCGAGTTGAGTACTGAACAACTAATGAGCGAGAAAACCCCGGATTGGGACTTCAAACCCCGCGACGTCATTATCCTTCGAGAGCTGGCACGCGACCCCCAGCGGTCCGCACGCGAGCTCACCGACGTTCTGGCCGAGGAGTACGACATCGACGTGAGTCACGTGACCGTGAGTAAGGCGATCCGGAACATGCGGAAAGAGGGGGTCTTCCGGGAGGCGCTCATCCCCCACGAGTCGTATTTCGTCTTCGCGCTGATGGAGTTCAAGTTCAACCCCGAGCACTTCGCAGAGCACTGGCGGGAGGCGATGGAGCACATCCGGGACAGTCGGTACTCCATCTTCTACTTCCTCGCGGACGGCGAGTACCAGTGGAAAGCCGTGATGATGTTCCCGAGCCAAGAGGCCGAGTCCCGGTGGCTCCATCAGTTCTACAAAGAACACGGCAAAGCCGTCAACAACGTCCGCAGTTCGACGATGACGAACGTCCTGAAGTTCGGCACGACGCCGGGCCTGTTCGATCACCTCGATTCCGAGGGGGAGTAGGGCGGATCGAACAGGGGACGTCAGACTCCGAGGTACTCCTGTCGGAGCGCCTCGTTCTCCTGTAGTTCCGCTGTCGAGACCTCCTCGACGATCTCGCCCTCGTCGAGGACGTAGTGCCGCTCGGCGACCGCCATCGCCACGGCGACGTTCTGCTCGACGAGAAGCACGCTGACGCCGCGTTCCTCGTTGATCGACTCGATGATCGACTCGATCCGGCGAACGATGTACGGTGCCAGTCCCTCGCAGGGCTCGTCCAACAGGATGAGCTTCGGGTTGGTGACGAGGCTCCGCGCGATCGCGAGCATCTGTTGCTCCCCGCCGCTCATATTCTTCGAGGGGCGGTTACGCATCTCCTCGAGTTCGGGGAACTGCTCGAGCATCTCCGCGACCGGGAGCGGGTCGGTGGCGTGGTTGGCCGCCAGCCGCAGGTTCTCCTCGACCGTCAGGTCGCGGAAGCACCGTCGGCCCTCGGGGACGAGGCTCAACCCCAACTCCGAGATCCGGTAGTTCCGCCGTTCCCGGAGGTCGTGGCCGTCGAAGACCATCGACCCGCCGAAGACGTTGGGTACGTCCGCACCCACGAGCGCGTGCATCGTTGTCGTCTTTCCGGCTCCGTTGCGGCCCAAAAGCGAGACGACCTCGTTCTCGTCGACGGCGAGGTCGACGCCGAACAGGACCTGTCCGGTCTCATAGCCCGCCTCGAGGTCGGAGACTTCGAGCAGGCTCATAGTTCCTCCCGCATACCGCCGAGGTACGCCTCCTGTACGTCGTCGTTGTTTCGGATCTCCTCGGGGGTGCCGGTCGCGAGGACCTGCCCCTGATCGAGCACCGTGATCCGGTCGCTGATCGAGAGGACGATCTCCATGTCGTGTTCGATCAACAGCAGCGTCAGCCCCATATCGTCGTGAATCGACTCGATGAGGTCCGTGGCGAGCCCCGTTTCGCTGGATCCGAGGCCGCTCGTTGGCTCGTCGAGAAGCAGCACCGACGGATCCGTCGCCAGCGCCATCGCGATTCCGAGCCGGCGCTGGTCGCCGTGCGAGAGGTTCTTCGCGGTGACGTCGCGTTTGTCGTCCAACCCGACCGACTCGAGGATGTCGGTGGCCTGTTCGACGTATTGGGCCTGCCCTTCGCCGAGGAGGTCGAACGAGAACGGCCCCGACTCCATCGTTTGTACCACGACTCGAACGTTCTCGAGGACGCTGAGCTCGTTGAACAGCTGATTCGACTGGAACGACCGAGCGAGCCCGTTGTGTGGGCGCTGCTCCTGTGACATGTCGGTGATGGCCTCTCCGTGGAGATAGACCGTCCCGTCGCTCGGCTCCAGCGCGTGGGTGAGGACGTTGAAGAGCGTCGTCTTCCCGGCGCCGTTCGGACCGATGATGGCTCTGAGCTCCCCTTCGGGAACGGCCAGTTCGACGTGGTCGACGGCGACGATGCCGCCGAACCGCTTCGTGAGCCCGGTCGCGCCGAGAGCGGCGCTCTGTGGGTCCACTCCGTCGCCCCCGGATTCTGTCGTGGAAATATCTGTCTCAGACATGGTTATCCCTCGGATTGGATTCGTTCGTAGGCGCGTTCGACACCGCTTCTGATGAGCCCCCAGACCCCTTCGCGCGGGGCGATCAGGACGGCGATGACGAACAGCAGTCCGAGGAAGAACTGCCAGTACGCCAGCACGCCCGCAAGCTCGAGGCTGACGAGCGGGAACTCACTCAGCGGCAAGACGAGCATCTCGAAGTCTGTGAGGTAGTCCTCGGCGAACAGCCAGATGAACGCGCCGGCGACCGGGCCGAAGAAGTAGTTCGCCCCGCCCAGCACGGTCATCAGGATGACGTCGCCGCTGGTCTCGACAGTCAGAAGCGAGAGGGTCGCCCCCTGCTCGTTCACTTCGAGGATGGTGCCGGCGTAGGTCGCGACCAGCGCGCTCAGCGTGAACGCCCAGACCTTGTACCGGTAGGTGTTGATACCCATCGCGCGGGCGAGTTCCTCGTTCTCGCGGACGGCGATGAGGGTCCGGCCGAACGGCGACCGGACGAGTTGCCACAGAAGCAGCAGTCCGACGAACACCGCCGCAGCGACGAGGTAGTGCCAGTCGAACTGGAAGCCGCCGAAGTTCACGTACTTGAGGCCGCGCTCGGCCTCGATCCACGCGGGGACGGCGCCGCCGGCGATGCCGGTCGTCCCGCCGGTCAGATCCGCCGGGTTGTAGTTGGCGATGAAATGCGCGGTCGTTCCGAACGCGAGCGTGAGCATCGCGAAGTAGATCTCGCCCTTCTGAACGGTGATCCGCGCGATGAGATAGGCGACGACCCCCGCGAGCCCGAGGGCGACGACGGCGGCCAGCACGAACGAGGAATCGAACCGCGAGAGGCCGATCGCCGTGACGTACGCGCCGATCCCGAGGAACATCGCGTGCCCGAACGAGAGCAGGCCGGTGTACCCGAGGAGCAGGTTGAACGACGCCGCGAACAGCATCCAGATGAGGATGGTGTTCGCGACCGCGCCGTACCCCAAGAACATGTCCATCGAGATGATCGGGCGGACGAGCACGACCATCAACAGCGCGCCGATCGGTACCTGATACCGACGCAGCGTGTCCAGCGGGAGACTCGAGGCGAGTCCGTCGCTTGCCGATTCGTGGCTCATTCGAGGAATCCCTCCTGCCCGAACAGCCCGCGCGGCCGCGCGAGAAGCACCACGATCATCACCAGATACGGGACCAGACCGCTGATGCCGGAGATGTTGAGCGCTTCGATGCTCGTCACGCCCGCGAGCGTTTCCAGATACAGCGGCGTCAGGTAGGAGGCCTCACCGATGAGGAGCCCGGCGACGACGCTGCCGAACAGGCTTCCGATGCCGCCGACGACGACGACGACGAACGCGAGGATAATGAACTGATTCGCCATCCCCACGTCCATCCCGACGGCCGTTCCGCGGAGGACGCCGCCGAGGCCGGCGATGGCCGCGCCGAGGACGAACATCGAGATGAACCGGACGTTCATGTTCACCCCGAGGAACTCGGCCATCTCGCGGTCGAGCACCCCGGCGCGGACGGACAGGCCGAAGTCCGTGCGCTCGATGAGCAGGTAGACGGCCGCGATGACGATGACCGAGACGACGACGGTGAACAGCCTGATCCGCGAGACGGTCGTGACCCCGAGGTTTAATCCGAGTTCGAGAACCTGCGGCGTCGTCACGCTCAGGGGTGAGCCCCCCCAGGACGCCCGGGTCGCTTCGCCGATCATCATCGCGACACCGAACGTCGCCAGCAGCCCGTTCAGCGGATTCTTGTCGTAGAGGTAGCGAAGCACGGTCCGTTCGATGACGACGCCCACGAGACCGACCGCCAGCGGCGCCAGAAACAGGGTCGCCCAGAAGGAAAACCCCCACACCTCCATAAACTGAAAGGTGAAGTACGCCCCGAGCATAAACAGCGCCCCGTGGGCGAAGTTCACGATCCCGAGTAACCCGAGGACGATGGACAGCCCCAGCGCGATCAGCACCAACACGAGTCCGTAGACGAGCCCGCCGACCGCCTGATCGACGAACAGGCCCGGACGGGAGAGTGCGCTCAGCACCGTCAAAAGCAGCAGGCCGCCCCAGATAACCGCGGCTGCGGGAGTGGTGCTGCGGTCTGTACCGGGAATCGGAATCTCGTTCATACTCGTGTTCACAACGAGCAGCCGGTCTCTTCGCAGCTACGCATTACGTCCTCGCCGGCGCTCGTCCCGGCGATATCGAACCACGCCTTGTAGGGCTCGTCCTGCATGTCCTCCATCGAGCGACCCGTGATCGCCCACGTCGGGTGGACGAGCTGGTGGTCGCACGCCCGCCACTCGAGGTCGCCGGGCATGATGTCGAGGGAGCGCTGGCTCTCGACGGTGTGGCCCTCCAGTTCGCCGCGGATCGCCTCGGCTGCGGTGGACTCCGCGCGGAGCGCCGCGCGGACCTGCTGATCCATCGCGATGTAGGCGTTCGCGTGGCGGACGAACGGGTCCGTCTCGCCCTCTTCGGCGACGCGTTCGCTGAAGGCGGTCGCGCTCTCGAGGGAGTTCGTCCAGCCGACGGAGGCGATGTCCATCATCGACGCCGACTCCTGTCCCAGCCCCCAGAACGCGATGTCCTCGGCCTGGTGGCCCATCAGTTTGAACTCCTCGTGCATCCCCTTGTTACGGAGCTGTTTCATCGCCAGCCGCTTGTCCAGCGCCGGCAGCACGAGGCCGATCCCGTCCGCGTCGGAGTTCTGGATGTTGTTGAGGAACGACGTGTAGTCGTCGTTCGGGAACGGGGTCGCCTCGGAGTTCACGACAGTTCCCCCGTTGGATTCGATCTCGTTGGTGTAGATCTCCTGGGCGTTCTGTCCCCAGATGTAATCGGAGTACAGCAGATACCAGTTGTCGGCGATGTCTGCCATCTGCGCCCCGATCGACCGGGCCAGCATCGTGTTCGAGGAGTACGTGCTGAACATGTGGGGGAGACAGTTCTCCCCTGTCAGCGTGTCGGACGCGCCGTCGGCGATGTAGGAGACGCCGTTGTCGGAGGCCCACGTTCCGATCTTCGTACAGACCGCCGAGGAGAGCGCGCCCTGGGCAAAGTCGATCCCATCGGACGTGACCGCGCGCTTCATCCGCTCTAACGCGGCGCTGGGGTTGACCTCGGTGTCGTACGTGGAGATCTCGATGTCGATGTCGAACTCGTTTTCGAGGTCCGTCGCAGCGAGTTCGGCACCGGTCCGCAGCGAGGAGCCCCACGGTGCGAACGGACCGCTCTGTGGGTTGAACACGCCGACGTGCAGAGAGTCCAGTCCCGTGTCCTGGCTCGTCGATCCGCCGTTCGATCCGGAGTCGCCGTCCCCGCTTCCGTCGCCGCCGTCGCCCCCGCCGCCGGTACATCCCGCAAGACCCGTTGTCGCGATAACTGACGCCGCTCCCGCCTTCTTCAGAACCGACCGTCTGGTAGGTGAACTCATGGTTCGCTCCACAACTTAGAGTAGAACACTATAATACTTTCGTTAAGATTATCACTGATTTGCGAATAGATAGTAAACGAAACCGCGATACACTTAAAATGCTGTTAGCAGTTCCGTCGCGCATATGTCCTATGGCAGCATATAGCAAATGCTCCCGAATAAATGGAAACAGGCCTAGCACAAGAGCCGCACCCCACGAGTGGCGTTCGGCCTGCCGGGTACGTACAATTGTATGGCCACTGACGCTTACAAATTATATCTAAACGCGCTCTCGCATAACCACTATTGTTCTAACTCGGATTTTTTTGATACAGTGTATTCGATCATCACAAGATTGAATAGCGGCGTTACCCCTTTGGTAAGCGATGCAGGAACCGAACATCCAACACGTCGCAGTCCTCGGGGCCGGCAGTATGGGTCACGGTATCGCCGAGGTCGCTGCGATCGCCGGGTACACGGTCTCAGTTCGAGACATCAAAGCGGAGTTCGTCGAGGACGGCCTCGACAACATCGAGTGGAGTCTGAACAAGCTGGCAGAGAAGGGTCAGATCGACGAGTCAGCAGAAGAGGTCTTCGACCGCGTCGAGGGGTACACCGACCTCGGAACCGCCGTCGAGGACGCCGACCTCGTCGTCGAGGCGGTCCCCGAGAAGATGGAGATCAAAAAGGACACGTTCGCGGAGGTCGACGAACACGCGCCCGAGGGCGCGATCATCGCGAGCAACACCTCCGGGCTCTCGATCACCGAGATGGCGAGCGCGACCGACCGCCCGGAACAGGTCGTCGGGACGCACTACTTCAACCCGCCCGTGCGGATGGACCTCGTCGAGGTCGTCCACGGCGAACAGACCAGCGAGGAGACGCTCGAACGCGTGCACGCCTACGTCGACTCGATCGGGAAGACCGGCATCGACGTCAAGAAGGACGTTCACGGGTTCGTCGTGAACAACGTCCTCGTGCCGTTCATGGGCGAGGCCGCGTGGATGCTCGACAGCGGGGAGTGCACCGTCGAGGCGGCCGACGCCGGGATGGTGTTCAACCGCGGCTACCCGATGGGGCCCTTCGAGCTCAACGACTACGGCGGCATCGACATCGCCGCCGACTTCCTCGAGTCCTCCGAGTACGAGGTCCCGCCCTCGATCGCCGAACACGTCGACGACGAGACGCTCGGTCGAAAGAGCGGCGCGGGCTACTACACCTACGAGGACGGTCCGGGGACGACCTACGGTCCCGGCGACGGCGAGGACTTCGATACGCTCCGCATCGAGGCCCGAATGATCAACGAGGCCGCGAAGCTGGTCGGCAACGACGTGGCGACGCCGGAGGACATCGACCTCGGCGTCCGCCTCGGCGGCCGCTTCCCGCTCGGCACCTGCCGCGTCGGCGATACGATCGGGCTCGACACCGTCCTCGAGAAGCTCGAGACGCTCTATGAGGAGACCGGGGCGGCGCGCTACGCGCCCGCGGACTACCTCGTCGAACTCGTCGAGGACGGCCACACGGGCGTCGACGCGGGGCGGGGCTTCTACGACTACACGGGCGAGTGGCCCTACCAGTTCCTGAACGTCGACCTCGACGACCGCGGCGTGCTCTCGATCGAGTTCGACCGCACCGAGCGGCTCAACGCCTTCAGCGAGGAGATGTTCGCGGAGGTCGGCCGCGCGCTCGACGACGCCGACACCGACGAGGTGTCCTGCGTCGTGTTCTCGGGCGCGGGCGACCGCGCGTTCTCCGCGGGCGCGGACATCACCGGATTCATGGCCAACGCGCCGACGGAGATCAGCGACGTCGAAGAGCCCATCGAGAAAATCTACGGCTTCGACCGGCCGACCGTCGCGGCCATCGACGGCTTCTGTCTCGGCGGCGGGTTCGAGCTGATGCTCGCCTGCGACATCCGGCTCGCCACGGAGGCCTCCACGTTCGGCAGCCCGGAGGTCGATCTCGGGCTCATCCCGGGCGGGGGCGGCACACAGCGGCTCACTCGCCTCGTCGGCGAGCCGCGCGCGAAGGAGCTCATCTTCCGCGGCAACCACTTCGGGGCCGAGCAAGCCGCCGACTGGGGCATCATCAACCGCGCGGTCGCCGAAGACGACTTCGAGGAGACGGTCGCGGAGTTCGTCGACGACATCGCGTCCGGGCCGAAAACGGCCCTGAAGGTCGCCAAACAGGTGATCAACGAGGGGCAGGACGCCAGCCTCGACGCGGGGCTCAAACTGGAGAGTCAGGGCTTCGGTCTCCTGACCACCACCGACGACATGATCGAGGGTGTCGAGGCCTTCAGAGACGACCGCGAGCCGGACTTCGAGGACTGATTCCAATGCCAGAAAACGCAGCAATCGTCGGCGGCGGGCTCACCGAGTGGGGCGAGCGCGACGCCACGTGGAAGGACCTCGCACAGGAGGCCGGCAAGGCCACGTTCGACGACGTCGACGGCATCGAGCCCGACGACGTCGAGGGGCTGTTCGTCGGCGCCGTCCAGCCGGAGCGCTTCGCGTTCCAGAGCCACGTCGCGCCGCTCGTGGCCGAGCTGCTCGGAATCGACCTGAACGGGATGCTGGCCCGCACCGAGCTGGCCTGCGCGAGCGGGCAGGCCGCGCTCAGGTACGCGTGGCTCGCCATCGCGGCGGGGCAGATCGACACCGCGCTCGTGCTCGGCGTCGAGAAGATGAACATCGACCGCGAGCATATGCCCGAGATCCAGTCGAACATGACGAACGTGCTCGATCGGGAGTTCGACGGCGTCAACGGGCTCAACGGTCCGTCGTGGTTCGCCCAGTACGCACAGCGGCACATGCACGAGCACGGGACGACCGCCGAGCAGCTCGCGATGGTGAGCGCGAAGAACAAGAGTCACGCCGCCGAGACCGACTTCGCGCAGTACCAAAAGCGCGTGGACGTCGACGACGTGCTCGACTCGTACCCGATCGCGCCGCCGCTCAGACTGCTCGATTGCAGCGGGATCACCGACGGCGCGGCGGGCGTGCTCTTGGTCAGCGAGGCGAAGGCGCGGGAACTGGGTGTCGACACCGCCGCCTACATCACCGGCAGCGGGCAGTCGTGTATGGCGAGCAACTCGGTCAACAACATCCCGTCGATGACGACGTGGCCGCAGGCCGCGGAGGCGTCCCAACAGGCCTACGAGCAGGCCGGCATCGAGGACCCCGTCGAGGACATCGACGTCGCGGAGGTCCACGACTGCTTCTCCATCAGCGAGATCATCGAGTACGAACAGCTCGGCTTCGCCGAGGAGGGCGAAGGCGGGGCGTTCATCGAGGAGGGCCGCAGCCAGCTCGACGGCGACGTCGCGTTCAATCCGCGCGGCGGGCTGCTCGGCTGTGGGCACCCCCTCGGCGCGACGGGCGTCTGTCAGGCGCTGGAGGTCTACCGGCAGTTCGCCGGCGACGTCCCCAGCGCCCGGCAGGTCCCCGACGACCCCGAGACCGGGCTCATCCACAACCTCAGCGGCAGCGCCTCAGTGCACAGCGTGATGACGTTAGCGAGGGACCCACAATGACCACCCACGACCACACCGACGACCGCGCCGCGGTCGAGCGCTCGCTCCGCGCCGACGGCGGCGAACGCGCCGATCCGCCCCGCGGAACGATCACTCTGCCCGACGAGATCGAGTTCCCGCGCCTGCTCGACTTCTACGACCTGCAGGACCCAGAGCACACGCGGATCCACCAGTTCTACGAGAACCTTTCCGACGGCGCGCTCACGACGACCGAGTGCGCCGACTGCGGGGAGATCCACTTCCCGCCGCGGGTCGTCTGCCCGGAGTGTCTGAGCGACGACCTCGAGTACACGGACCTGCCGCACGAGGGCGAACTCCACTCGTTCACGGAGGTCAGAGGGACCGCCGCGATCGGGATGCGCGATGACCCGCCCTTCGTCGTCGGCACCGTCGACCTCGGCCCGGTGCAGCTCTCTGCGCGCATCGAGGACGCCGAGTACGACGACCTCGAACTCGGCGACACCGTGCGGTTGAAGGTGATGGATATCGACGGCCCGACCGATCAAGACCGGGTGTTCTACCGGTTCGAGCCGGTCTGAACCGAGCGGAGTTCCGATTTTCGGCCGACGTAGTGGGGGCGCTGAAACGGCGCACCGCCATAGAGTCACGAGGTACCGAGAGACGGCGACGAACGGTTCTCTTCGAACGTACGGACGTGTGAGACGAATGGGTACAGCCTCGGCTGGGGACCCGCACGTCGGAGCGGGTCGAACGCGGAGGGGCGAAAGACGGTATCGCCCCCGTCAGTTGACGTCGCGCTCCTCGTCGTCCCAGTGGGACTCTCGGAGCTCGAACTTCTGGATCTTCCCCGTCGAGGTCTGCGGGAGGTCCTCGCGGAACTCGACGCTCGTGGGACACTTGTAGTGGGCGAGGCGGTCGCGGCAGAACTCGATGACCTCCGATTCCGACAGGTCCGAGCCCTCGCGCTTGACGATCAGCGCCTTCGGGGTCTCGCCCCACTTCTCGTGGGGGACGCCGATGACGGCGGCCACCTTGACGTCCGGGTGGTCGTAGAGCGTGTCTTGGACCTCGATGCTCGAGATGTTCTCGCCGCCGGAGATGATGATGTCCTTCTTGCGGTCGACGATGGTGAGCATCCGGTCCTCGTCCCAGGTGGCGATGTCGCCGGTGTGGAACCACCCGTCGACGCGGTCGTGGAAGGCCTCCTCGGTCTGCTCGGGCTTGTTCCAGTAGCGGTCGAGGACCTGATTGCCCCGGACGACGACCTCGCCTTTGGTTGCGTCGTCAGTCGGGACGACCTCGCCGTCCTCGTTGACGACGCGGATCTCGGTGTTGAGCGTCGCGAAGCCGGGTTTGTTGATCACGTCGTACTTGTCTCCCTGCTGGATCTTCCGGCGGGAGTTGGAGGTGGTGATGATCGGCCCGGTCTCGGTCGCGCCGTAGGCGTGGATGATGCGCCAGCCGAGTTCGTCCTCCGTGCGGCGGATCGTCTTCTTCGGTGGGGGGCTCGCGGCCGTCTCGACGCGGACGTCCTTCTCGCCGGTGGACGGCACGTCGGCGTCCTCGTAGTATTCGAGAAGCATGTTGAGGACGGTCGGCGCGCCACCGAGGTAGGAGACGTCGTACTCGTTGATGCGCTCGAACACCGTCGCCGGGTCGAACTGCCGCTGGATGACGTGTCGGCCGCCGATCCCGGTGAGCCCGTAGATGTGTCCCCAGCCGTTGATGTGGAACATCGGCGAGGTCCAGAGGAGCGTGTCGTCGTCTTCGAACTCCACGTGGTGGGCGTGGATCATCGCGTGGTAGTGCTGGATGCGGTGGGTGTGGACGACGCCCTTCGGGTCGCCGGTCGTCCCGCTCGTGTACAGGATGGTCGCGTCGTCGTTCTCGTCGATCTCGGGGCGCTCGACCGCGTCGGGGTCGGCGTCGGCCAGCACGGGCTCGTAGTCGTGCCATCCCGCCGGGTCGCCGCCGCCCTCGGCGTAGCGGTCGGCGTCGTAGACGACCCACTCCGTGACGCCGCTCTCCCCGCGGAGGTGTTCGAGTTTCTCCGCGTAGTCGTAGTCGGCTATGACGACGTCGGGGGCGCAGTCGTCGATGAGGTAGTCGTACTCCTCCGGTTGCAGGCGGAAGTTCAGCGGGACGAACAGCGCGCCCAACTGCATCGTCGCATACAGCGTCTCGATGAAGTAATGAGAGTTGGGCGAGAGCAGCGCGACGCGGTCGCCCTTCTCGACGCCCCAGTTCGACAGCGCGTCCGAGAGCCGGTCGATGCGCTCTCCCAACTCGTTGTACGTGTACTCTGTGCCGTCGTCGGCGATGAGTCCGACGTCGTCGCCGAATAGTTCGACCGCGCGATCCAGGAAGTCCGTCGTGAGTAGTGGTCGGTGCATAGTGATGAGTCGCGAGTTACGGTTCGCTCTGCGGGGAAGCGGGCGTCTCGTCCCGCCGGCGGACCGGCCGTGCCGGCATCGGGACACCCGGATGCCGAACGCCGCCGCCTCGTCTGGCGGTTTCGGGCCGGATTTGCCATTTCGTGTCTTCCCACATCGCTGTTCGTGTACTGATTTACAATCATTTTTAATCTTTCGGTGAAACTTACCAAGCAATCCGGATACGACGCCGCACAGTAACTAAATTAACGGCGGTTGCGGGCGCGGGGGACGGTTGCCGCCGGCTACTCGCCCGCGCTGAGTCGACGCCCGCGCATAAAGAACGACTCCTCGTCGAACTCGCGCCCGTCGGTGAAGGCGCCGGTGTACTCCATCAGCTGGAACAGGACGCCCGTCTCGTTGCGGGGCGAGACGAACGCCTCGGTCCACCCCTCGTAGGACTGCCGATCGATCGTGTCGACGCCGACCCCCCCCAGCGAGTCGATGACGGCGTCGATGTCGGCCACTTCGAGGGTCACGTGGTGCAAGCCGGGGCCGTGTCGATCCAAGTACTCCGTGAGGAACGACTCCTCGGCGACCGGTTCGATGAGTTCGATCCTTGAGGCCCCGCCCAGTCGGTAGTAGACCCATCGGAAGCGGTCCTCGACGGTGTCGTCGACGACTTTCTCACACCCCAGTGCGGTCAAGACCGGTTCGGCCTCGTCGACTGACTCGACGGCGACGCCGACGTGGTCGACGCGGATGCTCGTCTCGTTCGGATCCATATCGTCCGTTGTTCGGCGAGCACTAACCTAAATCCTGCCGGTGGCGTCGAGCGGCTCGGTCCCTCGGACGGGTCTCGCCGTCCCGTCGCGCGCGGTCGAAGCACCGGGTTGAACGGCGAGCACGCGCGGAACCCCGGCTCGACCGCACCGGGAGAGTTTATAACGGGGCATCCCCAAAGCGTCGTCTATGAACACGGTGGCCGGCTTCGGCGGGTGGCTCGCGTGAGCGACCGCTACGTCACCTCCGAAGATCACCTGCCCGCCGACACCGATGGCGAACTCACCCTGCAGGTGATGGATCAGGAGACGAAGCATATCTTCACCACGCGGGCGCGGATCGCTCGCGATCCGGACGAGCTCACCGATCCGGACTCGCTGACGATCACGCGGGGGCCACACGAGAACCGCGAAGAGCAGTGGTACATCGAGATCATCGAGACGAACGTCGGGGAGACGAGCGTCGACGAGGCGGTCCTCGAGGCGTGCTTCAAGCGGAGCCGGGAGGGATCGAACGTCCTCACTGCCCGCGGGGAAGACGTCAAGACGCTCGTCTCGTACCTGGTCGAAACGGGGGAGTACGACTCGGTCTCGACCGCGACACGAACGCTGTTGCGCGAACACCTCGCGGAGACGCGCCCCGAACTGGTCGACCGCTACGTCGATCTCGCGGCCGAGCGCGAGCGCGAGGAGATGCAGCGGCGCCTCGGCGGGGGCGAGGGGGAGTGACCCGATCGCCGAACGCGGGCGACGGGCTCCGCGCGGACGGCGGGACGGCGACAGCGCCCGCCCCGGACGAACCCGCGGACAGCCTGCGGGCGTATCTGGCTGGGCTGGCGGGCACGGGCGAACTGAACCGCATCGGGGCCGACGTCTCGTGGAACCTGGAGGCCAGCGCGATCACGATGTTGGCGAACAACCGCGACGACCGCGTGCCGGTCTTCGAGTCGGTCACCGACAGCCGAGTGTCGGCGCGGTTGGTCGGCGACCCCTACCGCGGGTCCCGCGAGCGGCCGTGGGACCGACCGGCCCGGGCGCTCGGACTCCCGAGTGATCTCGACGGCGACGCGTACTACGAGGCGATCATCGACCGCCTGCGCCGCCCGATCGAACCGACGACCGTCGACGCGGCTGAGGCGCCGTGTAGGGAGGTGATCCGCCGGGGCGCGGACGTCGACCTCTTCGCGTTCCCGTGGCCCTACATCCACGCCGCCGACGGCGGGCGGTACTCGAATCTGCACACGATGGTCGTTCCCGACCCCGACTCCTCGTGGACCGACTGGTCGTCTCACCGGGCGATGATCCAGGACGGCGACCGCGCGAGCGTCCTGCTCTTGGCCGGCGAACAGACGCCGAATCTGTTCTACTACCGCTATGAGCGGCGCGGGGAGCCGATGCCCGTCGCACTCGCGATCGGTGTCGAGCCCGCGGCGCAGTTCACCGCCTCGATGTGGATTCCGACCGGCAGCGACGAGGCGGCCTTCGCCGGCGGCCTGAAGGGCGAGCCGATCGAGCTCGTCGAGTGTACGACCAACGAGCTCACCGTCCCCGCGAGTGCGGAGCTCGTCATCGAGGGGCGCATCCTGCCCGGGGAACGACTCGACGAGGGGCCGTTCGGCGACTACTTCGGCTACATCCACGGCCCGCGGCGCTCGATGCCGGTGCTGCAGGTCGACGCCGTAACGCACCGCGAGGACCCGCTCATCCCCTTCTGCGTGGAGGGCTCCGGCGTCGGCCACTCGCTGAACACCAGCGCGACGATCGAGGCCGCCTGCGTCGGCCCCGACGCGACGCTCGGGCTGCGGGTGGCTGGCTACGACGTCAAAAAGTGCGTCCCCTGGCGGTTCACGCCGCGGAGCGTCTACGTCGTCTCGACGGACGTGTCCCGACCGGGCTACCTCCACGAGCTGGCGAACTTCATCTTCACCACGTGGGGGATGCTCCACGTCGACTTCTTCGTCTTCGTCGACGCCGACGTGGATCCGCTCTCGACGCGGGAGGTGCTCGAAGCGCTCGCCCTCCACGCCGACCCCGACGCGGACTTCCACCAGTTCGGGGCGGACGCGATGCCGAAAGTCCCGCTGAACATCTATCAGACGCCCGAGGAGAAGGGCGACGCCGAGACGGGAACGTCGCGGTCGAAGACCTCGAAAGCCTACATCGACGCCACGACCGACGGCGACGAGGAGACGCCCGCGCGGCGTTCGTCCCCGCCGGCGGACGTGCGGGAACGGGCGCTGGAGGTCCTCTCGGCGGCCGGCGTCGACATCGAGGACCCGGGCACCAGCGGAGCGGTCGGCGGCGACCCCGCTGGGATCGGAGGTGACGGCCAGTGAGCGGTCTGCGGACGCACCTCGACGCGCTCGAAGCGGCGGGCGACGTCGTCGAGGTCGGCGAGCGGACGCACTGGGCCGACACCGCGGCCGCGGTCGCGGGGGAGGCGGCCCGAGCCAACGGCCCGGCGGTCCTCCTCACCGAGACGGGCGGGGCGGCCCGGCTCGCAGCCGGCGTCTTCGGCGGGCCGGACCGCCTCTCGGTCCGCGCTCGCGATCCGTGGTCGCGCGTCGGTCTCGCCCTCGGCCTCGGGGGGGGCGCGGGCTACCTCGACGTGCTCGACGCGCTCGTGGCCGCCCGCAGCGGCGGTCCCGATCCGGAGACGGCCGAACCGGCCGCGACCGAGACGGTGTCGGACCTCCGGTCGCTCGGGCTGCCGGCCGTCGGTGGCGCGGACGGGCCGACCGTCACGCTCGCGCTCGCGACCGTCCCGGCCGCGTCGCCCGACGATGCGGACGCGGCCGCCTCGACCCCGCCCGGAACAGACGTCGACGCGGTCCAGTGGCTCCCCGCCTGCGGGTCGGTCCACGGCAGCGACAGGCTCCGGCTCACCGTCCCGGCGGAGCCCGTTCGTGACTTCGAGGCCGGCGACGCCCTGTCGGTCGTGCTCGGCCCCCCGCCGACGGCGCTTCTCGGAGCGACGATGCGGTGGGTCGGCGAGTCGCACATCGCCGGTGCGCCACGCGTCGCGAGCGCGTTGGGGCCGGTTCCGGTCGCGCCGACGGCCGCGGGCGCGGTGCCCGCCGAGAGCGAAGTGATCGCGGAGGCGACCGTTACGGCGGCGAGTGCGCCCCCCCGTGCAGGCTCCGAATCGACTGGGGGATCGGCGGCCGGCGGACCGAGCGAGCCGTGGGAAGACGCCGTCGCGACGGCGACGCTCGAGGCCCGAATCGATTCCGTGACCGCTCGCGAGGATCCCGTGATCCCGTTCTCGCCGGTCGGCGCGCCGATGGCCGACGGGCGGGTTCTCCTCTCGATCATCGAGTCCGCGCGCCTGTACGGTCGCGTGAACAACTACTGGGGCGTCTCCCCGGTCGAGTGGCTCGCGCTGCCCGCGGAGGCCGGCCTCGGGATCTGTCTGGTGGCGAGCGACATCCTCTATGCGGGCTTCGAGTGGCAGTTAGCCAACACGCTGTTTTCGTTCTCGCGGCTGTTCGATAAGGTGTTCGTCCTCGACACCGAGACGGCCCCGATGGACCTCGGCCGGGCCTTCGACGACATCTGGGTGAAGGCGCACCCGGCGAACGACTGGGAGTTCTCCGACCCGGAGGCGCCGGCCGCCCACGCGCCCCGCTACCGGCGGGACGGGTCCACCGGCGCGAACGTCTACGTCAACGCCGCGTGGGACCCCCGGTGGGACGAGGAGTACATCGCGCCGCGCGTCACCTTCGAGACGACCTATCCGCGGGACATCCGAGAGGCCGTCAGGGACCGCTGGACGGCGCTCGGCTTCGAGCACGGCCCCGAACACGAACCCGGCGGTTGCCGGGGCGACGGCGGGGGCGAGTAGCGATGCCCGAGTCGACGCCCACAGAGCGCATCGCACACGCGGCCGCCAGTCCGGAGGGCGCGAACAGCACCTACGTCCTGCCCGACCGCGGGGTCGTCATCGATCCCGGCCCGCCGGGCGAGGCGTCCTGGCGGACGCTGACGGAAGGGCTCCCGGCGGCGGGGCTCTCGGTCGACGCCGTCGAAGTCGTGATCGTGACGCACTGGCACGCCGATCACGCGGGGGTGGCGCCGCGGCTGGCGGCCGCCGCGGGCGTTCCCGTCACCGCACACGCTTCCGACGCCCCGTTGATCGGCGACTACGCGATCGAGCGCGAGCGCCGCCTCGACCGCGACGCGAGCCGGCTGCGCGAGTGGGGCGTCCCCGACCGGATCGTCGCAGCGATCGGTGACGCCGACGAGCCGTCGCCGATGCCGGATCGGTGCGCGGTCGACGCCGTCGAGGACGGCGACTCGGTCGCCGGCGTCGAGGCGGTGCACACGCCTGGGCACACGGAGGGCCACCTCGCGATCGATGCCGGCGACGCGCTCTTCCTCGGCGACTCGGTCCTCCCGACGTACACGCCGAACGTCGGGGGATCCGACACCAGATCGACGAGGCCGCTCTCCGCCTATCTGCACACGCTCGACCGGCTCGAAGAGCGGCTGGACCGCCCCGCCGGGTCCGAAGACCGTCTCGGTGAGAGCCTCGATGGCCCCGAGGGCGTCCGCGCGTTCCCCGGACACGGACCGACGGTCGACCTGCCGGCGCGGATCGAAACGATCCGAGCGCACCACGCGGAACGCGTCCGCGAGGTGGTGTGCGCGCTTCCCGGCCCGGGCGACGCCGACGGGGAGGCCTCGAGCTCGACCGCGCGGGGCCGGACGCCCTGGGAGGTGGCACGGGACCTCTTCGGGGAGATGCGGGGAATCCACGCGAAGATGGGCGCGGGCGAGGCCGCCGCCCACCTCGCGTTCGCGGCCGAGCGGGAGTTCGTCGAACGCGTCGGGAGCGATCCCGACCGGTACCGCCGGACGGGGGCGGACGCGTCGCCCGATCGCGTCGCGAGCGCGCTGTCCGCGTCGCGTTACTGCTAAGTCCCCCGCCGTCGCAGGAGTAGGTATGACGTTACTCGAGCGCGCGCTCTCAGAGGAGCACCACGACGTTCTGGACCGAGCCGAGTCGTTCGCGACCGACACGCTCGCCCCCCGCGCGGAATCGATCGAGCGGACTCGCGAGTTCCCCCGGGACGTCGTCGAAGCCGCCGGCGACGCGGGGCTCCTCGGGATCCTCGTCCCCGAGGAGTACGGCGGCCTCGGCGGCGATTTCGTCTCGTATTGTCTGGCGCTCGAACGGATCGCCGCCGAGAGCGGCGCGGTCGCAGAGATCATTCAGGGGCACACCTTCGCCACGCTTCCCGTGCTGAACTTCGGCAGCGACGAGCAGCGCGAGCGGTTGCTCCCGCGGATGGTCGCCGGCGAGGCCGTCGGCGCGATGCTGTTGACCGAACCCGGCGCCGGGTCGTCGCCGACCGAACTCGAAACCGTCGCGGAGGCGACCGACGACGGCTATCGGATCTCCGGGGAGAAGTCCTTCGGCACGAACGCCGGCGTCGCGGACATCCACCTCGTGATCGCCCGGAAGCGCCCGCAGCCGGAGGACTCCCACGGCGTCAGCGTCTTCATCGTGCCCAGCCCCGAGGAGGTGTCGGGGTTCACCTTCGAGCGCGGCGAGTACCTCGGGATGCACGGGCACGTGACCGGCGACGCGACCTTCGAGGACGTGGCGGTCGACGCCGACGCGCTGCTCGGGCGGGTCGGCGGCGGCTTCCGGATCGCGATGGGAACGATCGACATGGCCCGGACCGGACTGGGCGCGATCGGCTGCGGGATCGCGCGCGCGGCGTTCGAGGAGGCGATCGACTACGCGGGCGACCGCGAGCAGGGCGGGAAGGCCGTCGGCGAGTACCAGGCCGTGCAGGTCCTCGTCGCCGAGATGGACTCCCGCCTCGAGTCGGCCCGCAGCCTCGTGTACGACTCCGCGGTCCGCATCGCCGACGGCGAGAGCGACACCCGGGCGTCCTCCCGCGCGAAGTTCACCGCGAGCGACGCCGCCGAGTTCTGTACGCGGAACGCGATGCAGATCTTCGGCGGCAAGGGCTACCGGACCGACTACCCGCTCGAACGGTACTACCGCGACGCCCGCATCCTCTCGATCATCGGCGGCACCTCCGAAATCCAGAAGACGACCGTCGCGAGCGAAGCGCTGGGGCTCTGAGCGGCGGTCTCATACTGACTGCTTAGGCCCGTTTCGGTGTTCACACTGACTGCTGTGGGCTCTTACCGGTGCTCGCCGCCACCGGGCGGTAGTGAGCATGGTGCATAGTCACGGCGGTCAGTATCGCACCGTCGAGTCGATGACGCGGCGCACCCCCGCACGCGGCGGTCGGATGCGACCGCTCGAAAAACGCCGGTCAGAAGCGTCCGGTCGATTCAGCGCGCGCCGTCGCGTTCGCGGCCGGTGTCGGGCATCGCGCCGTCGTATTTGATGCGCTCGAAGACCGTCTGACAGCCGTTGCAGTAGTACTGGCTCTTCGAGATCTCCGTCCCGAACGTGGACTCGAGTTCGGTGTCGGTGGATCCACAGAACGGACAGGCCGCTTCGGGGCCGTCCGCGCCGCTCCCGCCGTCCCCGCGGACCGCGGCGTCACCGTCCTCGCGCCCGCCGTCGGCCGCTCCGGGCGCCGAGGGCACGTTCGAGGAGCTCATTCGATGACGTACTCCCGGTTCGAGACGCCCTGTAGCTGCTCGATCACGCCGTCTTCGACGTGGCCGGTGCCGCTACGGCGGCGCGTCTCGTCCCACGACTCGGGGTCGGGAACGTCGTCTGCAAGCGGCGGAACGGACACGTCGGTCCCCTCGAACAGCGCCTCGTAGTGCTCGTGGAACGCGGCGCGGACGTCCGCGGCGGAGCGGTCGGTGAAGCCGGCGGCCACGAGCGGGTCGTCGTCGCCGCTGTAGGTCGCCGGACCGATGAACGCGAGGATCCCCGGGAAGTACTCTTCGAGAGCCGCTTCGACGGCTTCGGGCTGGTCCTCGGCGAGCGTCTCCAATCGCGCGTCGTGGTGTTCGAGATGGAAGTACTCGTCCTCGCCCATCTTCTGGACCATTCCGGTGAAGTCGTCGTGGTCGATGGCGTCTAAGAGCAGCCACGCGGCGCGATCCGCCAGCGCGACCTGCACCATGAACGTGGGCCAGGCTTCCGCCTCCGAATCGAGCGGCTCGGCGTTGGCGTACTCCTCGGCGTCGCGGTCGGCCTCGAGCCACTCGTCGTCGACGCCCTGCTGTTTGAGCAGGCGGAACAGCTGTCGGACCTGTCCGATCTCGTCTTGGGCGTTGCTCGCCCCAGAGATGTCGTCCTCGAGGTGGGGGCCCTTGAGCATCCACTCGCCGTAGCGCTGTCCGAGCAGGAGTTTGGTGTCGGCGACGGCTTGGACGTACTCGACTGCTTCCTCGGGCCAAGCGGCCTCGGCTTCGGCGCTCATCGCGCCCTCCCGCCCACGATGGGCTGTTCGTCGACTTCGATCAGATCGTCGTCGCGGACGACCCCCATAAACTCCCAGTCCTCCTCGTCGTAGGTCCGGTGTGCGTAGATGCGCGCGAGGCGGTCGGAGTCGGCCTCTACGGTCCCGGCGTGGATCATATCGTCGCCGGCGTTCTCTCGGGTGAAGACGTGGTATCTCATACGCCGACACCCGCCTCCCGGAGTTCTTCGCGCGCGTGTTCGGTCAGCATGTCCTTCGACCAGACTGGGTCCCACGTGATCTCGATATCGACGTCGGTGACGCCGCGAACCGTGCGCAGCGCCGCCTGCACGTCGTGCTGGATCATATCGTAGGCCGGACAACCCATACACGGGTACGTCATCGTGACGGTGACGTCGCCGCCCTCGGCCTCGACGTCGTAGATCATCGCCATGTCCACGAGGCTCACCGGGATGTGCGGATCCGGTACCGTGTCGAGCGTGTCCCAGAGTTCCTGTTCGAACTCGTCTGCGTCGTCGCCGGGGCCGATGTCGAGTCCGGCGGTACCGACGTCCGCGGCGTTAGCGCTCATCTCAGACACCCACCGTGAGTTTGCCGGACTGGATCATGTTGACGTAGCGCTCGTTGGCGGGGCCGCGGTCGCGCCAGCGGTCGAGGACGTCGTTCCAGCTGATCGGCTCCTCGAAGCGCCACTCTTTGTTCTCGGCGTCGAAGGCGACGGGCGCGTCGTATTCGAGGACGTACTCCTCGTCCTGCTCGTCGTAGTGCGCCGGCACCTCGAGGTTCAGTTTGTCAGCCAGCGGCACGACGTGGCTCATCCACTCCTGGCGGAGCTCGTCGTTGGTCTTGCCCTTGATGCGGTAATCGAGCTGGTCGGTGTTGTGCTTTTTGTCGTCCGGGAGACCGAACCACTCGATGCCCATCGGGAACATCCAGTCGACGGCGTCTTGGACGTATCCCTTGGTCTTCTCGGACTTGTTGACGAGGCGGCGCATCCACGTCTCGCCGTGGCGGAGGTGGAACTGCTCCTCTTTGCCGACCTTCCGGAGCGCGCGTTTCCACGGGGCGTAGGAAGTGTTCTGCTCGATGTCGCTCAAAAGCACCATCCCGGCGCGGTCGAACATCCCGTGTGCGCTGACGAGTTCGGCGAAGGTGTCGAGGTGCTGGTCGAACCCGTAGGTGTTCCGGAACTCGTGGGGTTCGCGCTCGTAGAGGAGTTCCTCGCGGTCCTCGCCGAGGTCCTCGAGCAGTCGGTAGGCGATGTGGCCGTGCCCGAGCTCGTCTTGGATCACGCTGACACAGGAGGCCCGCGCGTCGAGCGTCGGCGCGTTCATCGACTGCTCGTAGTAGGCGGGCGCGCTCATCAACTCAGTGTCGGCCGAGACCTTGAGAGTCGCCTTGAGGGCCTTCTTGTAGCCCTCAGTCATCTCGGACTCGTCTTCGATCATCCGACCGTTCTGGATCTGCTGTTTGAATCGTTTTTCTGTCGGCATTGCTTGCGAATTAGCTCCACGCTGTTCTTGTCGTTAATACTTCTTAAGGTTTGTCCCTCGAACTGAAGATTTATTATTGATGACCGCGCGGGCCGCACGCGGCGGTTCGACGCGAATCTTTTTAGGAGGTCCGGTCCAGTACGGGGAGTATGGGGATTCAAACACGGCATGCAACCGAAGCCGATGGCACGGATATACTCGATCTCTGGCACGGATTTACCGCTCATCTCTCCGAGTACGACGACCGCTACGGTCACAGCGAGGAGGCCAACGAACGGTGGCTCCGCTACTTCGAGAATCAACTCGTCGACTCGAAATACGGCGTCGTCATCCTCGCCGAGAGCGACGACGCCGACGAGCCTATCGGCGTCCTCGAAGCCCGCGTGATGGGCGATCACCCGATCTTCAGGCTGGAGAACCACGGATACGTCAACGGCCTGTTCGTCCGCGAAGAGTACCGCAACCAAGGTGTCGCCGCCGCGCTGCTCGACAGTGCCGCCGCGTGGTTCAGCGAGGAACCGCGGGACGTCGATTACTACCGGATCGACGTGCTGGCGGGGGACGATGCCGCCGCCGAGATGATGGAGTCGTACGGCCTCGAACCGGTCGAACACGTCTACGAACAGCGACTCTAGTATGGTCGAACACTACCAAGTCGAGTTCGTCGACGAAGGGCGGACCATCGAAGTCGCCGCGGACAAGCCCATCCTCGAGGCGGCCGAAGAGGCCGGGCTGGATCTGCCCTACCAGTGCAGAATGGGCGTCTGCGGCGTGTGCTCGGCGCTGTGTGTCGAGGAAGGCGAGGTCGAACAGGTCGAGGGAATGTTCCTCTCGGGGTCCGAAAAAGAGGAGGGGTACGTCCTCACGTGCGTTGCCAAGCCCCGCTCGGATCTGAAACTCCGCTCGCACGAGAGTCCCTGATCCGCGGCGTGTCGGCGAACCGAGGTTCTCCATCGTCCACCATCCGATTACTCGGGGCGGCGGCGAGCCCCGGTCGAATTTGTGTTGCGTGCCCGAGCGACATCTACGAACCGCCGAGACGGTCGCTTTTGAGCGGGGAATCCGCGCTTCGATAGTGGTCCTCGTAACTGAGTGCCATTCGATCGAGCACCGTCGTGCGACCGAGTGCGCGACGTCGTGCAAACGCTACTCTCTCGGTCGATCGTGCGCCGTCTCCGTGGTCCCGATGGGACCTCGCCGCGGTCGTCGCAGACGCGGTTGTCTCGCGATCCGCTGTCCTCGATTCTGTATACACATCTGTATACGGATATGGCGACACGTCCTCCCTGAGGATGTCGACGACGGGGCAACCGCTCCATTACGCCCCTACTTTTGTAATTTCATGGGCGGCTATTCGCGGCACATCGCCGGGTAGACGGAGGTTACCGCGATCTGCCACGGAATTGTATACTAATACGTATACGGCAATCTCGCGGCCCCGAAGCCCCAACCGTTAAATATTAGTGGTCATCCGGAGAACGGAACAGTGATGTCAGCAACCGATTTCGAGACCATCGACTGGTCGTTCGACGAGGAGACCGGTCTGGGACGTATCACCCTCGATCGCCCGGAGGCGATGAACGCGATCAACATCCAGATGCAGCACGACCTCATCGACGCCTTCGAGGCCTTCCAGGCGCTCGATGACGAGACCGACGGCATCGCCGTCCGAGCCGTCCTCGTCGACTCCGCGGGCGACAAGGCCTTCTGTTCTGGACTCGACGTCGGCGAGATGAGCGCCTTCTCCACCTATCACGAGAAAAAGCGGGTCCCCGACCTCTTCTGTGAGATGTGTGCGGCCTTCGAGGAGTACCACGCGCCGGTCATCACCGCCGTCGACGGCCTCTGTCTGGGCGGCGGCTTCGAGATCGTGATGTCCTCGGACTTCCGGTTCGCGGTCGAGGAGGCCTCCTTCGGCCAGCCCGAGGTCAACTTCGGCGTCCTCCCCGGCGGCGCCGCGGCCCAGCGGCTGACCACCATCGTGGGCGCCAGCCGCGCGAAGGAGATCACGATGACGGGCGAGCGACTCAGCGCCGCGCAGGCCGCCGAGGAGGACATCCTCACCGACGTCGTCGCCGACGAAGACGAACTCAGAGAGCGCGTCGACGAGCTGGCGAGCGAGTTGGCGAGCAAGCCGCCGCTCGCGGTTCGCTCGATCAAGCAGGCGTCCAACATCACGCGAAACGTCGGCTACGACGCCGGAATCGAGTTCGCCAGCCACGCTTGGCCGGCGCTCGCGCAGTCCGACGACTACGCGAAGGCGATCGACGCGTTCGGCACCGACGAAGAACCCGAATTCGAGGGTAAGTGAGCGGCCGTGGCGGAAACATCTCTCGACATCCGCGAGGACTTCGACTTCACGGGACAGACCGTCTGTGTCACCGGGGCGGCGCAGGGCATCGGCGAGGCCGTCGCGGAGGCCTTCGCCGTCCTCGGTGCGAACGTCGTCATCGCCGACATCGACGCTGAGGGCGCAGCGGAGGTCGCGGGACGGCTCACCGACGCGCACGGCGTTCGGGCGATCGGCCTCGAGACCGACGTCTCGGAGTACGACGCCGCGGCGGCGATGGTCGAGGCGACCGTCGAGGAGTTCGGCGCCCTGGACGTGCTGGTCAACAACGCCGGCCTGATGGGCACCCAGAAGTTCCTCGATTCCGAGCCAGACGACTGGGCGGCCAAGCTCGGCGTCTCCCTGTTCGGCACGCTCAACTGCACGCACGCGGCCCTCCCCGGGATGGTCGAGCGCGGCGAGGGCGCCGTCATCAACTACGCCAGTGCCTCCTACCGCGGCAACGACCCCGGCCTCTCGGTCTACGGGGCCGCGAAGGCGGCGAACCGATCGTTCACGAAGACGCTGGCGGCGGAGGTCGGCGAGGCCGGCGTCCGCGTCAACTGCGTCTCGCCGGGGACCGTCGAGACGCCCGCCACCGAGGACTTCGTCGAGAAGTACCGCGAGAAACTCGGCGACGCCTACGCGCTCGGCCGCGTCGGACAGCCCGAGGAGGTCGCAAAGGGCGTCGTCTTCCTCGCGAGCGACGCGGCGAGTTGGATCACCGGCGAGACGCTCCACGTCGACGGCGGCTACCTGCGCCGATAGCGGCGCTCGGTTCGTTGATTCGGTTCGGTAGGTTCTGCTCGGTTCGATTCTGTCTGATTCGATTTTGTCCGATTCGGTTCGGGTCGCTCCCGACCCGCACTCGGGGGTTTTGCGATCGTCGGCCCGCGACGGGCCGGCAGTCTCGGTTGCGACGCGGCGCGATCAGTTCTCCTCGTTTTCGCCCTCGCGGAGTTTCACGCGCTGGATCTTGCCCGTCTCGGTCCGGGGGAGGTTCCGGACGTACTCGACGCGGCGGGGGTACTTGTACGGTGCCAGCGTGTTCTTGACGTGGTTCTGAAGCGTCTCGGTGAGGTCGTCGGCGGCGTCGACGCCCTCGCTCACGACGACGAAGGCCTTCACGACCTGCCCGCGCTGGTCGTCCGGCGCGCCGATGACCGCGACCTCCGAGACCTCCTCGCGCTCTTCGAGCACGGCCTCGACCTCGGGTCCGGGGATGTTGTATCCGCTGGAGACGATGAGGTCGTCCTCGCGGGACTTGTACTCGAGGCGGCCGTCCTCGCGGTGGACGTAGATGTCGCCCGGAAGACACCACCCGTCGACGAGGGCCTCGTCCTGTTTTTCCGGCCGGTTCCAGTAGGAGATTCCCGTCGGGCCGCGGACCGCGAGCATCCCGGCCTCGCCGCGGGGAAGTTCCTCGCCGGTTTCGGGGTCGATGACCTTACACTCATAGCCCGGCACCGGATACCCGGTCGCCCCGGGGTCGATCTCCTCGCCTTCGCGGTGGCTCACGAAGATGTGGAGCATCTCCGTCGTCCCGATGCCGTCGTAGATCTCGACGCCGTAGCTGTCTTTGAAGCGGTTGAACGTGCTGTGGGTCAGCGGCTCGCCCGCACTCACCGCGAGGCGCAGCGAGGACGTGTCGAACTCCTCGGGGCCGTCGGGGTACTTCGAGAGGATCTGGTTGTAGGCGGTCGGGATCGAGCAGAGAACCGTGATACCGTGCGTTTCGATTCCCTCGAGGAGATCGCCGGGGGCGGCGTTCTCGATGAGGCTCGAGGTCGCCCCGAACCGAAGCGGGAACGTCACGAGGTCGCCGAAGCCGTAGGCGAACGGGAGCGGCGGATTCCCGCCGAAGACGTCGTCCTCGGTGGGGTTGAGACAGTACCGCGCGTAGCTGTCTGCGGTCGAAAGCACCTGCCGGTGGGTGTGGATCGCGCCCTTCGGCTGCCCGGTCGTCCCGGACGTGTAGAGCATCAACGCGACGTCGTCGCGCTCGGTCGCGTAAGCGTCGAGGTCGTCGTCGGCCGCCGCGGTCAGGTCGTCGTAGTCGGCGTGGTCGTGGTCGGTGCCGTGTCGATCGACGACGACGACGTTCTCGACGGTGTCGAGGTCGGGCAGCGCCGACTCGATCTCCTCGAGGAGATCGTCGTAGACGATGACCGTCGAGGCCTCCGCGTTGTTGATGATGTGCACCAGTTCCTTCGCGCGCAGGAGCTTCATCGAGGGCAACGCCACCGCCCCGATCTTCATCGCCGCGAGGCAGGACACGACGGCCTCTGGCCGGTTTGTGAAGCGGACGACGACGCGGTCGCCGGGCTCGACGCCCTGGCCGATGAGCGCGTTACCAAAACGGTTGACCCGCGTTTGGAGTTCGGCGTAGCTGATCTCCTCGTCCTCGAACCGGATTGCGACGTTGTCGCCGCGGCCCTCCTCGACGTGGCGATCGATCAGCGTTTCGGCGACGTTGATCTCGGCGGGGTAGTGCAGTTCCGGGAGCGCGTGTACGAGCTGCGGCCCGTTCTCGGGCAGATACGGCTCTGGTATGTTCTTTTGCATCGCTTGTATCGAGTATCAGAATTTATCAGCAAATAGTTTGTGGTCGAGTGCACGGCGGAAAACCCGCCTCTCTCGACCGTAACGTGGTGGTTCTCGGACAGTTTTCGCGGATACCGAACGAGAACGGACGCCGGATTCGGCGCATTGCGATCTGTCGAGTAGCCTGTGTGATAGAAACCGCCACATTCAAATATCGTTACATAGTGATTGTTGATAATAATGTCAAGGAAGACCTTCGACAGACGAGCGATCCTGAAAGCGACCGGCGGAGCGGCCACGATCGGACTCCTCGCCGGCTGTTCGAGCAACGGCGGTAACGGCGGCGATTCGGGCGGTGACAGCGGTGGAGACGGTGATTCAGGCGGCGACGGCGGGAGCACCGATACCTCGGGCGGCGACGACGGCGGCAGTTCGGACGCGATCAACATCGGCTCCGTCCAGCCGCTCTCGGGCGGGTTCGCGCCGTGGGGGCAGGCCCACTCGGCCGGGCTCGCTTTCGCCATCGACGAAATCAACGCCGACGGCGGCGTCCTCGGGGGGCGCGAACTGAACGTCGTCGAGGCGAACTCCGAGAGCGACCCCGCGGAGGCGTCCTCGATCTTCGAGCGGTTCGCAGAGCAAAACGACATCGTGGCCGCCACCGGTCCGGTGAGCTCCGACGTCGGGATCCGGACGTCCCGGACCGCACAGGAGCTGGGCATCCCGATGGTGATGCACATGGCCGGCTCGGACGAGACGATCACGCCCGAGACGCTCCACACGTTCCGCCTCGGCCTCCTGCCGGCGGCGACGACGATGCAAGCGCAGGCCCAGTTCGTCAACGACGCCGGCTACCAGAGCGTCGGCGCGATCGTCGGTGACTACGCGTGGGGGCAGTCCGTCCAGAACGGCATCGACGAGTACTTCGACGTCGACGTGGACGTTCAGGTCGCACCTGTCGGAGCCAGCGACTTCACCTCCTACATCCGCCAGATGTCTCAGGACGTCGAAATGGTGATCGCCACCGGTCACCCGCCGGGCTCTCTGACGATCACCCAGCAGCTCTACGAACTCGGCTACGAGCCGGAGGTCATCACCGGCGCCGGTCTCCCCCCGACGGTCATCCGCCAAGCGCTGGGCGAGAACGCGAGCCGCGGCTTCACGCACCTGCACATGACCGACGTCTACAGCGACGAGTTCGCCGAGGTGGCACAGCGCTTCGGCGAGGAGGTCGGAGAGCAGTTCAACACGCACACCGCGTACGGCTACGTCACCGGGAAGATGATCGCGCAGGCCCTCGAAGACGCCGGCGAAGCCGACTCCGAAGCGGTCACCGAGGCGATTCGCGGCATCGAGTTCGACACGCTGTTCGCCGAGCCCATCCAGTACTCCGAGTACGGCGAGCTCAAGGACCAGGTCCAACTCTACAGTACGATCTCGCTCGACGCGCCCTCGTACTTCTCCGACGGGAACTACAGCCTCGTCGAGAGCTTCCGAACCGAGGCGCTGCCGCCGCTGCCGCCGGAAGAGTAACTCGGTTCGCGGACGCGTTTCGCGATTTTCTGTGATCGATACGGATCTCTTGAGCCCTTCGCTCGCTCGGAATGGGGATCGATCTGTTGCCCGCCGTGGGACGGTTTTCGAAACCCGCCACCGTAACTACACGAAAACGCAGCCGAAGTCGAAAGGTATACACTGGTATCCGTTATGAGAGAAACTAGATGGTAACAGTTAGCACATTGGCGGCGCTCGCCGTTGACGGGCTCGCCTTCGGCGCGTCCCTGGCGCTCCTCGGCGTCGGGATCACGTTAGTGTACGGTCTCGGAGAGGTGTTGAACCTCGCGATCGGCACGTTCGCTGTGATGGCAGCGATCGCGGCCGCGTTGTTGCTCGACAGCGGAGTCGGGCTCCCGATCGCCATCCTCGCGGGACTGGTGTTCGTCGGTATCTTCGGTCTGTTCATCGATCGGACGCTCCTCTCGTTGGTCTATCGCTCCGAGGGCGAAGAGCGGATCCTACTTGGCATCTTCACCACGCTCGGCCTCACGGTGCTGCTCGAGGGGATACTGGTCAACTACGTCTCCTCGCGGTACTCGCTCCCGCTCAATATCGCGCCGATCGACGTCGGCACGACCGTCGTCACCGGGACGTCCGTCCTGAGTATCGTCGTCGCCGCGGTGGTCCTCGCGGTCCTGTTCCTCTTTTTGAACCGGACCTTCCTCGGGAAGGCCACACGGACGATCTTCCAGGATGAACGCGGCGCCCGGCTCGTCGGCATCAACCCGCGGAAGATCCGCACGCTGGTGTTCGTCCTCTCGGCGCTGGTCGCCGGGCTGGCGGGCGTCCTCGTCGCCGCGCGCTCGAACGTCAACGTCGCGAGCGGCTTTCAGTTCACCACGTTCGCGCTCATCGTCTCGATCGTCGGCGGCGTCCGGAGCCTCGTCGGCGCGGTCGTCGCCGGGCTCTTTCTCGGCCTGGTCAACACGATGGCGAACTTCTTCGTCGGCTCGTACTTCGCGACGATCATCCTCTTCGGGACGGCGATCGTTGTCCTGCTCGTCCGACCGGAGGTGATGTCGTCGTGAACAGCGATCTGGTCCCGGGCGCGCGCACGCTCGCGTTCGTGGGTATCCTGTTCGTGCTCGCTCCCCTCCCGGTCCTCGGGAGCGGCTACTACGTCGGCGTGCTCTCACGGATCCTGCTGTTCGCGCTGTTCGCGCTCGCGCTGAACATCGTGTTCGGCCACAACGACCAGCTGTTCCTCTTCATGGGCGGCCTCGGCGGCGTCGGCGCGTACTCGACCATCCTGATCGCGGACTACGCCGGCGTGACCGCGTGGGCGGCGCTCCCCTTCGCGGCGCTGATCTGCGGTATCATCGGCCTGTCGGTCAGTTGGGTGTCCGCGCGGCGCCGACTGACGGTCATCCTGATCTCCATCCTGACGCTGAACCTCCAGTTGGTGTTCGCGGAGGCGTTCATCGGCGCGCGAGATCTCACCGGCGGCTCGACGGGATACCCCTACGAGCTGTTCTCGCTGGCGGGCGTCGCCGAGGCCATCGGCGTGCCCACGGCGGTCGCGCTCTACTACGTCATCTTGGCGTTCCTGCTCGCGGGGATGGTGCTGTACCTCTGGCTGATCAACGCATCGCGGTACGGGATCGCCTTCGAGGCGATCCGCGAAGACGAGATGGCCGCCGAGTCCATCGGTATCGACGTGGTCCGCTACAAGGCGGTCGCGGGGTTCGTCGCGGGCGTGCTCATCGCCATCGCCGGCACGCTCTTGGCCCGGGAGGCGGCGTACATCACGCCGTCGATCTTCACGTTCCTCGCGGTGGACGTCATCGCGTTGATCGTTCTCATCGTCGGCGGGATCCGCCAGACGTACGGGCCGATCGTGGGCGCGGTGATCGTCGAGGTCATCGAGGCCGCGCTCGGGACGTACGCCGCCAACTGGCGCACGGCGATCTTCGGCGCCCTGCTCATCCTGCTGTTCCTGTACTTCCGCAGCGGCGTCATCGTCGCCACGCGGAACCTGCTCGAGGAGTGGGACCTCTCGCTCGGCGGCGGCAACGGTGGAGCACCCGCCGAGGCGAAAGGGGAAAGCTAGGGAGACCGGGGCGCTTTTCGCCCGACTGCGCTTTGTTTTTTGGTTCCGTCACGCTCGAGTGGCCGCTTCTTCTCACTCGAGTGACCCAATCGCCGCCTCAGTAGTTGTGCAAGGCAAAACCGTTATTACGCAATGGGGGGCTGTATATAGGTACCAATGCTAACGGCCGCGAACATTCGCAAAAAGTTCGGCGGTCTCGTCGCCATCGACGGGGTAGACCTCGAGATCGGCCAGGGCGAGATCGTGGGGCTCATCGGCCCGAACGGCGCCGGCAAGACCACGCTGTTTAACACCATCACAGGCGTCCTCGACCCCGAAGAGGAGACCGAGATCACGTTCAACGGGGAGGACCTCCTCGCCCTCGAGACGCACGAGATCGCTCGTTCGGGGCTGCTTCGAACGTTCCAGATCGTCCGCGTCTTCGGCGAGATGACCGTCTTCGAGAACGCCGTCGCCGGCGCGCTCTTCGGGACCGACGAATCGATCACTCAGGAGGAAGCCGAAGAGCGAGCCCGAGAGGCGCTGGCGTTCGTCGGACTCGAAGACAGCGCAGAGATGGAAGCGGCGAACCTCCCGATCGCCCAGCAGAAACAGCTCGAACTCGCCCGCACAGTGGCGTCGGATCCGGATCTCGTCCTCCTCGACGAGATCGCGAGCGGTCTCACGCCGAGCGAGATCAACGAACTCTCGGAGACGATCCGTCGGCTCCGCGACGAGCGCGGCATCTCGGTCTTCTGGATCGAACACATCATGGACGCAATTATGGGAACCGCAGACCGCATCATCGTTCTGAAGAACGGCCGGAAGATCGCAGAGGGAACGCCAGCGGAGATCAAAAGCGACGCGGCGGTCGCCGAGGCCTACCTCGGGGAGGGTCAGTCGTGATCGAACTCGACGGCGTCGACGTCGCCTACGGGAATATGCAGGTCATCTGGGACCTCGACTTCGAGGTCACCGAAGACGACGGTGTCGTCTCGATCGTCGGGCCCAACGGTGCGGGGAAGTCGACGCTGCTGCGGGTGATGTCCGGGCTGCACCCGGTCACGGCGGGCACGGTGCGCGTCTGGGGCGAGGACGCGTCGACGATGGACCCCTCCGAGATCGTGCGACGGGGGTTCGTCCACGTGTCCGAAGAGCGGAACCTCTTCGGGAGTATGACGGTCCGGGAGAACCTCGAGATGGGCGCGTACACGAAGCGAGAGGATCTCGAAGCGACGATGCAAGAGGTGTTCGAGCTCTTTCCCATCCTCGAGGAGCGCGAAGAGCAGACCGCACAGTCGATGAGCGGCGGCCAACAGCAGATGCTCGCGATCGGCCGGGGGCTGATGGCCCACCCGAAGATCCTCGCGTTGGACGAGCCCTCCGAGGGGCTGGCACCGCAGATCACCGATCGGGTGTTCGAGAAGATCGAAGAGATCAGCGAAGACATCACCGTGCTCTTAGTCGAACAGCACGTCGATCGCGCGCTCGCGATGGCCGAGCGGGCCTATCTGTTGGAGAACGGCCGCGTCGTCCGCGAGGACAACGGTCAAGACCTCTTAGAGAGCGACCACGTCAAGGAAGCGTACCTGTAACCGATGGTCCGCTACTTCGAGGACCTCGCCGAAGGGGAGAGCCACGACCTCGGATCGTACACGGCCGATCGCGAGGAACTGCTCGCGTTCGCGCGCCGGTACGACCCCCAGCCGATCCACACCGATCCGGAGATGGCCGCCGAGACGATGTACGGTGGCCTCATCGCCAGCGGCTGGCACACGGCCGGATCCTGTATGGCGCTGCTCGTCGAGAACTTCTTGGCGGAGACGGCGACGCTCGGCTCCTTCGGCTTGGAGGAACTCCGCTGGCGGGCGCCGGTCTACCCCGGAGACACCGTCCGCGTCGCGGTCGAGGTGATCGAAACGCGGGCCTCCGAGAGCCGCGAGGACCGCGGCTACGTCACGAACGACGTGGTCGCAGAGAACGAAGCCGGCGAGGAGGTCCTCTTCTGGCGCTCGACCAACATCTTCATCACGGAGGCCGGACGCGACCAGTGGCCCCGCGGCGAGTGACCGTCGACCGCCTGTTCGAGATCGGGTACGATAGACCATCGCAAAGTGATGGTGTCTGACTCTCGTCCACACCGGTGGCGCTAGCCCCGTAAGACTCTAATTCGCATATATCTCAATATATCGTATGGTCAAAACCATTCGAGTCTCCGAGGAGTACCACGAGTGGCTCAGCGCCCACAAGGAGGGCGACGAGACGATGGAGGAGACGCTTCGCCGGATGACGCGCGGCCCGCACCCGAGCGACGTTGCCGGTCTCCTGACCGAGGAGGAAGCCGAGGTCGCCAAGGACGCAGTGAACCGTCTGCGCGGGCGTGACCGCGACCGCCTCGATGCCGCCCGCAGCGCTTTCGGGAGCGAGGGCTCGGACGAATGATCATCGATTCCTCGTATCTCTTCGACCTGATGGCGGAGGACCCGGACGCGTTCTCGAAGAGCGCAGAACTCGTCGAGGAAGGTGAGATGCAGTGGCTGCCGACTCCGGTGGCCACCGAGACCTACTACGGCGTCGCCACGGCTCGGAGCGGCACGACCGAGCAGGAGGTGCGGAATCGCATCCTCGGGTACCCGCGGATCGACGTTGACGAAGAGATCGCGCGGAAAGCCGGCGAACTACTCGCAGCGGCAGACGACCGTGCGGGAGGGTACGCCGGCGTCGGGGCGAATGACGGGTACATCGCAGCGATGGCTGACGTCCTCGGCGACGCGGTCCTGACGGACAACGTCGAAGACTTCGAGGCGCTCGGTGTCACCGTCGAAACCTACTAGCGTCTGCTACTGATTTTCGCCGATCTCGAATCGGTGTCGGAGCGAATCAGAGAGGTCATCGTCGGTCCGCACAGCAATCTCGCCACGCGGGACGGCTAGAATAGATGAACGGGGACGACGGTCCCTTCCGTATAGCGGCATTTGTGTTATAGTAGCGTTTGCACGTCTTCGCTCATCTGATCGCACGACTGCGTGCGATCGAATGCGCACTCAGTTGCAAACGCTACTATCTCGGCGTAGTCGAGCAGAGCCGCGACGGTCGACTGTCTCAGAATGCAGGCGCCTGTCGTCACGTCTCGCCGGTCACCCCTCGAACGGCGCCAGCATCTCCGCGGTGAACGTCGTCGGCGTTCCGGTGCGATCGAAGCACCCGTACTCGGTCACGCCCGTGATCCGCTCTTCGCCCTCGGTCACGAACGAGTGCTCGATTCGGACGGTGTCGTCGGTGACGGATCGAACGTCGCATTCGACGGTGAGAAGCGAGTCAAAAAGGACCGGGGAATTAAACTCCCAGTGCCAATCGCGGAGGCGGAACGGCTGCCGCTCACCGGCGAGGTCGCTGAGTCGGGGCCCCGACTCGGCGATGAACGTTTCGAGGGCGATCCCGGCGAATCGGGGGTACTCCTCGAAATACGCGAGCTCGGAGCCCTCGATGTGGGGACTGTGCACCCTGAATGACTCCTCGAAGGTGGGGTAGTCGTCGCCCCTCGGGGAGTCTCCGGCGGGACCGACGTCGACCGTTCGATCGACCTGCATCTCTTCGAGTCGGTCCTTCGCCGTCTCGGGGAGCGCGAGCGCGCCCCCCTCGGGCGCGATCGTGACGTGCGTGATCCGGGCCGTCGAGAGCGGGTCACCGTCTCCGTCGACCGCCTCATAGAGCAGTTCCACGCTGGAGTCGCCGACGCGTGTCGGCGTCACGTCGACCGAGACGGTGTCGCCGAACGTCGGGTAGCGGTGCACAGTCGTATCGAGTCCCACGGGGGCGTAAGGGATGGCGTCGTCGGCGACGAGGCCCTCGAAGGGGTACTCCACAGCGGTCGCCAGCTCCTGCGTCGAGACCAGCTGCCAGTCGAAGAACATCGCTCCGTGGACCAGCGGTCCGGCGAGTTCGCCGAAGCGGACCGGGTGGTCGTCGATGGCTCGCATACGACGGCGGACTCGGTCCGGACGTAATTCGATTTAGTTACCGGCAAGGCGTCGCCCGCGATTGTGGCAAAGCGTCCCACCCCATCAACCGGAGTGGCGGCGTTCGAGCGCCGCTACTCGAACGTCATTCCGTATCCCCACTCCTCCAGCTGAGCCTCGACCTCGCTCCGGTGGTCGAGGCCGACCATCACGAGCGCTTCGCGGAGGTCGGTCAGCGAGACGTTCTCGTCGAACCGGTCTTCGAGTTCACGCAGCGCGTCGCGTTCGCCGTTCTTCGTCTCCGGGGTGAGAAACAGCGGGACGCGGTTGCGCCCGTCTTGGACGCCGTCGCGTCGGAATTTGTACGGGATCTGTATCGCCCGCGTTTCTCGAGACGGCGTGGAAGTCGCCGCTCGCTCCGCCGACGAGGTCGAGTTGGAATGCTCGTCCGTCTCCCCGGCGTCGCCGACGTCCGAGCGGTCGCTCTCGGTCCCCTCGCTCTCGTCTGCAAACGGGTCTTCGCCGGCTCCCCGTTTCATCCCGGTCATGCGGTCATCACCTCGTGGTCGACGTCGCCGGGCTCAGGGGGATTCGGCGCCTCGAGGCCGACCTCGCGTTCGAGGTGTCTCGCGAGTCGGTCGAACTTCGCGAGTGTTTCGAGTTCGTACTCTCGCCGGCGGTCTCGGTGTTCGCGGACGTACCTGAACGCGGAGCACTGCTGCATCCAACAGCCCTCCATCAGTGAGGCCCGCTCGCCGATGATCTCGGGGACGGGGTACTCGATCTCGTCGAGGATCGCACGCTGATCACGCGTGTTCTTGAACCCCATCGGGACGGCCGCGAGAACGCCGACTTCGATGTCCAGTTGGTCTTCGAACCCGGCGACGAGCGCTTCGAGCCCCTCGACGGCCGCCTGTCCCTTCGCGCTGGGCTCGACCGGGATAACGAGCGATCGGGTGGCGTTGATCGCGTTGTACAGGTGCGGCCCCTCTGTCGCGGGCGGATCGCAGATGAGGACGTCGTAGTGGTCCGGCACGCCCGCCTCGCGGAGGACGCGGAGAAGCTGTGCGTGGATCCCGAACGATTCTCCCATCGCCTCGGACTGTTCTTTCTCCCGGAGGAGGTACTCGGCGAAGTCCGAGAGCATATTGTGTTCCGGGATGACGTCGACGCCCTCGACGGTCCGAATGAGGTCCGTACACTCGCCGTTCGGCCGGCGAATCATATGTCGCACGAGGTTGTCGACGGACTCCGTTCGCTGGTCGTCCACCCCGAACAGGTGCGAGAGATCGCCGTCCTGTGGGTCGAGCGGCACGACGAGCGGGTCGAGACCCGCCCGCGCGTGCGCGACAGCGAGGTTTGCCGCCGCGGTCGTCTTCCCCACCCCGCCGGCCTCGCTGTACGTCGAGTACGCTAGCATTGGGTGGTTCTCATCCGGGACCCCCTTGAATGTTCGCTAGTGGGACCCCGGAACACACACAATCACTGTTCCTGATGAATAAAACCGATGAAAACATCGAATGAATGTATGTAAATGTGCTCACAAATGGGGTGGTCTAGTGAACACATCTAATTAACACAAATAGTGAACACACATATTGAATAGATGTAGTGAATAAATACACTGAATATACAAGAGGAACACAGCTAGTGATTCAACGAAGGGTTATCGGCGAAGAAGGGGGACTACCGGTCCGACACCGACCGTGATGCACAGTGGCTGATATCGGCCCTCAAACTTATAGTGGACTGCATATCTCGTAAATAGATTACAATGGAAACTAAACCACACAATTTCCTTAATGTTGTTTCCTAAAAAGCGATAGATATTAATGGCTGCTCGTGTATCGTCCGGTATGCGTATCCTGACCACGACGACGGAGGTGGCACTCGCAGACGACGCCTTCGAGATTGCAGACCAACAGATCCCCGAAGAGTATCTCACCTACGAGCTCAACGAGTGGGACGATTACGCGATCGAGGCCGCGGTCCAGATACAGGAAGCGCGCGACGGCGTCGAGGTCGTGACCGTCACGATCGGTCCCGAGCGGAGCGAGGAAGTCACCCGACAGGCCCTCGCGAAAGGCGCAGACCGGGCAGTTCGCGTCTGGGACAGCGAGTTGGAGAGCCAAGACGTGCTGAGCCCCTCCTCGAAAGCGCAGATCTTGGCGGCGGTCGCAACGCAGGTGGAGCCGGACCTGATTCTCTCGGGCGTCCAGTCGGGCGACGACGAGTGGGGGGCCACCGGTGTCGCTCTCGCGCGCGAGCTCGGGTACCAATGGGGGGCGGTCGTCAACCACCTCGAGCTGGACGAGGCGGCCGAGACGGCCAGCGTCCATCGGGAGCTCGAGGGCGGCATCGAAGAGCTCACAGACATCGAACTGCCGGCTGTCCTGACGATCCAGACGGGCATCAACGAGCCGCGTTATGCGAGTCTCCGCGGGATTCGGCAGGCGCAGCGAAAGCCCCTTGAAGTGCAGTCGCTGGCCGATCTCGGCGTCGACGGCCTCGAAGAACGGCTTTCGCGGCGGGCGATGCGCGAGCCGGAGAGCGAGAGCGACACCGAGTACCTGTCCGGGAGCGCCGGCGATCAGGCCGGACAGTTGGCCGACATCCTCGCCGACGAGGGGGTGGTCGACGCATGAGCGACGTCCTCGCCGTCGCAGAACACCGTCAAGGGGCGCTTAGAGAGGTGAGCTATCAGCTGCTCACCGCCGCACGCGGGCTCGCAGACGCCCTCGGCGGCGACGTCCACGTGGCCGTCATCGGCGGTGACACCGATACGTTCGCGGATCAGGTGAACCGCCGGGGCGTCGACGTCATCCACACCGTCGCCGACGGGGACGAATTCAACCACGACGTCTACGTCCAAGCCGTCGAACAACTGTACGAGGCCGTCGATCCGGCCGTCGTCGTGACCCCCAACAGCGTCAACGGACTCGATTACGCCCCCGCCGTGGCGCGGGGGCTCGACTGTCCGATCGTGACGAACCTCGTCGACGCGGCGGTGGACGAGGGGACGCTGATCGCGACGCGCGAGCAGTACGGGTCGAAAGTCGAAGTCGACCTCGAAGTGGACGGCTTCCCGTGTCTGCTGACGCTTCGGGAGGGCGAGTGGGAGTCCGCGCCGACCGGCGGCGACGCCGACGTCAGAGCGGCCGAGGTCGCGATCGACGAGAGCGCGGTCGGATCGACGGTTACCGGCTTCGAGGCCGTCGCGGCCGGCGACGTCGACATCTCGGAGGCTGACTTCCTCGTGAGCGTCGGTCGGGGCATCGAAGAGGAGGAGAACCTCGAACTGGTCGAGGAGCTGTGTGAGGTCACCGGCGCGACGCTCTCCTCGTCGCGTCCGATCGTCGACAGCGGGTGGCTCCCGGCGAACCGGCAGGTGGGTCAGTCCGGAAAGACCGTCACCCCGGACGTCTACCTCGCGATCGGGATCTCCGGGGCTGTCCAGCACCTCGCCGGGATGAAGGGCTCGGAGACGATCATCGCGGTCAACACCGATCCCGACGCGCCGATCTTCGACGTGGCGGACTACGGCATCGTCGGCGACCTCTTCGACGTCGTCCCCGAACTCATCGACGCCTTCGAGTGAATCGGTTGGGGGGCTCCCCGTGCCCACTCAGCGATTCGTGGTCGTGAGGAGTCGTTCTCTAATTTTATAAAAACCCAGTAGTATCACTATTCATATAATATATTTTGTCTATATATTATGATAGGACCAACTACACCCGGTTAGAGAGATATTAAGCCCTATTTTGGTTAGATACCATATTATATATTATATGTAATTAAACTAAATAACTTTCCGAGAATCCAGCTTTCAGTCTGTCGTATATACCAGTTAGTGCGATATCTATTATTCCGCCCATTGGGAATAACAGATCGAGCGTTTAAGCCTCCAAAGCCACCAAAGAAGCGACACTTCATCACCGACCTCAATTGAATTCATCACTTCGCGAGAGTTAGGCTTATCCTCGCTCTAGGAAGAATCGAATGCATATCTGACCTTCAGGGTGTGATAACACGACTCTATAAATATCCTGCAACTAAGCCCTTGGCGCGTGACTCGGGCCAACAGGACTCGGCAGGGTCAGGCTTTACGCTCGAACGTGATCGCCGCTCCCTGACCGAAACCGACACACATCGTCGCGAGACCGCGTTTGACGTTACGTTTCGCCATCTCGTGGACGAGCGAGACTGGCAGTCGAGCGCCGGAAGCTCCGAGTGGGTGTCCGAGAGCGATGGCGCCACCGTTGACGTTAAGCACCTCGTCTTCGATATTGAGTTCTCGCTTACAGTATAGCGTCTGTGAAGCAAAAGCCTCGTTTAACTCGATAAGTCCGAACTCCTCGATGGTCCGATCTGTGCGTTCGAGGAGGGCCTTAGTCGCGGGTACTGGTCCGATACCCATTACTTCCGGATTGACGCCAGCAACTTCGTGATGTCCAACCTCTGCAAGGATGTCCAAGTCGCGTCGTTTGGCGAACTCTTTACTCGTGATCAGTAGGGCTGCGGCGCCATCCGAAATCTGGGACGCGTTTCCCGGCGTTACAGTTCCGGATTCCTCGAAAACCGTTGGTAATTCACCGAGCGCAGCCTTTGAAGTGTCGCGCCGTATCCCCTCGTCTTCGTCGAAGACGCCTCCCGTTGTCTCAATTGGGACAATCTCGTCTGCGAATCGATTTCCGTCGGTCGCGTCGGCGGCACGTTGGTGACTCCGAAGGGCGTAATCATCCTGGGCTTCGCGCGAAATTTCGTATCGGTTAGCGACCGTTTCAGCCGTCGTTCCCATCTCGAGATTTTCGACACTATAGCGGTCGTCAAGACGCGGGTGTAGCTTCCCAGAGCGATCTATCGGGGTTCTGGTCATACTTTCGACACCCCCGGCGATGATGCACTCGCGCTGGCCTGCCCCGATTGCGTCTGCGGCAGACATCACTGCCTGCATAGAGGAGGCACACCAGCGGTTGATCGTGGCTGCCGGCGTCTCCTCACCAACCTCCGAAAGCAGTGCGATCACGCGGGCGAGGTTGTTGTCTTGTTCACCCCGCTGCTGGGCGCAACCCCACAGCAGGTCGTCAACAGACGCCGGGTCGATACCGGTACGCTTGATGAGTTCGTTGATAAGCGGGATCGAAAGGTCCTCACTCCGCATATCCCGAAATACCCCGTCTTCTTTCCCTTGAGGTGTCCGAACCGCGGCGGCGATCACTGGTGTTGCGTTAGTATTCATACGTTAGGTATCGGGCTCGGCTTCATACTGACAGTCGTTCCGAAGCGTCCCGACCTCGTCAATCCCAACAGTGACAGTATCTCCATTCTCGAGGAGGACCTGCGGATCGCGGAAGTACCCAATCCCGGCCGGGGTTCCTGTGAAGATAAGATCTCCGGGTTTCAGTGTGAACGCCTCGCTGCAAAACGAGACGAGATCTGCTACGTCGAACAACATCTCACTCGTGTTCGAATCCTGCACCCGGCTCCCGTTCACTTCGGTCCAGATGTCGAGGTCGCTGACATCGCTGATTTCGTCATCGGGAACGATAGTCGGGCCGATCGGGGCGAACGTGTCCAGACTTTTGGCGCGGACCCACTGTTCGTCTTTCCCTTGGAGATCTCGCCCCGAGATGTCGTTCCCAATGGTGTACCCGGCGATGTGCTCTTGCGCTTCGTCCGGCCCGACCGAGCGCGCCTCGGTCCCGATGACAGCTACCAACTCAGCCTCATAATCGACAGCGGTCGTGTAAGATGGATCCCACCGAATCGCAGTATCGGGACCAGTGATCGCCTGCGGAAACTTAGCGAAGATAAGCGGCTCTTCCGGTGGGGTGTTACCTGACTCCTCGGCGTGATCAGCGTAATTGAGTCCGACAGCGATGATCTTTTGCGGTTCAGCGATCGGCGCCTGCCTCGTGACGGATTCGATCGGGTACGTACCCTTACCACTCTGCCGGGCGGCTTCGATGGCCTCCGTGGCTACGTCTTCCCAGTCTTCGCGTTGCAGGAGTGACCGGATGGAGGTGACTTTCGACTCCTCCGTTTCACTACTTACGTCGTTGAGATTAACGACCTCACCATCGGTCTCGATGCCCGGCCATACGTCTCTACTATCTGCTGTGGAATATCTTCCAAGTCGCACACGGAAGAATATTCACGATTGAACAAAGTTCTACTGGTTTACCGTTTGGACACACATAAAGAGCAACTCTATCGTTGATGTAAATATTAAATTTTTAATATATATGGGGCTCTCGCGGACCTAAAATGCCCCTTCCGGAATCCCGCTCAGGTAATCTCTCTGTTTTGGTCCTCCCAGTAGGGCTCTCTGAGCGTTTTTTTATCGGGCTTTCCATACGATGTCTTCGGAATCTCCTCAACGAGTGTGATCTCTTTCGGACGTTTGTATCCGGATAATTCCTCTGTTGCGAACGAGTGGATCGCGTCCGCCGACAGGGAGTCGGTATGCGGCACGACGATCGCAATTACCTGTTCACCCCAAGTCTCGTGTGGGACACCAATGACGGCGACGTCCCTGATATCTGGATGCTCTGCCAGCGTATCTTCGACTTCGGTTGAGTAGACGTTCATTCCCCCGCTGATGATCACATCATTCAGGCGATCAAGGAGATACAGATAGCCATCGTCGTCAACCCGTCCAACGTCACCGGTTCGAAGCCATCCGTTTTGCAACGTCTCCTCAGTCGCGTCGGGTCGTCCAGCGTACCGATCCATCACATATGGTGCGCGCGCGAGAATTTCCCCTTCTTCACCAGTTGGCACTTCCTTCCGTGTCTCGATATCGACGACCTTGATTTCGGATAGTAGCGTCGTGGTGCCAGCGGATCTGAGACGCTCGTACTCCTTGTTGTCAATACACCCCTGATGTTCCGCTTTTCCGAGAATGGTTATGAGGTTCGGGACCTCCGTCTGTCCGTAGAACTGGATGAATACAGATCCGAACGTCCCGATTCCTTCCCGAAGTCGATCAGAGGTCATCGGAGCAGCGCCGTAGACGATTGTCTCAAGTGATTCGGTGTTGTATGCATCCACATCGTAGTTGTCGAGGAGGCGGTAGAGCATCGTTGGGACCATAAACGTCCACGTCACGCCGTGGGTTTCAATCGCAATGAGGACGTCCTCCTCTTCGAACCCGTCGTGTACGACGACTGTGGCTCCGGAAAGGAGGCCACTCCACAGGAACAACCCTCCTGAATGGGACAGCGGTGTCGATATCAGAAGCGTATCGTCGCCACTGATGTCGAATGACGCGAGGTGGTTTAAGAGGTTCAATCCCAGTCCCGCTTGCGTGTGGATGGCCCCCTTTGGCTTCCCGGTTGTGCCTCCCGTGTAGAACTGCCCTGCTATGTCCCCGGGTTTGGTCTCAGGCGTTTGAAACTCGTCGTCCGAGGCAATGAGCGACTCGAACGAGCTGAAACCCTCGGGGAGTTCTCGTTCGTCAGCGACCGAGATGACGTGTTCGAGCGCTGGAATTTCATCAGCGAGCTCATCAATAATCTCGATGAACTCGGGCCCAGTAACGACGACACCGGCCCCTGCGTCCCGGAGCACCGTTTCGATATCGCCTCTCGTGAGTTGGTGGTTGACCGGGACACGGGCAGCACCCGCCTTCACGATGCCGATGTCTGCGATGACGAACTCCGTTCGGTTCGAGAGCAGTATTCCTATCCGGTCGCCGATTCCGACGTCCCGCTCGGTCAGTGCTCGGGCAAACGCGTTCGCCCGGCGATTGAGTTCTCGGTACGTGTGATGTTCGGTGTCGGTTACGAGAGCCGTGCGGTCAGCGTACTTTTCGAGTGCCGTCTCGAACAGTAC
Source organism: Halobellus sp. GM3 (assembly GCF_052545375.1). Classification (NCBI taxonomy): domain Archaea; kingdom Methanobacteriati; phylum Methanobacteriota; class Halobacteria; order Halobacteriales; family Haloferacaceae; genus Halobellus; species Halobellus sp. GM3. The sequence goes on along the minus strand of NZ_JBQWLT010000003.1, from coordinate 22,604 downwards.
GCGGAGCTGGGTGTTGTCTGCCATACTAGGAATCAGCTGACTTGTGTCGCTTGTCCCGTCGTTAAACGTGTCTTCGTTCATTGTTTACTCAAGTATCGTGTTTCGTTGGTCGGTTTCTGGCGCTGTACCGGCGGCTGGTGTCGTCGAAGCACTTTCTAGTTCCTCTCGTAGGTCTTCGATGAGTGCGGGGAGATCGGATGGAGCACACATACCGTAGACGAAGTGGTCCGGACGGACGAGAACAACGTCTTCGCGGTAGTCAGCCCACCAATCCGTGAGCGTCCCGTCCCGATCGTAGATAACGCTCGTCTCCGAATCGCCAGCCACGAGGTCGGCGACAGACGTCGGAACGCGGAACAACGAACACTGGATCTCGTCGAGATACTCGATATCCTGCGCCGAGAGGAACGAAGTCGGATCGCAGTTGCGCCCGAAGAGCCCGAATCCAGTGATACATTCGTCGAGACGACTCATTTCGCCCGATGAGTCTTGGACCGTGGGCTGGGGGAAGAGCGCTCCGACAGCCGATTCGTCGTCTCCGATTTCGGATTTGATCCGGCCGAGAAGCCCGGTTCGAGACCGCCTGCCGACGTGGTTCACCGACAGGAACCCGTCCGACAACCGCGACGGATCGGGACTCAACTCCTCCAGTTTGGCGTGCACCGGTGGAACCACGTGGAGCGCACGGAACGCAGCGTCCCGGACGAACGCCAGTGGATAACCCATCTGTATCAAGCGTCCAAGACGCATCGACAGCTCAATATTCTGCTCTGCCCGGGGCTTTCGCTCGCGTTCGTATGAGTCGAGGAGGCTCGACGAGGCATCACCTCGAAGTACTGCATCAACCTTCCAGGCGAGGTTTTGTGCGTCACGGATGCCAGTACTCATCCCCTCGGCGGCGAACGGCGGCATCTGATGGGCAGCATCACCCGTGAGGAACGTCCGACCAACTCGCCACTCGTCTGCGAGGAGTGCGTGGAACTCGTACACCTGTTTCCGGATAATCTCGTAGTCGTCGTGTGTGAGCCAGTTCGAGAGGAGGGATTTAATCCCCGCTTGTGTATCGACTTCGGACTCGGATTCGCTGTCGAGCACTTTGAACTCCCAGCGGTAGTGGTTCGGTCCGACGGGTACAAACGTCGTCGGCCGGTCGGGATCTGCGAACTGACTCGGGTACTGAGGCAGTCCAGAGCCGTCCGCGAGTTCGATGTCTACGACGAGCCACTTTCCGTCGAAGCCATAGTCTTCGAGTTCGATATCGAGTAGCCGCCGGACAGTGCTGCTGCCTCCGTCGCACCCGACGACGAACTCACTCGTGATCTCCCGAGTGGAATTCGAATTGCGATTCCTGACAGTAGTCACCACGTTCTCTTCCCGTTGTGTGATTCCCTCAACCTCGTGAGCCTCATAGAGTGAGAGGTGATCGAACCGTTCGAACCCGGTCCGTAACTCTTCTTCGAGGTCCGGTTGGTAAAACGAATAGACTTTGCCCCACCCGTTGACTTCGACGTAGTCTCGGGTTTGCATATTGAACATCGTCTTTCCCCGGGCAGAGAGAAACCGGTACTTCTTGGCTGGGGGGTGGACAGTCGACGCCATCTGTTCGCCCAAGCCGGCGTCCTGAAAGACCCGCATAACTTCGTCGTCGAACGCGACGGCTCTCGGAATCTGAAAGATCTCTTCCCGCTGTTCGTATACGTCTACGGAGTGGCCGGCTTGAGCCAGTAAGTTCGCGGTGACAGCGCCAACCGGTCCACACCCGACAATTGTTACATCTGTGTCCATGGGTATTATTGTTATCTGTGATTGCCTCAGTTACCGCTCCGTTCGCGTGCTCTCAAACAGGCTAAGGCACCGCATCGATTATTGCTCTACTCCAACTTCGGGAAATGTACCTGGCCAATCGCTTAACAACCGATTCGGATCTCCCTCGTGGAACAGCGTCGGTGCGTCCTCGTCGAGCGTCTGGAGTTCTATCGCTATTTCGTGGACAAAATCGGATGGATCGAGGATGTACACCGCGATGTTGTTGCCGATAGGATGCCGTGTGAAGTTCATATCGACTGTTCCGCCGTATCGACCGAAGAAATCCATAAACTGTTTCATATGGGTCATATTCCGCATTTCCCACGCGATATGGTCGAGTCCGACGTGGCCGGTCATATCAGCATCGAGAAGACCGAGATCGTGGTGATGGGCTCCGAGTCGCGTGAACGCGGCCCCCCATTGATCTGGTCCGGCCATCATCACCTCCGAAATCTTGAATCCGAGCGTATCCCGGAGAAACTCGGCGTCTTTCTGGACGGCATCCGAGGAGAGGGTCACGTGATCGAGTCCATTCGGCGTGTGGTGCGTTTGCGGATACGCAGAGTCATCAAGCGAAACGTCCGACCGCTTTTCGACGACGGTCAATTCGACGGAGGTCCCGCCGGGGAGCGTGAACGAGACTCCTCGTTCTTGGCCAGGTTCACTGTCTCTCGTTTCATCGTGGGGATGACTCTCCGCGGAGAGCCCTCCTACGGCTTTATCGAGTACTTCGTCTGTAACTCGGTATCCGACGTGGTCGAGACCGGGTTCACCTTCCTCGACAGCCAGTTCGAAGTCGTCGTTAATACGGTGGTAGTGGTTTTCGGGGATATTCTCTAAGTAGACGACTCCCGCGTCCTGCTGCTTCTTTTGAAGGCCAAAGATCTGCTCGTAAAACTGAACTGACTCTTCAAGCGATTGTACCCGTAGGTGCACGTGATCGGCTTTACGCACGTTTGTCATCGTTACGATAGCACAGTTGCCACAATGATATATAATGATTATGGTTATTGTGGTTGGAACAGCGGCAGTCTATATCACTACCGCGCGGTGTCATCGGACGACTCAATCTGCTCTGCGGTAGCGAGCGCGTGTTTGATTTGTGTTTCCGCCCACTCAACGGCCCGTGCTGATTCACTCCGGATGATTGCATAAACCCCCGAAGAGGTGTGGGACATCACCCAAGCGCTCTTCGACCCGTCTTCAGTTACTGCGACGGTGACCGAGTAGCCGACGTCGACGTCGGTGAGATAGAGCTCGAACTCCTCGTACTGCGACAGTACCTCGATATCGTCGGAGAAAACTGATCGAAGGGTGTCGCCTAATTCGTCGGGGAACACGAATCGAACGCGCTGGTCCGTTCGACGAAGCATTTCGATATGGGCTTCGAAGACACTCGTCAATGCCTGATAGAACAGCGATTGAATACGGCTGGCCGACTTAACGTCGTTTTTAATCAAGTTGAGTGCAGAGCTGGGAGCCCGGTCATCTGAAAATGCTACGTCACATTCCTCAAGGACGGGAGACCCATAATCGAGGTGTCCATCGAAGGACTGGATCGCACGGTCGACACGACAGTGGTGGTCGACCTCTTCGGAAAACCGCTCGAGGGATGCCAGCAGCCTCTCTCCGCGCCCGGTCAGATGATACCGATTGTCGTCTCGCCTCACGAGTGAGCGCTCTTGAAGATTGCTGAGATATCGAGAAATCGATGAAACCGAAACACCGATCTCCTCACTGAGTTCCGTTTGCGTCTGATGACCTTCGTCTAGGGCCTGCAGAATGTCGGAGCGTTCCGTGACGAGTCGCATAATCCCCGTCTCCGACTCGTTTTGTGCCATTATTTGTTAATGATATCGCGAGTATAAATAATTTTCTGGGAATCAGTAGGCGATCAGCGTCGGAGTTTTGGTCTGGAGGTTCGCGTGTCGGCAGATACCCAATCACGGAACGCCGTATAAAACACCGAGCCGAGAACGGAATATTTATATAATATTCATTTATCGGAATCTAATGGGATTCGCCAATGCTTACCATAGTAGTAGCAGGCAGTGTGGTCGGCACACAACCTGTGGTAGAACGACAGTCACGAATCGAACTACCTGAACAGCGAACGCGAACAAGTAGATCTGACCGAATACTGGCCGACGGGGTGACCCAATGAAGTACTTCAAGAGGATTTTCCTCCTCCTGTCCGGAATCTGGTTCCTTGTCGGTATCGAACGGTTCAGTATTGCATATCTCCTCCCGAATATCGCACAGGAATTCGGGATGTCTCAGAGTCGCGTCGGAGCCGTCGTCTCCGTTTTTGCCATTACATTTGGTGTCGGCGTATTCGTTATCGGCACCCTCTCAGAACGAACGGTGAGAGGAAAGCGTGTTGCTATCGTTGGTAGTACCCTGTTCGCAGCTCTGTTTGGGTGGCTGACGGGGATGGCACAAAGCTTCCTACAGTTACTAGCGATCCGCGGTCTGATGGGCATCGGAGAGGGCGGGACATGGTCGCCTGTGTCATCAACGCTGAGTGAGGAGAGCCCAGCCGAGGGTCGAGGCGGCATCATCGGACTAAATACCTCGATGCTCATCTTCGGAGGCACCGTGATTGCTCCTCCAGTAATCACCACACTGGGCGCATTATTCGGATGGCGGGTGGCTTTCTACTTAATCGCCGTTCCAGGGGCTGTCCTTGCGTCTCTGACGTGGTTCGTGATGCGAGATCCTCCGTCATCTATGGAATTGGAGAACTCCTCGAAGAGCGAACGACCCTCCGTGATGGAGGTCCTCAGCGAGAGAAATGTCCTGATTTGTTCTGTTGGCACGGTTATTTTTATGGGATGGCTCTGGGTTATTTCCACCTTTGAACCGTTCTACCTCCAAATGGTGCACGGCATTACCGGCCAATCGATGGGTATGATTATGACCGGCTTCGGCCTCGGGGCAACAATCGGCAGCATCGTGGTCGGAAAACTAACCGACGTGTATCACAACCGACGGGACGTCATTATCGGATTCTCTACCGTCAGTGGTCTGATTGGGGTGGGGCACGCGTTCCTTCCAGCCGGAACTCCGCAGTGGGCAATTTTCCTGACGCTATTCGCGTTCTCCTTTGGATCTGGTTTCATTCCGATCTTGATGATCGTCATTCCAACGGAAACCGTCGGATTCGAACGCGCTGCGACAGCAGTTGGCATCACTTCCGGACTGGGTGAAATCCTTGGAGGCGGCATTCTCCCAATCGTTGGCGGTGGGATCTCCGACATTTGGGGACCTCGGGCGACGATCGTATTCGGTGGTTTCCTCCTCGTCGGTGTCGGACTTATCTCAGTCACTCTCCGGAAAGCAAAACCAGAGACTGAAGAGAAACCGACCAGTCAGCACTCGGCCGTGGCAGCCGGAGAGGACTGATAGAGATCTCACGATCTCGTTTTTCCGCACATACGGAGCTGTTTCATCGACTACCGCGTTCGGGACCTGAGCGCGGTCCACGCGCGTTCATAGGCCTGAATGTCATCTACGCGCCGATCGATGTCCCCTCCGGTCCCCGCTATTAACTAAAGTTCTGCCCGGAGTTACTATCCAAGCTCTGGCAACTCTCTGAGCGCTACTCTCTACCATACGGGCCAGACGAACAATTCCCAAACGTTGCAAACTGCGGCACTTTCCGCGCGCCGATGAAACAACATAGGGGGTTAGACGGCCAAACACGGGACTCTCGCTCCGCTGGAGGATTTCAGAAGTCGCAATCGCCCCACGAACACTCGAGATCCCAACCCTGTCGGAATCATCTGGTGAAAGACGTGAAAGGAGTGTGAGTGTACTGTAGATCGACACGACGGTCAGGAAACTACCACTTCTCTCCGCCAACCCTTGCATTTCGTGCAAATCCGAATCTTAATGAAAGTATTCTCATATTTTCCCATCCCCCGGACCAGTAGAGACACAACACAGGCCTCGAGATGTAGCCCGCTCCTTCATAACAGGTGTACAGATGTGAGAATCATTCGTAGGAGAGCTACGGAGTTGCCATAAAGGCGCTCACGACACATTCTCCGGTCTCTAGTGATCGACCATAGTCCTCTCCTCACCGCTTGATGGTATCATCTCATCCAGCCGGTAGAACGCGCAGAATCGAACGAGTTATAGTAGCGTTTGCACGTCTTCGCTCATCTGATCGCACGACGGCGTGCGATCGAATGCGCAAGCAGTTGCAAACGCTACTATAGTTTATGTCGTGATGATCTTCTCGATTGACATCCAGTTCACGAGACGCTTGAGTCGGACCGTAATCTCAGATGTCCAATTCGGAAGCCGTGCCAATGTATTCCTCTATTTTTGATTCGGCCCACTCGACGGCTTCTGGCGCGTCATTTCGAACGAGGGCTTCGACGCCCGACCCGCTGTGAGCAATAATCCAAGTTTGTTTCTCGCCAGTACGTTGTTCAGTTACAGTAATCGAATACTCGACTGGGTTTGGCGTAAGCAGGAGTTCGATCGGTTGCGTTTCGGACACCTCTTCAATCATATCCCGATAATTCAACCGAAGTGAATCTGAGAGATCCTCAGGAACTACGTACGTGATCTCCGTCTTTGGCGCCGTCGAACTGTGAAAGTAGACACTGAAATAGCTGGTGAGAAGGCTATCGAATACTGCACGTACCGTGATCGCCTCTTGGACTTCGGTTCGGATGGCGTTCAGTCCCGCATCCGGTGCCTTCTGGTCGGAGAACACGACTTCACAATCGGAGAGTATTGGCGCGTGGTAGTCGATTGCTTCGTCAAAGATTGAGCGGACCGTCTCAAACGTACAGACCTCCGCCAAATCCGCCCGATATTGGATATTGCGCTTGAGCACGCGCTCGCCGAACGTCGTAAGCGAATACTGCCCATCTGAGCGATCTACCAACCCGTGCTCTTCGAGGTCCGAGAGGTTCCGTGAAATCGTTGCCACTGTCACTCCGAGTGATTCGCTTAACTGGGCCTGCGTCGACACGGACTGATCTCTGAGGTGCGAAAGGAGATCGTGCTTCGACGAAACCAGTTCGTCGATTTTGTCGATCCGTTCGTCCCGTCTCATACGCCAGTAGTTAACAACCATAATTATAATTATTCCGGTCCATCGTAGCCGACAAACTATAGGTCGCCACCACCACACTTACGCGGTTCGTAAATCAGCCGATCAGCGGCGATGATTTCCTTTTGATGGATTTGGGTGCCCCCTGACAGATGGGGGAATATCAGTCGACCTGATACCCTCTTTAGTCCAGACGCAATGTTTGTAACATCTGTACATTTGTTATTTCATCTATTCAACTGTCTAAGGCTAAGGAGATTACGTGCAGTGCAAAATCAGCCGTGTGGGACTATATCTCACAGCCACTTACGGTCCATCATAATCTATCACCATCATAAACAGTACTTATTTATACTTTGACTCGCACCGTGTTGGACGAGGAAGCCAATGACCCTAGAGACTGTTCCGCGGTACAACAGTGAACAGACCGATATAATCGACCAACACGCGATCGTGATCGGCGGGAGTATGGCAGGACTGGTTACTGCTCGAGTGCTCGCCGATTACTACGAGGAGGTAACGCTACTCGAGCGCGATACACTTTCGGACACACTTGAAGTTCGACGTGGTGTACCACAGGGCGACCACGTGCACGTGTTGCTTGAGGGCGGCCGGTCGACGATTGCCGACCTTTTGCCGGGGTTCTGTGACGACCTGATCTCGTCCGGAGGGGTGTTGATCGACGAATCGACCGACTTGCATCGTTACCAAATCGGCGACTACCTCGCAAACGGGGATCGTCGCCTGCCATCGTACACGGCGTCCCGCCCCCTGTTCGAGAACACAGTCCGAAACCACGTCGCCGACACCGACGGCGTGACCATCCGCGACGGTTGTCATGTCGTAGAATATCTATCGAGCGACGACGGGGAATCAGTTGATGGTGTCGCCTACGAAGATGAGGGCCGTATCGAACTCAGGTCTGATCTCGTCGTAGACGCGACTGGCCGCCGTTCCCACACGCCCGACTGGCTCGAACGCCACGGCTATACCAGACCACCGGTCGAGAAGGTCCACCAAGATCTAGCATACTGTAGTGTGACGATCGAACGGCCGCCAGACGACCGTCGAGCGTTCCTGTACGCTCCGTCACCAGGTATGCCCAACGGTCACCGGACAGCGACTGCTGTACCGATAGAGGACAATCAATGGGTTGTCACTCTCATCGGGATGTTCGAAGATCACCCACCGACGACCCGAGACGGATTCGTCGAATTTGCCGACTCATTACCGGGCCCCGATATCGCAGATCTCCTCAGAGAGCAGTCGTGGACGACTGACGAGATCACCAAGTACCCATTCCCGTTCAGTCAGCGACGTCGGTACGAACACCTCGATGAGTTCCCCGAGGACTTGCTGGTCATCGGGAACGCAATTACCAGTTTCAATCCAATTTACGGCCAGGGGATGTCGGTAGCCGCGCTTGAAGCGCTTCAACTGCACCACACGCTGGCTGACGGCGGTCAGGAAAACCTCGCCCCACGGTTCTTCGATTCGATCGGAGAAATCATCGATATTCCGTGGTTCCTTGCCGTCTGCTCTGACTTTACCTTCCCCCAAACAGAGGGCGATAAGCCTCAAAGGGTTCCTGTTCCGTGGTTCCTTGCGAGCATCAAATCATTCCTCGATACCACATCGGACGGCGCGGAAACACACGATTTGGATGTCATCAATTGGTATCTCGGAGAGCTCATCCAAACTGCACACACGGATCCGATCGTCTCTGACGCGTTTTCGCGGGTTGCACGACTCGAAAAACCGAATGAGGCGCTGTTCGCACCTGAAATCGCCCAGCGAGTTCTGCAGCCATCACCAACTGAGTAAGCAACGACTGGATTATCGTGTTGAACGCCAACGGTGTCACTGGAATCGAAAACGTCGTCAGCACTACCATCTACGGCATCGACAGATAGCGTCAGCGGTGTGAAATCCACATTGGCGTTCCGATTATGGTTGGCCGAACCAAACCTTAAAGTATAATTGGTATAGATCGGTACCTATGGCTGTTGCAACACTAGGCCATGTGGAACTGCTATGTCCCGACCTTGAGGCTTCCCGTGATCACTTTCACGACGTACTGGGTCTGGAAGAAGAGTTCAGAGAGGACGGTCGCATCTATATGCGGGCGTGGGGGGACTGGGAAGCGTACACGCTGATCCTCACTGAGTCGGAAGCACCTGGCATTGGTCACGTCGCACTGCAAACGGAGACTGACGACGACCTCGATGAGTATGCGTCACGTATCGAAGACTCGGGGTACGAGATCGAGTGGCGTTCGGAAGGGTCCGAACCTCACCACGGCCGATCGATCCGGTTCGATTCGCCAGCGGGATTCGAGTTCGAACTCTTTCACGAGATAGACCGCGTCGAGATAGACGACGAGGAAAAAAGTGGATTAAAGAATCAGCCTCAGAAGCGCGTTGATCGTGGAGCAGAAGCCCGTCGGATCGACCATATCAATTTCTTCGTTCCGAACGTCGAGGAAGCCACAGCGTGGTGTGAAGATGTCCTCGACTTCTCCCTCCGTGAGGAGATTGTGGACGAGGACGACGGAAAGATCGCGACTTGGATCAGTGTCTCACCGCTGGTGCACGAAATCGCGTTCGTCAAAGCGCCCGAACGACAGCTCAACCACCTCGCGTACTATCTGCCCTCGCAGGGTGACCTCTACCGATCGGCCGACGTTCTGCGCGACCAGCAGGTACAGTTGACGGGCGGACCGGGCAAACACGGCGTCTCACAGGCCCACTACCTGTACCACCTCGAACCCTCTGGACACCAGATCGAGCTTTTCGCCGGGGGATACTCTATCCTTGACCCGAACTGGGAGCCGGTCACGTGGTACCCCGATGAGATGCAGGATGGCCTTTTTTGGTGGGGAAAAGAAGTCACCTACGATCCGGAAGAGGGACAGGCCGCACCGCCGGAGTAATTCGAAGCACTTGATGGGCTGACCAGCTGCTGGGCGAGGACTGCGGCTGTTCAGTTGAGGACGTTACCTGCTAACAATCATCCTAACCCAATATCGGTTTTTGGCGATCCGAGTGGTCCATATCGGTGTCTGTATCCGCAACGGTTCCCTCCAGCAGGTTTAATGTGGTACCGCAGTAATCCGTCAACGTATGCCTGAAACGACCAGCGCATGGGTTGACATGCTTGGTGGAGAAATCTCGTATTTCGACGACGGGACGTATCGAACACGGTGCTTGCACGCGGGGAGTGGTTCCGAACCTCCGCTCGTGCTCTTACACGGCATTGGCGGCCACGCCGAGGCGTATCTGAAGAACGTGCTCACGCTCGCAACGACACTCGAAGATCGGGCCGTCTACGCGATTGATCTGCTCGGCCACGGGTTTACTAGCAAGCCGGGGTCTTATAGGCTGGAAGATTACGCGAACCACGTCGAAGCGTTCATCGATCATCTCGACTATGATTCCGTACATCTGTCGGGCGAATCGCTCGGAGGCTGGATCACGAGTTGGATGGCAGTCAACCGCTCTGATCACCTCGAAACGATCTGTCTGAATACGACGGCGGGGCTCACAAAGGACCTGCATCGACGCGCGCTATCGGACGAGCAGATCACGCAGATGGATGCCGAAAATCAGGATCTTATGGACCGAACAAAAGAGATGATTGAACATAATTACCCACGGGACCTCGTCGAACGGCGAGTGGAGTGGCTCTTTCACGATGAACCGCCGCAGGAACTCGTTGACATTCGCTACCGACTCTATCAGCGCGAAGATGTGAAAGCTGAAATGCCGACGATTTACGAATCGACATCCGAGTTCGGACGTATCGGAGACGATGATTTCAAGCGTATTGACGTACCGACTTTGATTATTCACACCGATCACAATCCCGGTACGCCGGCCGATACGATGAGGTACGTCAACGACAGCCTCCTCAAGGAATCTGAAATCCACGTCTACGAACAGGCAGCACACTGGCCACAGTGGGAGCAGGCGGATGAATTCAATGCCCATCTCGCTGAGTTCATCGGAACCTATGCGTGATGTTAATACTATGATCCAAGTGAGAGAACCGGAGATTCAGTAGGGGATTGGAGAATCACACGTCGCAGGTGATTGATGAGACTGGAGAATGGACACGGACGAAGCCGTGTCCGATACGAACAACCCTAGTCGGTGTGTGCAGCTCGGTATCGTTCGAAGCGAACCTGTCAGACCAGATCCGCTGGGTGACGGCGTTTTTCATCCCTACCGCTATTTCTGGCCGTACGGCCAGAACGGTACTATAGGGTGCAGTTGGAATTCCTAGAGAGGTACTGCCGAAAGCTCGATCAACGAGAAGGCGGGTGTGATTTTCGTTCACTCGAATATTGCCCTCTCGCGGCCCCTACACAAATGGGCGCGGAACAGACACACGTTCTTCTGAGAAGCTGATTCTGGGTAAAGGAGAACGTTCTGAATCACTAATCAGTAGTTTCTGTTTTCACCGTCATTAGTGTATTTGATAAATATATTCTAGCATAAGATATAATGTACTTATATTGGTGTTCTATATTGTTCAGATCTGAAATAGATATCTCACCAAGTGCAAGCAGCGTGTGCGTCAGGGCACCGCCAACGAAAATACTCCATCATTGACGATGTTCCTCTCACAATTCAGAATAAGATGTATGGTGAAACTCGTTTTCGAACCGTTTTTGAGGTCTGTATAGGGAAATTTGTTTGAATCAGAATCCGCCGAATCGTTACGTTGGGTCACTGTCTCTTCAATCGCAGCATTATTCTGACTTCGTCTGGTTGAGGTATATAGATCGGTCCCGCGAATGAATTTATGCCAGCCAAATGGGCTCAATGCCTCAATCATATCAAAAATAAAGATTAGATCTATATACTAAATATTAGAATAATTTTAGGTGATGATATATTATCGGTGCGGCGTTTCCCTGCACGACAAATCTAACCCAATCTGGTCGGTACAACCAGCGGAACTAGACTTTCGTATATCACTCAGAAAATGCTCCGTGCCACTTTTGATCCTAGTTGAACCTCGCTACTGAAACATCCCCCGAGACGAACTCTGACCGAGACCAGCGGGCGTCGGTGGACAAAGAGACCATTACAAAATTACGGATGTAACGGGATAGCGTCTGTGGACTCCTGTCTACGAATACAGGTGGTTGAGCCGGATCTCGTTCACGGTGCTCATAACCTGATTCGGCAGTTCGTCCTCGAACCGTTCCCCTCGGAGGCGGTGTGCGGGCCCGCCGACGCTGATCGCGCCGAGAACTTCGTCGTCGACGACGATCGCCGCGCTGACGGATCTCGTCGCTTCGATCTGCTCGCTGTAGTTTTGGGCGTATCCCTGTTCGCGGATACGCTCTAACTCTTCGAGGAGGGCGTCCCGGGAGGTGATCGTGTGTTCCGTTATTTCCGGAAGGCCGTGTGTCTCGATGATGTCGGTGACGCGGTCTTCGGACAGCCGCGCGAGAATCGCCTTTCCACCCGCGTGACAGTGCAGGGGCGACCGGCCACCGATGAAGTGTTCGGTCTTGATGCCCTGCTCGCCTTCCGCGTGTCCGAGGTATATGGCTTTACCGCGTTCCTCGACGAGAAACCACACCGTTTCTCCGGTCTCGGCAGCCAATCGCTCTAAATACGGTGTGATCGTGTCCGACAGCGGAACGGTCGCTGTGGCGTTCGTTCCGAGCCTCGCGAACTTTAAACCGAGCCGATACACGCCGTCGTTCTTGATCAGGTATTCGAGCTCCACCAGCGTTGTGAGGTGATCGTGGACCGTGCTTCTGGCGATTCCCATCCTGTCTGCCACTTCCGTGAGAGTCGCTGATTGCTCCTCTTCGATGACCTCGATGATCTGAAGGCCTTTCGCTAACGTTCCGATCGTACCGGAACCCTCCCGTTCGTTTGCCATAGTCGTTCATTATCCCCCGGTAAATTATAACACTGTGTTCCGGCAATTTGGAAACATTATCCAGATCTTCCGGTTGAGTCGAAGCATTGGGAGCTGCAGGTGGCGACCGACGGAACAGCCGTTTGCTTCCGAGCGGCGGTGGAACGCGCTCGCGGATTTGGAAAATTTAAATACTCCAACGTGGAGTAATCGATATGGACGTTGGACTGATAAGCGACGTACACGGAAATCAGCCGGCCCTCGAGGCGGTCCTCGCCGATATGCCGGACGTGGATCAGATCTATCACTGCGGAGACGCGGTGGGGTACAACCCGTTTCCGCACCGAGTCTTAGAGACCTTCGCCGACGAGGAAATCATCAGTATCCAGGGGAACCACGATCGGAAGATCAGCACGGACATCGACGCGATGGGAACGGCATCGGAACCCGAACGCGGCGGTGACGCCGAGATCCGACCGAGCGAACTCGCGCGAGCGGCGGGCGTCTGGACCCACGACCGACTCGGTCCCGAGGAGATGGAGTACCTCGCGGCCCTTCCGGCGGAGTTGTCTCTCGAGGGCGGTACCGCCAAGCTGGTCCACGGCAAGCCCGGTGACCAAGACGGTCGACTCTACCCCGAGGAGTACGGGATCCACCTGTTCGACGGCGAATCGGTTCTCGTCCACGGGCATACACACGTTCAGCACGCCGAGTCCTTCGGGGACCGACTCCTCGTCAATCCGGGAAGTGTGGGACAGCCACGCGACGGAGACCCCCGTGCCGCCTACGCGGTGGTTGAGTTGGCGACCGCTACCTGTACGCTCCACCGGGTTTCGTATCCGATCGACGACGTCGTCAGAAAGATCCGGCAGACGTCGCTTCCGAATGCGCTCGGAGTGTGGCTGGAAGCGGGCGAAATTGTCACTGAAACCTAAGCAGACCGACAGAGACGATGTGCGCGGCGCAGGTGAGAGAACGATGAACGCGGCCCAAGATACGGTGGCGTTCGCAACTGATTGCGCATCCGATCGCACGACGGCGTGCGGTCGCGTGCGCGAAGACGTGCGAACGCTACTATACCACACACTTTAGTGGTCACCGGGAAAACCTCTCAGAGAGGTCGAAACGTTACACATGACACGCATCACTGCGGCAGTCTTAGAGGAGCCACGGAATCTCTCGATCGAAACACTCGAACTCGCCGAACCGAAGGCGGGTGAAATCCGTGTCGACGTCCGGGCGACGGGCGTCTGTCACACCGACCACCATCGGTACGTGGGGACTTCGGAGGCGCCCCACCCCATCGTGTTGGGACACGAGGGGGCCGGCGTCGTCGACGCCGTCGGCGACGACGTCTCGTCGCTCTCTGTGGGCGATCGTGTCGTGCTTTGGGTGCTCCCGTTCTGCCGGGAGTGCGCGTTCTGTGAACGGGGTGATCCCCACCTCTGTGAGCGCCGATCCGTCGTCAAGCAGGGGACGTTGTTGGATGGCACTCGACGGCTCTCCCGCGACGGCGAGGCGGTGAACCACTTCTACGGACAGTCGTCGTTCGCGACCCACTGCGTCGTCGCCGAACAGACCGCCGTGAAGATACCCGACGGACTCCCGTTCCCAGAGGCGTCGCTCCTCGGCTGCGGCGCGACGACCGGACTCGGGGCGGTGACGAACACAGCCGGCGTCTCGGCCGGCGAACCGGTCGCGGTATTCGGCTGCGGAGGCGTCGGGTCAAGCGCGGTTCTCGGGGCGAAGCTCTCCGGGGCCGACCCCATCGTCGCTGTCGATGTCGTCGACGAGAAGCTGTCGTTCATCGGGGATTTAGGGGCCACGCACACGGTCAACTCCCGCGAGATCGACCCCGTAGACGCGATTCGGGACGTCACAGGCGGCGGAGTCGCGTACGCGTTCGAGTGTACCAGCCGTCCGGACGTGGTTGCCCAGGCAATCGACGCGGTCCGTCCCGGCGGAACGGTCGTCTCCACGGCGACGAGCTCGGCCGATCACTTCGAGATACCGCCCGGGGCGTTCACCGCCGGAAAGCGGATCGTCGGGAACGTCGGCGGATCGCTCCGTCCCTCGACGGACATTCCCCGGTTCGCGAAGCTCGCGGCGTCCGGTCGACTCCCCCTGGGCGAACTCGTCAGCCAGACGTACTCGCTCGACCAACTGGACACCGCGTTCGAGAGGATATCCGACGGGAACGGCGTCCGAAGCGTCATCACACAGGAGTGAGGCGACCGAGTGACGCTATCGGTCTCTCGACTACCGCGCGATAGCTGAACTTTTATATCAGAAGCGCTCGAACGCCTATCAGCCGATGAGAGAGTACGATTTACTCGTCGATGGGGAGACGCTGTCGCGCTCGGAGACGGCGACGGTGCGTGACCCATCGTCGAATCAGCCAGTAGCCAGTATCGCACTCGCGGATGAATCGGACGTCGCGTCCGCGGTCGCAGCGGCCGATTCGGCCTTCGAGGAGTGGCGGACAGTCGACCCGGTCACTCGAGGACACCACCTCCGGGACGTCGCTGACGAACTCCGAGCACGCAAGACGGAGATCGCGGAGCGCCACACCGAAGAGACCGGACGTTCGCTGTCGGACTCAGCGCGAAGCGTCGAGTACGCGGCAGAGTACTTCGAGTACTACGCGGGGTTGACCCACCGCATTACCGGCGAAACGGTTCCCCTTTCACACGAGGAGTTCGACTACACGCGGCGAGAACCCCTCGGTGTGACCGGGCACATCATCCCGTGGAACTCGCCGCTGCTCTTGGGCTCGAGGAGCATCGCTCCCGCGCTGGCGTGCGGAAATACCGTCGTTGCCAAGCCCGCGCAGTTGGCGCCGATGGCCGTTCACGAACTGGGACGCGCAGCCAGCGATGCCGGACTGCCCGACGGCGTGCTGAACATCGTCTCCGGGCGGGGATCAACGGCCGGCGAAGCGTTAGTCACGAACGATAGAATCAGTGAGCTGACCTTCACGGGATCGAAAGCGGTGGGTCTCCACATCCGGGAGTCGGTGTCAGATCGGCTGATTCCGTTGAACCTCGAACTCGGCGGGAAGAGCCCGAACATCGTGTTCGCCGACGCGGATCAGGAGGCGGCCGCGGAGGGGGCAGTCAAACTGTTCAACAACGCCGGGCAGAGCTGTTACGCCGGGACTCGTCTCTTCGTCGCGGACGGGATTTACGACGAGTTTATCGATCGGGTGGTGTCTCGGGTCGAAGCGATGAACGTACAGAGAGATCCGAACGAGACCGACGTGTCAGCGCTCATCTCGCCCTCGGCGCAGTCGGAAGTCGCGTCGTACGTCGATTCTGCACGTGAGGCGGGAGGATCTATCTCCGCGGGTGGCCGTATCCCCTTCGAGGAGGGGAACTTCTACGAACCGACCGTGATCGAAGACGTTCCCGACGACGCGGCAGTATCCTGTGAAGAGATATTCGGCCCCGTCCTGACCGTCTATCGGTTCGATTCCGAGCGGGAAGTCGTCGAACGAGCGAACGACACGGAGTACGGCTTGTACGCGGGCGTTTGGACGAGCGATCTCGACAGGGCGAACCGCATCGCTGACCACCTCGAAGCAGGAACAGTCACCGTGAATAACTACGCCTCGCCGATTCCGCAGGTGCCGTTCCCCGCGTACAAACAGAGCGGGATCGGTTCGGAGTACGCGACAGCGGCGTTACACCACTACACCAAGGTCAAGAACGTCCGAATGTCGGTCGACAGAACGCTCCGCTGAGAAACGGAAGGGGGGGCTGATTCGAGAGAAGCGTTCGAAGTGTGTCCCCCACCACCACAATCATTAAATAATGGGAGTCGAGATATTGAGAGTGAATGTCATCAACCGAGAGCAAAGTCACCGCAGAGGAACCTTCATCGGACGACCACGCCGATCTCCTCGCCGAGATCGAATCATCGCTCGGTGAGGGGAAACTTCCGCTGCAGACGTTCAACAGCGAGACGGTCCACCAACTGGAACTCGACCGGCTGTTCGGCCGCGAGTGGATCTTCGTCGGTCACGAGTCCGAGATACCCGAAGAGGGAGACTACGCCCGCCGCTACATCGCGGGTGATCCGTTCATCTTCGTCCGGGACAAGAACGGCGAAATTCAGGTCCTCTTCGACAGCTGCCGCCACCGCGGTGCGAAACTGTGCCGCGCTGAGCAGGGGAACACCTCTCACTTCCGCTGTCCGTACCACGGGTGGACGTTCAAGAACACCGGAGAGCTCGTGGGGGTGCCGCAAAAGGAGATCGCGTTCAAGAACTTAGCGCTGGAGGAACACGGCCTCCACAGTGCGCCCCGTGTGGACAGCTACGCGGGGCTGGTGTTCGCCTCGCTTTCGGATTCCGGTGAGAGTCTCGAAGAGCACTTAGGTGAGTTCACGTGGTACCTCGACATCCAGTTCAAGCTCCCCGACGGCGGGATGGAAGTTATCGGTGAACCGCACCGCTGGGTAGTGGAGACGAACTGGAAGACGGGAGCGGACAACTTCGCCGGCGACAGCTATCACACCGGCTTTGCTCACCACTCGATCAAGCAGCTCGGACTCGGCGGGAGCGACACCGTAGGGGTCGCCGGCGCCGGCGAGACGAAGGACCGACACGTCCACTGCGACGGCCATACGACCAGTACTCGAATGGTCGAGGGTGAAGACGTGTTCATGACGTATCCCGACGAGATCGTGGAGCTGTTCAATCCGGACAACGTGACGGCCGAGCAGTACGAGGCCGCCAAGGAGGCGCTCTCGTTCACGGGGAGCGTGTTCCCGAACCTGGCGTTTCTGAACTTCGGCGACATCACCGACGATCCGAACAAGGACGTTACCGGCTTCCTCGGTCTCCGGAAATGGCGACCGCTCGGTCCGAACAAAACCGAGATATGGAGTTGGGCGTTCGCCCCGAAGCGGGCCTCTGAGGAGGTCAAAGAGCGGATATACAAGGTGTATATGTCCAACTTCGGCCCCTCTGGGAACTTCGAACAGGACGATATCGCCATCTGGAACGGGATCACCGACGTCGCCGACTCGACGTTCGCGAAGCAGCACGGACTGGAACTCAACTATCAGATGGGTACAGAAGAGATGAGCGAAGTCGCCTACGACGAGGAGTGGCCCGGCCCGGGAACCGTCTACGCGATCAACTTAGAAGAGGTGGGGATGCAGAAGTTCCACGATCAGTGGTTCGAGCACCTCTCAACGCCTCGCGACGCGAGTGACCTGTCGAGGGGTTGCCAACAGGCGGGCGAGTGCGACTCATCGGGTGAGTGTGATCGGACGGAGGACGGTGCGTAGTATGGCGACGAATACGACCCGCGAGTCAGAACTGGAGCAGCTCCTCTTGGAGCGACGCGTCGAACAGTTCCTCTACGATGAGGCGTCGCTTCTGGATCAGCGCGACCAGAAGGAGTGGCTCGCTCTGCTCGCGGAAGACGTCGAGTATAAGGCGCCGCTGCGAATCACACGGGAACACGTGAACGACAGTTTCAGCCGCTCGTCGTATTATTTCGACGAGGACTACGGCTCGCTACAAGCGCGGGTCCAACGGTTCGAGTCGGAATACGCTTGGTCCGAACGGCCGCCCTCCCGGACGCGCCGTTTCGTGACAAACGTGCGCGCCAGCGAGAGGGACGACGGCACTGTCGAGGCGGAGAGTTACCTGCTCCTGTATTACGGGCAGGGAGACTCGGCATCGCACACGTTCCTCGCGGGCCGCAGAGAGGACGTTCTCCGTCCCGACGGGGAGACGTTCACGATCGCAAAGCGGCACGTGTTCCTCGATCACGCCGTCCCGCCGATCGACAAAATTTCGGTCTTCCTATGAGTCCCCGAACGACGATCGCAGCGGAGTTCGACGTGACCGCGGGATCCGACTCGGCGACCGTCCGGAAGCTATTGACCCCCCGAGGGCAACTCCTCGAGATCGAATCGGGGTCCGTGGAGGGGTCCCCGCGACAGATCCGAGTCGACGCACTCGGTCTCGAAAGCCTCTCCTGGCAAACGGCGGCGGACTTGGCGGACCAGCTAGGCTGTGATCTCCCACCCGGGCGGGATACGAGCGACGACGCACGATCGGCTGTCGAATCCGTCGAGGTGAGTAACGAGTACGCGGACGTCGTAGTCTCGAAGGCGACGACACCGACGGGGGACGCGCTCGTTGTCCGCGCCCCGGTGAAACGAACCGAACTCCGGTTACATCCGGCGATGCTCGCTGAGCTCACGGCGTATGACACCGATCTCTTTTCGGAATTCTTGGAGACCCCGCACGGACCGCACGATCACTGATACGGACTGGTCCCGTCTCGTCTCGGTGACGGCCGTAACGGGGTGGGATATTACCGGTATACAGTGAGGGCCATCAGTATGCACCGCACGTCTCCGATTCTAGCGAGTATGTAGACCGCGCCCTTCGAGAGACCGCCTAGCGCGTGCGTCTGCCGCATCGATGTATCGCGGCGCTCGTGGGGAGGAGTAATTGTTCGTTATGAATCCAAAGATATAATATAGGCCAGAGAGATCCCATACCATAGGGTGTTATAGAGGCCCATGACAGATTACGGCAATTCAGATCCGGTGGATCGGTTTCCGTGGCCAGACGAGGTCGAGGTGCCCGAAGCGTGTGAGGGTTGGGAAGAGATGTATCCCCGATACTTTCGGTTCGGGGAGTCCCCGGAGCGGACGGACGTAGAGAAGGACCGATTCTGGTTTTGGGACCAGAAGGACAGCCCGAAACCCCTCCGCCCGTGGGATATCACACTTTGCGTCGAATCGATCGTGATGCAACTGTCACAAGCGCAGAGTCGCGTATTCGCCGTTCCACCGGCGATGGGAATCGATCTGAGGATCATCGCGGGGTACTCGTACGCCTCCCCGGTGCCGTGTACGGACCCGGATCTCCTCGAGGAGCGCGAGTCGGTGTTCGCCGACCGGAGCGAGTACATCTATCAGAACTTCGAGGAGCTCTACGAGGACGAGTGGCTCCCCGCCGTCAAAGAGATCGGCGAGGAGATCCGCGATATCGAGGTCCCGGATCAGCTTCCCGAGTACGCCCCCGAGGAGGTCGTCTTCGAGGCGGAGGGGCTCTATCCCGAGTCAGTGAATATTCAGAGCAATTACAATCGGTTACAGGAGCTGACCCTTCGGGGGTGGCAGCGGCACTTCGAGTACCTCAACCTGGTGTACTTAGCGTACCTCTCGTTCAAGCAGACGTGCGACGAACTCTTCCCGGACATCAGCGATGACGCCATCGGAAAGATGGTTACCGGTCTCGAAACGGATCTGTTCGTCGCTGACAAGGTCTTAAACGATCTCGCACATCAAGCGGTGGAACTGGGTGAGGACGTTACGGAAATCCTCACCGCAGAGGCGACACCGGACGAGAAGACGGCCCGCCTCGAGGAGACACAAGCGGGTCGCGAGTTCCTCGAGGCCTTCGAGGAAGCGAAGGACCCGTGGTTCCACATCACGGTCAGCAGGGGGTATCACAGCGCGGACGGATCGTGGCTCGATACGCTCGAACAGCCGTTCGAACACCTCTATGAGAAGGTGACCGCGCTTCAAGACGGGAGAGAGATCCGGCGTGATATCGAGGCGCTGCAGCGAGAGCGCGAGGAGATCGTCGACGAGTACCGGAACTACCTCAGCGACGCCGAGCGCGATCGGTTCGACAAGGCGCACCAACTGGTGTTGACAGTGTACAACCACGCCGAGGACCACCAGTTCTGGATCGAGAACTGGCTTCACACCGCGATATTCCGAAAGCTCGACGAGTTCGGCGAACTCCTCGTCACTCACGGGCTCCTCGATGAGCCCGGTGACATCACGCTGTTCGGTCGAAACGAAGTTCCGGAACTCCTCGCGGATCTCGCCCGCGTGTGGTCTCAGGGGAAGGGCGCGCACACGCCGCACTACTGGCGAGAGGAGGCCGCCGAACGAAAACGCATCCTCGATGCGGCCGAAGAGTGGACGCCCCCACCGGCGATCGGCGAGCCGCCCGAGGAGGTCACGGACCCGATGGTGATCATGCTCTGGGGCATCACGACGGAGACCGTCCAGAATTGGCTCGGTTCGTCCCAAGAGGGAGCAGACGACGGTATGAGCGGCTTCGCGTCCTCGTCCGGAACGGCGGAAGGAAAGGCGCGAGTCGTCAAATCGGGGAGCGATCTGAGCGACGTAGAGCGGGACGAGATACTCGTCTCGCCGCTCACGAATCCGGACTGGACACCCGTGTTCTCGAAGGTCGCGGGGGCAGTCACGGATAACGGCGGCGCAACGAGTCACACCGCCATCGTCTGCCGTGAGTACGGGTTGCCGGCCGTCACCGGCGTCGGGACGGCGACGTCTCGCGTCGAGACCGGCGATCGAATCCGCGTAAACGGTAACGAGGGGACCGTCGAGATCCTCGAAAAAGCAGAGTGAAAGCCATAAGTAATCCACGTAGACAAGAAGACAACATGACTGATCCGTTATACACCCTGAATTTCGCGTCCGAAGCGTGTTCGAAAGACAATATCGGGCTTGTGGGTGGGAAGAACGCGTCGCTCGGCGAGCTGATGGCGGCCGGTGACGACGTCCAAGTCCCACCCGGGTTCGCCGTCACCACGGACTTCTATGAGGCCTTCCTCGAGGAGCAGTCGCTCGATGCGTTCATCAGTGACCGCATCGCCGACGTGGATATCGACGACGAGGACGCTGTCGCGGCCGCAAGCCGCGACATCCGCGATCGTATCGAAAGCGCACCACTCCCCCCGTTCCTCGCCGAGGAGCTACGGTCGTCGTGGGAGCGCCTCCAAGCGGAGACGCAGACGGACGACTTGCAGGTCGCCGTCCGGTCGTCGGCGACAGCCGAGGACCTGCCCGATGCGAGTTTCGCCGGGCAGCAGGACACCTACCTCAACGTGACTGATTTCGAGACAGTCACGCAGCGGACGAAAGAGTGCATGGCGAGTCTGTTCACTTCGCGGGCGATCACCTACCGTGAGAAACACGGATTCGACCGCGATGACGTGCTCATCAGCGTCGGGATCCAGAAAATGGTGGCGGCTCGATCGTCCGGCGTGATGTTCACGGTCAACCCCTCGAACGGCGATCAGTCGAAAGTCCGGATCGAATCGAACTGGGGGCTGGGCGAGGCGGTCGTGAGCGGAATCGTCACCCCGGACAGCTTCCTCGTAGATAAGCCGGTTTACAAGATCGTCGATCGGAACGTTCCGGACAAAGACGTGATGACAGTCCCCACGGATGCCGGCACCGAGGAAGTCGACATCGACGACGACAAACGCGATGTCCCGTCTGTGACGGCCGATGAACTGATCAAATTAACCGACTTGGCGAAGACGATCGAGCAGCACTACGACGAACCGCAGGACATCGAGTGGGCCATCGAAGAGCGGGGTGAGACGAAGCAGTTCTTCATCCTGCAGAGCCGTCCCGAGACCACGTGGGACAACGGGGACAGACAGGAGAGCGACAGCGAGACGAACAGCCCGGACACCGCTGCCAATCAGATCCTCGACCACCTGTAGCTGAGACTGCGACCGTCGAACACCGGACTACGGAGACGTTCAGATACGTGGGATCCACGGACAGACGACTGAGCCGGACCAGTCACCCGCCGCTACCCTTGTCGGTGCTGAATGAGTTCGTGAACAAGATAGTGTCCCGCCATATCATAAATTACATAGATGTTATTACTCAATAACTATATTTCTGATACATAATACATTAACATCGCAAATTGCACTGTGGGTCTATATAATACGGCAAAAGGCACTGTCTAGTTAACAGCCTCCGCTGGCGTTCGATCATCTAGCGCTTGGTGCGGTCGTTGAAAATTGTAGTAGTA